>JAHEFX010000115.1 GCA_024639975.1 bacterium
TCGACCGTGACGATTTCTACCCGAACCCGAAGACGCCCCGCGCCTAGAGCCCGCCGACCCGCTCCGGACCGCAGTAGAGGGTGAAGCCCGGGTCGCGCAGGAAGCCGATCACCGTCATCCCGAACTCCTCGGCGAGGTCGACGGCGAGGCTGGAGGCCGCCGACACGCCGCAGACCAACCCGATCCCGGCCACCGCCGCCTTCTGCACGATCTCGAACGAGATCCGGCCCGAGACAATGAGACCCCTCGGCGGGATCGGCCAGACCCGTCGGGCCGACGCGCCCACGACCTTGTCCACGGCGTTGTGGCGACCGACGTCCTCCCTGACGGCCGACAGCGACCCATCGACATCGAAGAGCGCGGCGGCATGCAGGCCACCCGTGGCGTCGAAGAGCCGCTGCTCGGCCCGGAGGCGTTCGGGGAGACCGGCCAGGACGTCGACCCCGACCGCGGGACCGGGGGCCGGCCGGACGCCGGCGACTCGAATCGCGTCGATCGATGCCTTCCCGCACACCCCGCAGGAGCTCGTGGCATAGAAGTTGCGTTGGAACCCGCTCGGGTCCACTTCGACGCCGTCCGAGAGCCGGAGCTCCCACCGGTCCGAGTCCACCGCATCGACCTCGGCGACATCTGCCGGTGAGGAGACGATCCCTTCCGTCAGGGCGAAGCCGAGAGCCAGGTCCTCGTCTTGTCCCGGCGTCCGCATCACGACGGCGACCGACTCACCGCCGAGGCGGATCTCCATCGGGGCTTCGACGACCAGTTCGTCGGCCACCTCGATGGCGTCGCCGCGCACTCTGACGACTCGACGGGTCTCGCTCCCGCTACTCATCGACACTGACCACGAAGCTCCATCCGAAGCGGCCCTTGATGCAGAGGTTGCCGAGCGTCACGTCGTGGTCCTCCGGGGAGGTCACGTCGACGATCGCCCCCTCCTGGGTGTGGATGTCCAGGTTGCAGCCCACCCC
The DNA here is from genome assembly GCA_024639975.1 of bacterium. Lineage (GTDB taxonomy): Bacteria > Actinomycetota > Acidimicrobiia > Spongiisociales > JAENVV01 > JAHEFX01. The sequence continues at coordinate 969 of JAHEFX010000115.1, forward strand.
GCAGTACGAACACACGGTCCGGGTCACCTCCTGTCGGTCGATGTCCCAGGTGCCCGCCTCCTTCATGTCCCAGGCGATCTTCCCCTCGAGCGCCCCGGTGGGGCAGACCGCGATGCAGTTGCCGCAGTAGACACACGCCGAGTCGGGAAGCGCAACGTCGAACTCGGTCGAGATGTGGGCATCGAAGCCACGCCCGGCGACGGTGATGGCGAAGGTGTTCTGGTGTTGCTCGCCGCAGGCATCGACGCATCGGTAGCAGAGGATGCACCGGGCGTAGTCGCGCACGTACAGGTCGTCATGCACCTTGGCGGGCCTGCCCTCGATGGTGGCGCCGGTGAACCGCGCCGGGTCCGCCCCGTGATCCTCCATCCAGGCCGAGAACCGGTCGTCGACCCGCTCCAGGTCGGCCGACGAGGCGAGCAACTCCATGACGACGGTTCGGCTGTGCCTGGCCCGATCGGTGTCGGTGTGCACGACCATGCCTTCGTCGACCACCCGCGAGCAGGAGGGTACCAGAGCCCCGGCTCCCTCGACCTCCACCATGCAGACCCGGCAGACGTTCGCCGGTTCGAGGGTGGGCCCGTGGCACAGGGTCGGCAGGTCACCGCCCACCGAGCGGACGGCGTCGAGGATCGTCGAGCCCTCGGGCACGGTCACCGTCCCGCCATCGATGGTGAGCGTCAGATCAGCCATGTGCGGCTCCGACCAGACCGAGGTCGATGGCCGAGCGGACGGCGAGCGAGGCCGTCCTGCCAAGACCACAGATGGAGGAGTCGTCCATCGCCTTGGCCAGGTCCCCGAGGAGCCGAACCTCCAACGGGGTGCTCGCCGGGTTCGAGAACATCCGCTGCAGCGACTCGCCCTGGCGAACGGTGCCGACCCGACAGGGGACGCACTGGCCGCACGACTCGTCGGAGAAGAACCGGGCGATCCGCTCCACCACCGGCTCGAAGTCGGTGGTGTCGTCGAACACGATGAGTGCGCCTGCCCCGATGGTCAGGCGGGCGGCTCGGGTGTCCTCGAACGTGAGGGGGACGTCGAGTGCGTCATCGCCGCCGAAGACACCGGCGGCACCGCCGAACAGGACCGCGCCGAGGGCTCGGCCCGCGGCCACGCCGCCGGCGAGGTCGAGGAGGTCCCGTCCGGTGGCCCCGAACTCGACCTCGTACACCCCGGGCCTGTCGACATCGCCCGAGACGCAGAAGAGCTTCGGGCCGGTGGAGCCCTCCGTGCCGAGCTCGGCGAAGGTTGCGCCGCCGATCCGGAGCACCTCGAGGACGGTGACGAGGGTCTCGATGTTGTTGATCCCGGTGGGACGGCCGAAGACCCCGGCCTCATTCGGGAACGGTGGCTTCTGGCGCGGCTCGCCCCGGAATCCTTCGATGGAGGCGAAGAGCGCCGTCTCCTCACCACAGATGTAGGCACCGGCACCTCGCCGGACCTCGATCGCCAGGTCGAGGAGACCCCGCTCACCCGCAGCGGCGACCGCTGCCTCCAGCCGCGCGGCGGCAGTCGGGTACTCACCGCGCACGTAGATGAAGCCTTCCTTCGCCCCAGTCACGAAGCCGAAAAGGGCGAGTGCCTCGACGACGGCGAACGGATCGTCCTCCATGACCACTCGATCCTTGAAGGTCCCTGGCTCGGACTCGTCGCCGTTGGCGATCACGACCTTGTCGCCGGCGGCCCGGCGGACCCCGTCCCACTTGCGTCCGACGGGGAAGGCGGCACCGCCCCTGCCCCGCAGGCCTGACGCTTCCAGCTCGGCGATGACGGCCTCGCCTCCCATCGCCTTGGCCTTGGCCAGCGCTTCGAACCCACCGCTATCGAGGTAGGCATCGAGCGAGGTCGGGTCGACCGCGCCCACACGACGCAGGAGCCGGAGCTGGGACCGTGGCTGGTGGATGGGGCCACCAATCGCCCCGCCGGTCCGAACCGTGTAGCCGCGTCCGGGTTCGTGGCGGAGGACGGCGGGTCCGCGATCACATTGCCCAAGGCAGGCGCTCGGCTCGACGTGGGTGCCGGCGCCGACCGGAGCTACTCCTCGGCCCATGCAGGCGATGTCGTCGCACGGACGTTCCGTGACACCGCCGGGACCGTCGACTTCGAACAGCTCGTAGAAGGAGGCGACGCCGAAGACGTCGGTCGGTGGGATCGACAGCCGCTCCGAGATGTAGGCAACCCCGCCCCGGGTGATCGCCCCGGCCGCGTCCTGGAGTGCGTGGAGCGCCGGGAGCAAGAGGTGCCGCCGAGCCCGCACGGCGTGCCCGCCGACGGCGACCCTGCCGTCGCCTCGTTCTGGCGACCCGAGCAGGGCGTCCACCGCCGATCGCTCCTCGGCCGATGGCCGTTCGCTGAGGAGGCGCAGGTCCATCAGGCCTCCACCCGGACGGCGGTCGCCTTGAACTCGGCGGTGCCGGCCTTGGGATCCCAGGCGTCGATGGTGAGCTGGTTCACGTCGGTGTCGTCCGGGAAGTGGATCGACATGAAGGCGAGCCCGGCTCGCAGGGTCGGGTCGATGCGGACCGGGGCCGAGATTTCGCCCCGGCGCGAGATCACCCGGACGGTGTCGCCCTCCTCGACGCCGAGGTTCGAGGCATCGGTCGACGACAGGTCGATCGAGCCGCCGATCCGTCGCGGGGAGCTGTACTTCCCGGACTGGACGCCCGTGTTGTAGGAGTCGAGGCGGCGGCCGGTCGTGAGCCGAATGGGGTAGTCGTGGTCCAACTCGTCCACCGGTGGCACGAACTCGGTGGCCACGAATGGCGCTCGTTTCGAGGTCAGCGGACGGTCCCACAGGCGACCGTGCAGGAAGGGTGTGCCCGGGTGGGCCTCGTCGGGGCACGGCCATTGGAGCCCGCCCTCGGCCTCGAGGCGGTCGTACGACATCCCGGCGTGCATCGGGGAGAGCAATCGCAGCTCGTCCCAGTGGTCCTTGGCAGGTCGGTCGTCCCAGTCATGGCCGAGTGCGCGGGCGAGGCCGGCAAGGATGTCGATGTCGTCGCGGGCCGAGCCCGGGGGATCGATGGCCTTGCGGGACCGCTGGACCCGTCGCTCCGAGGAGGTGACCGTGCCTTCGGTCTCCCCCCAGCCAGCCGCCGGGAGGACGACGTCGGCGAGCTCGGCGGTCCGGGTCAGGAAGATGTCCTGGGCCACCATGAAGTCGAGTCCTTCCAGGCGCCGGGCCATCGCCGAACCGTCCGCCTCCGACTGCATCGGGTTCTCGCCGAGGACGTACAGGCAGCGGATCTCCCCCTCGTCCATCGCCTCGTTCATGAGGCTGATGTGCTTGCCGGAGCGGGTTGGGATGGCGGCGTCCCAGGCGGACTCGAAGCGGGAACGGATCGTGTCGTCCTCGACATCCTGGAAGCCGGGGAGCTTGTTCGGCAAGGCGCCCATGTCGCCGCCGCCCTGCACGTTGTTCTGCCCCCGGATCGGCACGAGCCCCGACCCCCAGCGACCGACATGGCCGGTCAAGAGGGCGAGGTCGATGAGGGCGTGCACGTTCTCGGTGCCGTTGTGGTGCTCGGTGATGCCGAGTGTCCAACAGAGCTGTGCGGTACCGGCGGTCGCGTAGGCGGTCGCCAACTCGGCGATCGCCGAGGCCGGGACGCCGGTGATCCGCGCCGCGTGCTCGAGGGTGTAGCGGTCGACGGCCTCGGCGTACGCGTCGAAGCCCGTGGTCGCGGCGTCGATGAAGTCGGTCCTGTGGAGGCCCTCTTCGATGATGTGGCGGCCGACCGCGTTGGCCAGGGCGATGTCCGACCCGACGTCGATCCCGAGCCAGAGGTCCGCCCATGAGGCAGTCGCAGTCCTTCGTGGGTCGATCGCGAACAGGCGCGCACCGTTGTGCACGCCCTTGAGGACGTGGTGGAAGAAGATCGGGTGGGCCTCACGGGCGTTGGAGCCCCACATCAAGATGACGTCGGTCTCCTCGATCTCCGCATAGGAACTGGTGCCGCCGCCGGCTCCGAACACAGTCGCCAGACCGGCGACGGAAGGAGCGTGTCAGGTGCGGTTGCAGCTGTCGATGTTGTTCGAGGCCATCACGGTTCGTGCCCACTTCTGGGCGACGTAGTTGACCTCATTGGTCGCCTTCGAACAGCTGAACATCCCGAAGGAATCGCCGCCGTGCCGGCCCAGTCCCTCGGCTGCTGCAGCCAGGGCCTCGTCCCAGGTCGTCTCGACCAGTTGGCCGTCCTTGCGAACCAGGGGGGCCGTCAGTCGGCCTTTCGGACGTCGCATCGCATCACCTCCTCCCTGTGATGGGGCGACGCTACCGGCCGGGGCGTTCACACACCGGCCACCCGATCGTCCCCGTAGAGGTATCTGGCGCCGGAACCGCCGCGCCGGGCGCCGTCGTCCGGGTTGAAGATGCCGCAGGACTCGAGCGACAGGCAGCCACAGCCGATGCAGCCGTCCAGTTCGTCGCGCAGGCCCTCGAGGAGCGCGATGCGCTCGTCGAGCCTCGCCTGCCAAACCGATGCCATCGCCGCCCACTCGTCCCCGCTGGGGGCATGCTCGTGGGGCAGTTCGGCCAGGGCCTCCCCGACCTCGCGGAGGGTGATGCCGACCTCTTGGGCTGCCCGGATGACCGAGACGGTCCGAAGGACGGCTGGTGGGTATCGGCGTTGGTTGCCGTCTGTGCGCTCCGACGAGATGAGTCCCCGCCCCTCGTAGAACCGGAGCGCCGACGTCGCCACGCCGGTCCGTTCGGCCACTTCCCCGATGGTGAAACGCTTCGCCACGACTTCCTCCTTGACTTCAACATAACTTGAAGTCGTACGTTGGTGCCATGACCACGACACAGGCCTTCGACTACGACGCCCTTCCGGACCTGCTGGAGCGGATGACGGGCGACGAGAAGCACGATCCGGCATCCCACTCGACCCTCGACATCGTCTGGACGTTGTACGACCGAGTCCTCGACATCCCCGGCACGGACCACCCCGATCGCGACCGGTTCTACCTGTCCAAGGGTCACGGTCCCACCGCCTACTACGCCGTCCTCGCCGCAAGAGGCTTGCTCGACGTCGAATCGTTGGACGGGTTCGCCTCGTTCGACTCCCCACTCGGCCACCACCCCGACCGCCGACTGATCGACGCCGTCGAGATCTCGTCGGGCTCCCTCGGCCATGGCCTTGCCCTCGCCATAGGCGCAACCGTCGGGAGGGTCATCCGGGGCGACGAGGGTCGCTCGTTCGTGCTCATGGGCGACGGTGAGCTCGACGAGGGCTCCGTGCACGAGGCGATCGCCCTCGCCGGACGCCTGGGACTCGGTCGACTCACCGCAATTGTGGTCGACAACCAGTCCTCACTCCTCGGATGGGGAGGCGGGATCGCATCTCGTTTCACGGTGGAGGGCTGGGACGCCCAGGTCGTGGACGGTCGTGATCACGACGCCCTTGCCACTGCCC
>JAHEFX010000025.1 GCA_024639975.1 bacterium
GCCCAGTGGTACCCGTTCATCCCCGGTTAGGGGAGGGGTGACGAACCAAGCGCGTCGAGCGCCGGCCGGATGGGCGCTGCCCTCAGGCTGAGGTGCGTTCTGCGGTCGGGCTGTCGACGCCCAACTCACGGGCCACCCGCATCCCCAAGAGGATGATCACGGCCGACACGGTGCCGATGTACATCGCCAACACGACGGGATGGCTGGTGTCGGTGCCCGACCAGAGGCCGTGGACGAGACCGGACAGGAAGACGCCGAAGGCGCCGAAGTGGAGGAGTCGCCAATAGCGCTGTGTTATGCGGGATCTCAGGTAGAAGCTCGCGGTGACGATGACCATGCCGTAGAAGGCCAACACGCCCCACGCCACCGAGATCGGCCGCCAATCGCTCACGCCGGGCACGAGCAGTTCGGCCATCGTGAACTCCAGGTAGTCGTGGGTCCAGAGCGCTCCCATGTGGAGGACGGTCGCCAGCAGCGCCCCGACCGAAAGGCCTTCGTGGACCGTGGTCAGCGATTTCACGGCCCTCGGCCGTGCCCGCATCGACAGGACCAAGCCCCATGCCATCGAGCCCGCCAAGAGCCCATAGGCGACGAGCCCGGATCCGCGGATCAGGAGCCACTCGACGCTCATGCCGCCAGCTCCAAGCCATTCGTCGCGTAGACCGACCCGTCGGCCCACACAGCAATTGCTCCGTCGATCCACGGTTGACGCGACGCCCAGTCCAGCCCATCCACGCCGTGGATGAGGGTGGCCTTGGCCGCTCCCTCCGCCCAGGTCGCCCTGGCGGCGACTGCCGTTGCGCTGACGATCGGTCCGACGACGGGATCGCCCGTCCTGGGGTCGATCAGGTGGTGTGCCTCTCGATGCCCTGCACGCCAGCGGCGCCGGGCCACGGAACTCGTGGCGAGGGCTCGGCGGCCGACCAGGACCTCGGCCACGACGTGACCTTGCGGGTCCTCCACCTCGACGGTGGCGTCGGGATGGGTCGACCTGACGTCCCCGCCCGCCGAGACGATGGCGGCGAGTCCCGACTCGACCGCCCGGTCTGCGGCCCACCCTTTGGCGATGCCTCCGAGGTCCAGCAGCGTTCCGGGGGGACGCGTCACCGTCGTGCCGTCTATCGACCACCAGGCGTCGGCGTCGCCCGGGACAGGCGCTTCGACCTCGGCAAGGTCGGGGAATGAACGGTCGTAGCCCCAACGGATGACATCGCCGCCAACCACGGGATCCACGAGGCCGCCGGTGAGGCTCCGCACCTCCCAAGCCGCTCCGAGCAGCCTCGCGAGGAGTGGCGGGGCGTCAACCGAGGTGAACCGGCTGCGGTTGATGACGCTGAGCGCCGAAGCTGGTCGGAATCGGCTTGCCTCGGCCTCGACTTCCTCGAACCACCGTCGGGTGGCAGTGATGCCGTCCTCGTCTGCCGTCCGCACGTCGATCGTCGTTCCCATGGCGTCGAACGACTCCCCGATCATGATCCGCTGCTCGAGACGGTGGTCGGCCGCGCCGGCGAGGCAGGAGCTGCGACCGTCCTCGTGACGACCACGCGACGTACCTCGGCCTCCGGTTTCGGGACCGGCGTGTAGTGCAGCACGACCAAACCTTCGGCGGGGAGGGTTGGCAATGGGGCCGGCGTCGCAAGAAGCTCGGGCTGGACGATGGTCGGCTCCGGTGCGACCTGCTCACTTGGTGCGGCAGGAGCTGCAGCGCCCCTGGCAACCAGCGCAGTGACCCACGCAATGGCCAAGGTCGTCCAGCCGACGATGCGGCGGCGTCGCTCGGTAGGAAAGCGTTTGCGGATCATGGGGACTCCTCGGCGATCCGCAGCGTGGCTTCGGCTTCCACCAGGACCGACACGACCGACGCCGGCAGTTCGGCTCCCAAGCGGTCGACAGCGAGGAATGTGGTGTTGCCGGCGGTGGACAGCACGGCGCCGACCGAGGGCGGCACCCCGGGGAGGTCGGCGGGAGCCGGGGTCGGAACCGTGACCTCGACCTCATCGACAACGGGAGCCGTGATGTTGACCGGGACGCTTGGTTCGGTTGGCGCAGCGCCGAGCGGCTCGGCGATCGTCCGCCAGAGCGCCCCGACGGCGACCACGATGCCGAGGCCGATCACGGCGAACTCGAGCCATCGGGGCATCAGTCGTCGTCCTCGTGGTCTTCGTCGTCGTCTTCGTCGTCCTCGTCGTGGTCGTCGTCCTCGTCTTCGTGGTCGTCCTCGTCGTGGTCGTCGTCGTCGTCGTGGTCGTCGTCCTCGTACCCGCCGGTGGGAGCGCTCGCCGCCGGCCCAGATGACGCCTCGATCACGGTCTCGACGACCGTCTCGACCACGACCGGGGAAGGAGCTGTCGGCGCCGGGAGCGCCAGGCCGGCCTCTTCGCAGATTGGTCGCAGAGCGTCCAGCGCTGCTTGCTGGATCTCCGTGATGGAGCCATCGGCTTCGGCCATCACGAGGGCGAGTCCATCGTCGCCGCATGCATCGGCCAAGTCCTCGGCCGCGTCGGTACCTGTGTCCAGAGTGGTGGACGTCGTCGTTGGTTCGTCATCGGGGATCGTGGACGCCACGACCATCGTGGTGGTGGACGCTTCGAGTGCGTCGACGTCGTCGTCCGGGCCGAACGCCGTCGTGGCGGCAAGTACCAGCGCCGGGACGGACAACACGCCCAGCACCAGCCCGATGACCATCGTCTTGGGACCGACTCCGTTCTTCATGTGGGACTCTCCTCATTGGGTACCCACATGGTCTCGGTCGGGTGCCTAACGGCTCGCTAAGGCGACGGCAACGACTTCCGAAGTCTTCAGGGGAACGAGAGGCGGATTCCAGCCCCACCGGAAGCAGCCCGGTGGGTGGTGAGCTGCCCGCCGGCCGCCTCGACCCGGCGGCGCACGATGTCGAGGCCGAGGCCGGTCCCGCCACCACGGGATCGACCCCGCTCGAGCACGTCGGCGTCGGGCCATCCGGGACCGTCGTCTTCGACGAGGATCTCCGTCCGATCCCCGCCCAGGATCCGGACCCGTGCACCGGCCGGCGGGTCCGTGTGCTCGATCACGTTCCCGAGAAGTGCGTCGATCACGGTCGTGCAGGTGGCGGCATCCATGCCGATCCAGGTCGAGCTCGCTGCGCTCGTGAACTCGAACCGCCTGCCCTCGTCCTCGGCGAGCGCCGACCAGAAACGGACCCGATCGGCGGTGACCTCGACGGCGTCGCACCGGGCGACGCCCGACCCTTCCGACATCGGGCGGCGAGCCTCGCGGATCACCTCGTCCACGGCGCCCGAGAGGTCCATCACAGATTGCTCTGCGCTGGTGCCCTCGACGTCGAGGCGCAGGGCGGCGAGCGGCGTTCGCAGCTCGTGTGCGAGGTCGGCAACGTCCTCTCGTTCTTGTCGGAGGAGTGCGCGGATGCGGCTCCCGAGCTCGTTCAGCGCGTTGGCGACGGTGCGTACCTCGGGTGGTCCGGTCGCCGGGACCTGGGCATCGAGGTCTCCGGACGAGAGCGCCTCGGCGCCGATGGCCAGGTCGTCGACCGATCCGACCAGACCCGAGGCCAGTCGGTCGGCGACGAAGGTCGCCAGCCCGATGAGTAGTAGGGAGAGGCCCCCGAGAACACCCCAGGCGATTGCCGTTGCCCGGCTCCCATCGTCGCTCCCCTCGATCGCCACCACAGCGACTGTCGAACCATCGGTACCGGCGATCGGCAAGGCGACGGCCACACCGTTCGGGGTTCGACGAGACACCCCGGTTCCGGCAGACGCGTCCGTGAGGAGCGTCGGGTCGGATGGTGGCTGGCCGTGGGTGGCGCCATCCAAGGCGATCGCCCCGCTCATGCCGGCGGGGAGCCGGCCGTCATCGACCAAGGCGGTGACGTCGCCACCGGTGGCGATCTCTATCCCGGTGTCCCTGGCAAGCGTCTCTGCGGCCGACTCGACCTCCGAGGCGGCAGCCTGGTGTGCCAGGTTGCGGGTCGTCACGGCGAGCGGCAGGGCGAAGGCGACCACGACCATCGTCGTGACCGCGACGGCCACCCCGACGATCTGGCGTCTCATTCCGGGGGCGCCAGTTTCACGCCGACGCCGCGGACCGTGTGCAGGTAGCGGGGATTGTCAGCCGTCTCCCCGAGCTTGCGTCGGAGCCACGAGAGGTGGACGTCGATGGTCTTGTCGCTCCCGCCGTACGGCTGGTTCCAGACTTGTGCGAGCAGATCTGCCCGGGAGACGACCGTGCCGGCGTTGCGGGCGAGGTGCTCGAGGAGATCGAACTCGCGACGGGTGAGGTCGAGCTGTGACCCGGCCAGGATGGCGACCCGACCGGCGGGATCGATCTCCAGTTCACCGACGACGAGCAGGCCTGCCTCGGCGGTCCCGCCTGATCTGCGGAGGACGGCACGGAGCCGGGCGGCGAGGTGCTCTGCCGAGAAGGGTTTCACCACGTAGTCGTCAGCGCCGGCGTCGAGTACTCCAACGATCTCTGCCTCGTCATCCCGTGCGGTGGCGACGACGATTGGCAGGTCGTGGCCGGTTCGGATCATTCTCAGGAGGTCTACGCCGTCGATGTCGGGGAGCCCCAGGTCCAGCACCACGACGTCCGGGGGATCGGCGAGCAAGGACTCGAGCCCCTGGAGTCCGGCTTCGGCCGTTCTCACGGCGAAGCCATGCCCGGCAAGGCGGCTCGCGACGAGCTCGCGAATGCGCTGGTCGTCCTCGATCAAGAGCACCGTGGCCATGCGCGGAGCGTACCGGCGAGTTCCTTGGGTTCCGCAGGCTTAGGGGAGCCTTAACCAAGTACGGCGTGCCCCTTTGCCTGTCGGGCCCTACCGTCGGAGGGATGCGCAAGTTCCTCTTCATCGCTGTCTGGCTGGCGGCCACCGCGGCCGCCACCGGTCTCGGGTTTGCCGCCGTGGCCGTGGTCGACGACGTTGCCTCACCGCCGGAGGCGGTCCTCGCCCCGGTGCCAACGTCCCCGACCGGTGGCCGGGTCTCCGAGTTCGATGTGGACGACGGGGCCTTGGCCGTCGAGTGCGCAGCGGACGACACGATCACGTTGCTCTGGGCCCGGCCCTCCGGTGGCTACACGCTCTCGATCCTGGAGTCCGGCCCCCAGCTCGTTCGCGTCGAGTTCGCCGAGCCGGACGAGGTCAACGTCGTGGACGTCGTGTGCGTCGGGGGCGTCGCCGTGCCGTCGGAGTTCGAGCTCGACGACGAGATGGATGACGACCAACTGCCTCCGGAGCCGACCTCGACGACGGTGGCGGAGCCCACCGAGACCACCGCTGGATCCTCGGGTGGAAGTGTGACGACGGTCGATTCGGAAGATGACGGGAGTGATGAACCCGACGAACCCGACGAGCCCGATGAACCGGACGATGAAGACCCGGACGAACCCGACGAGGACGAGTCGGAAGAGCCCGACGACTCCTGAGGTGGCGGTTCGGATGGCCTGTTGCGTCGGACCTTACTCGGTGGATTCAGCCCAGGCCTCGCGGGCTTCGTTGAGCGCGGCGAAGCCGACGAGCCCAGCAGCGAGTGGGTCGGCCCACCACCAGCCGAGGTAGGCGTTCAGGGCGAGGCCGAGCAACGTCGTGATCGAGAGGGCGCCGTCGAGGAGCGTGACGGTGGCTTCTGATCGGAGCGGGTCGGAGTCGAGCCCGTCGGCGGTCCGGCGCTTCGCGATCGCGAGTCCGAACATGACGGCGGCCGTGATCGCCAGGTACACGATCCCCCAGATCGATTCCCCGGGAGTGCGCTGGTTGAGGATGTCGCTCCCGGCAGCGACCAGAAGGGCCAGGCCGAGAAGCGCGAAGGCGGCCGCGATGAGCCGAAGGGCGACCCGAGTCCGTCCGCGATGGTCGCCCTCGTCGCCGGCGCGGACGTGCCAGACGACCACACCCGACGCGAACACCTCGACGACCGAGACGGTGCCGAAGCCGATCAGGGCGAGTGATCCTGCCACCGATCCGAGCGCGATGGTGAGGACCGCCTCGCCGACGTTCCAGGCGATCGTCCCGTACTCGAGGAGTAGGGCGCGCCGTTCGAGTCCGGATCGGTCAGGTGGTGAGCTCATGGAGGTGGTTCAGGCTAGAAACGTCGGTCCCACTCGAGATCGAAGGCCACGAGCAGTTGTCCATTCGCAGAGTCACGGCCCGGGGGTGACAATGCGTGATGGATCACGAGGGCCTACCCGCAGATGTCAACGAATACGTCGAGCATCTGGCGTTCACCGCCGAACTGGGCGACGGCACGCCGGTCCGGGTCCGTCCGCTGGCGCCCAAGGACAGGGAGCGAGTCGTCGAAGGGTGGGAGCATCTGTCTGCTCAGTCCCGCTTCCTCCGGTTCATGCAGACCAAGTCGTCGCTGACCCAGTGGGAGCTCACCTACCTCACCGAGATCGACTACGACAGCCACTTCGCCTGGGGAGCCGAGGCCTTGGACGATGCAGAAACACCAGGGGTGGGGATTGCTCGCTACATACGTGACCCGGACGTCCCAACCGTCGCAGAAGCTGCGATCGCCGTAGTCGACGACTACCAGAGCAAAGGACTCGGACGAATCCTGTTCCGAGCGCTGTCCGACGCCGCCAGAGCCAACGGGATCGAGCGGTTCCGGGCACACGTACATCCCTCCAACAAGAACACGCTCGGACACCTGACTGCCGCCGGTGCGGTCGAGGTGCCGGCACGAGACGGGATGGCCACCCTCGAGGTGCCGCTACCGGACGAATTCCTCCGGATGCCGGTGATGTATGAGTCTCTCCGAAAGCTCGCTGCGGTCCCGACCCACGACACGACCCACACCGATCGATGAACTGCTCGGAGGTCGCGCCGCGGTCGAGCACGTCGCCAACGTCCTCGCTGACGACGGCCTGCTCTTCGGCGGGACGGTCCCGGCATGGAGACGACCCAGAACGCGCCGACCTACGGCTTCCTTCGTGCCGGCAACCGCCAGGGCTGGTTCGACGAACTCGATGTCGACACCGAGGGACTCCGTGCGATCCTTGGGCACTCGTTCCCGGGTGTGGACATCGAGGACGCCGCTTGGCGCTAGTTGGTTGCACCTCAGTCCGGACGGCGACCCAGACGCGGGGTGACCCCCGCCTGGGCGGGGGTCACTCGCTCTGGAGGAAGGGTTCGGATCAGACGTCGGAGGACGGGGGCAGGAGCACGCCGTCGATGACGTGGATCACACCGTTGTCGGCCTCGATGTCGGGCGTGGTCACCACGGCTTCGCTTCCGCTGAAGCCAACCGTGCCGTCGTCGCCGACGAGGACGATCAGTACCGAGCCCTCGAGGGTCGTGACCTCGATCTCCTCGACGCCGGCATCGGCAATGTCACCGGAGGTGACGACTTCGCCGAGTACGTGGTAGAGCAGGATCGTTGCGAGGTCGGGGGACGCCAACAGGTCCTCGGGAGTGGTGTCGAGCGCCTCGATCGCCGCCGCGAAGGCGTCGTTGGTCGGGGCAAATACGGTGAGCGTTGCATCGGGGTCCGAGAGGTCATCGACGAGGTCGGCCGCTTGCACGGCGGCGAGCAGCGTCGAGAAGTCCTCGTTGCCGGCCACGATGTCGGCGATCGTGTTCGACTCTTCCATCGCCTCGGTCGTGGTGGTCTCGTCCATCGCCTCGGTCGTGGTGGTGTCTTCGGTGTCGCCACCACAGGCGGTCAGCACGAGTAGTGCCGCCACCAGTGCGGCGATCATGGTCAGATAGCGCTTCATTGGATTGATTCCTTTCAGTGGACCGCGTCTTGACGGTCGCTCTGATAAGGAGACACGCGGACAACGGATCTCGCCACGGCCTGGTATCGGCGCACTTGGCGACCACCGTTGCCCGTGGCTCCGCCTGGCGGAGGCGTATCTCACATGGACGGCCTGACTGAAGCTGTCGGTGTCGATTCGGGTCGTGGCCCAGGTGGGCTCCCAGCCTTCCCGAGTTCGAAACATCCGACTACGTGAACCGGCTTGGCCTCGGTGACCGGTCTGGGATCGCCGGAGGCTTCCTTCTGGCGTCGTCGGCATGGACGTCATCAGCCTCGACCCGGGGCCAGACGCCGAAACCCCCGCCGAGGCGAGGGTTCCTCCTGGGTGTTGGCGGTCAGGGGCGGGATCGAACCGCCGACCTCCGGTTCTTCAGACCTGTCAGGGTGGTCGCGCTACGTCCCCGTACATCCCAGTGGGCCCCATTCCATGGGCTACGTGGGATGTGTTGGGATCCGCTGGGGTGTGGTGAGCCTGCCGAATGGCACCTGGAATGGCACCTGGCCGGGGTGGGGGGAGGGCGCCGCACCTTGGTGCCCGGGACGTGGGAAACCGGCGAATCGGCCGGTGGCCGTCATGCCGATCGAGATCGTGGCGAAGTCAGGGCGCGGAATCCGGCGGACATCGGGACGACGAAGACGACCGTCGCAACCCCGGCGGCCGCCCAACCGCTGATGTCGGACCCGTAGGGAAGCGGGTAGCCGTTGACTCCCAGCGCCAGCACATCGAGGACGGCCATCACCGTGAATACCGCGTACATCGTCGCCAGGACGGTCCGGTCTCGTTTCGCGATCCCATACAGCAGGGGTGCCGCGAACGCCAGGTGCCGGATAGCGAAGAACCGGATCGGGAAGTCCCCGCCGTCCCCTGCCGTGGGGAACGCCGTGTGCGGCGAGATCAGTGGCACGAGCCCAAACAGCAGCGCGGTGCCCAGGAGGACCATGACTGACAGGGCGACCACCCACGTCGGCACCGCGTCGACCCGCGCGGGCTTGGCGGTGGCTGCGCTCACGATCGAACCGCTGCCTCGACGTGGTCCTTGAGGTCGGCCAACACCCCTCCAAAGGTGTGGGTCATCCGGCGGCGCAGCAGCGGCCGGAGAGGCGACAGGGCGGGGTGGACGACGATGTGGACGGAGAAGGATACGATGGCACCGCCGTCATCATCTGGTTCGACCCGGGTGCGATTCGTGGCCCCGCGCAGGAGGCGAGGTAGGCCGAGCGTGTCGAACGCGTACGTCCTCTCTGTGTCGTTCCAATCGACGAGGACTTCGCGCAAAGTGGCGGCCGGCGAAATCGTCTCTCGACCCGGCACCGGGGCGCCCGGCGCCACGCGGAGGTGTCCGACTTCGTCGAGCGTCAGCGGCCGGGATTCGCGCACGGTTCGAGACCAGGCGGCGATGTCTGCGAACTGCCGGCCGATGACCTCCCAGACCCGGTCGGGGGGTGCTGCGACGTGCCTGTTGACCTCCACGAAGAGGTCCGGCCCCTCGGGTGGTCTATTCGGCTTTGCGTCATCCGCCATGCGAATCCTCCTTTATGCACTGGACAGTGTGGAATACTCACGGCAATATACGCACCACATGGTGCAGAAGTCAAGAGACATTCGGAAGCCCTCCGGCCGGAGCCGGGGCCGACCGCGGCAATACGACGAAGCGGCTGTGGTCCAAGCTGCCATCCCCGTGTTCATCGCCAACGGCTTCGAGGCGACGACGCTCGCCGATCTGGAGGAAGCGACCGGTGTCGACCGGTCGACTCTCTACAACAGTCTCGGGGGGAAGAAGGGGCTCTTCGAGCGTGCGGCGTCGGCCTATCTCGACTCGGCCGAACGCGGGCTCTTCGGGCCGCTGCTCGCCGATGCTGGTGACCCGTTGGACTCGTTGGCTGCGCTCTTCGAACGGCTGCGGTCCGGCGTTGGAGCGAGGGACGACTCGGACGGCTGCTTGATCGTCAACGACATGGTGGGCGGCGCGCTCCCCGAGGCGTCCGCCCGCTACCGGGAGATGTTGGAGACGGGCCTCCGAGCCGCGCTCCAGCGAGCAGCTGCCAGTGGAGCCATGCCCTCGGAGCGGGTCGAGGCGCGCCTGAGCCTGTTGGAAGCTGCGGTACTTGCGGCCAATCTGGTCGCACGCCAGTCCGGATCCGCGGACGAGGTTGCGGCCATCCTCGATGGCGCCATCGGCATCATCGACGACTGGCGCTGAACGCCTGGGCAAAGACGACCCGGGGTCCTCGAAGCGCGACGAGGACGAGGGTGCAGAAGGGAAAGGTGGTCAGGGGCGGGATCGAACCGCCGACCTCCGGTTTTTCAGACCGGCGCTCTGCCAGCTGAGCTACCTGACCTCATATGTGCGACGAGGCCCCGGCGGGGCCTCGTGGCGGGGACGACGGGATTCGAACCCGCGACCTCCAGCTTGACAGGCTGGCGTGAACTCCTGGCTTCACCACGCCCCCGTCCGTCGTTGCCGGCCATCGACCGGTGACTGACGAGTGCAGCAGATCGCTGCGGCGCCGAAGTATAGGGGTCGCTCTCCTTTGTGAAACTTGGATCAGCGCGAGATCGCGACCTTTCCGAACTGGGACCCCGACCCGAGATGCTCCAGTGCGGCGGGCACATCATCGAAGTCGAACACCCGGTCGACGTGGGTCGGGATGCGTCCCAGGTCCACCATCTGCAGGACCTCGGCGAAGTCGTCGGGGTCGAACATCGTCGAGCCGATCAGCTCCAATTGCTTGAAGAACAAGTAGGGGATGCTGACCTCCACCTTCGTCCCGCCCGTTGAGCCGCAGGTCACCAGCCGACCCTCCGTGACCAGCGACCGGGTCGCCTGCACCCAGGTCGGCGCACCCACGTTCTCGACGACGATCTCCACGCCGCCGCCGGTCGCCGCCTTCACGTCGCGGGCGAACTCGGTCGACGAGTCGAATCCGCCCTGGGCGCCGAGCTCGATCGCCTTGGCGATCTTCGCCTCGTCCCGGCTCGTCACCCACACCTGGGCACCCATGCCAACTGCGATGGAGAGGGCCGCCGACGAGACGCCGCCGCCGACACCGACCACGAGGACCTTCGCCTCGTCGTGCAGTCGTGCCCGCCGGAGCATCCGCCAGGCGGTGCCGGTCGCGAGGGCGAACGTGCCGGCCTGCTCCCAGCTCAGCCGCGTGGGCTTCGGCAGCACGTTGGCCGCCGGGACGACCACGTACTCGGCCATGGTGCCGGGGGCGTGTTCTCCGAGGATCTGGGCGTTGCCCCCCTTCCACGACACGGTCGGGTTGATGACGACCTCGTCCCCGACGTGGGGGTGGTCGACGCCTTCGCCGACTGCTTCGATCACGCCGGCCCCGTCCCCACCGGCGACATGGGGGAAGTGGTGGGGAGCAGGCATTCCCTTCGAGACCCAGAGGTCCAGGTGATTGAGGCCGGAGGCCCTCAGTTCGACCCGGACCTCACCGGGTCCGGGTTCGGGGGTCGGGATCTCACCAAAGGTGTACGACTCGGGTCCGTTGGTCTCGTTCAGGTACCAGGCACGCATGCAGCGAGCCTACGGCGGGTCGAGGGTCGGTGGTCGGGTCCCCTTCCCTCTCGCCGCGCTCGCGGGTCCCATCCCTCCTGCGGGAGGACATGCCCAAGTCAGTCGAGGTGGAGGGCCATCGTACGGTTGACGGCGTCGAGGACGGCTCGAACGGTCGCGACCTCCAGAGAGGAGTCCTTCACGAGGGCCGAGCCAACCAAGCGCTGGCCATCAGGCTCGAGTTCGGCTTGGGCCATGGCGACCATCGACTCGCCCAGGTCGGTGGCGGCGACGGCAACGAGCGTCGCCCGCACAGAACCGCCGGTGACCTGGTCCACGGCGTCGAGGGTTGCCTCCCCGACGGCACGTTGTCCGGTGCCACCGGCGCTCCCCATGTAGGGGACGCCGCGCCAGGCGAGGGTGACGGTTGCGGCGTCCTCGACTTGTTGGATCTCGACGAAGGCTGGTCTGGGTGCACGCATCGTCGGCGAGTGTACGGCCTAGGCGACCGGGCTCAGCGATGCGGCCGATCGGGTCCGGCCTCGGGCCCACTGGCGCAGGTCGTGGATGTCTTCGGCCCGGCTCGCGGCCAGTGGCACCGTGCGGGCCAGTTCGTCGGCCAGCAGTCGTGGGGTGAGGGTCCCGGGTCCTTCTAGTGCCCGGTACATGCCGGCTACGACGGCGGCCTCCAACTCGGACCCGGAGAACCCGGCGGTTCCCTCGGCGAGTTGCTCCAATGGGTATCCCTCGGGGTTGTGCCCGCGACGCCGGAGGTGGACTTCGAGGATGGCTTGGCGGGCCGTCGTGTCGGGCAGGTCGAGGAAGAACACCTCGTCCACCCGGCCCTTGCGGAAGAACTCGGGGGGTAGTGAGGTCACGTCGTTGGCGGTGGCGATGACGAACACGCCATCGGGGCGGTCCTGCAACCAACGGAGGAACGTGCCGAACACCCTCCGCCCGACACCGCCGTCCTGGTCGTTGGACCCGGCGAAGCCCTTCTCGACCTCGTCGATCCACAGGACGGCCGGCGACATGGCCTCGGCAGCATCGAGCGCCTGACGGAGTCGGGCCTCGGACCCGCCGACCCATTTGTCGAAGAGGGCACCCGGGTCGAGCAGGACCAACGGCAGCTCCCAGGTGTCGGCGAGTGCTTTGGCCACGGCGGACTTGCCGCAGCCGGGGACGCCGGTGAGGAGGACGCCACGGGGGGCGGGGAGACCCTCCACCGGGTCGGCCAACACCTTGCCGCGGAGGCGCAGCCAGTCGGACAGCTCGTCGATGCCGGCCAGCTCACCCAGCGACGGGCCATCGGGATCCACCAACTCGAGGACGCCATCGTCGGCGAAGAGGGCAGCGCGGGCAGCACGGAGGCGGGCAACGTCGGCGTCGTCGAGGGAGCCGTCGGTGACCGTCTCCTTTCGGACCAGGCGCTCGGCCCGTGCCACGGGGAGGCCGCGGAGGGCCCGAGCCATGCGCTCCACGCCAACGGCGTCGAGTTGGACCCGATAGCCCCGGCCCTTGAGGTCGTCGATGGTCCGAAGGACCAGCGACTGCAGCTCTGCGCCGTTGGGAGGCTTCTGGCGCCAGACCGAGGCGATGGCTTCCAGCCCGGCAGGTACTTCGTGCTCCGGGGCGGTGACCACGATGGTGGAGCGATCGGCGATCGCCTCGACGGTTTCTTTGAGGAGCCGGGCCTGGCCCGGGTCGGCGTAGTGGTGGTGTGCGTCGGCCAGTACGTAGACGGCCGGCTGTTCGAGGGAGGCGATCGTCTGCAGGGCCTGGCCCAGCTCCTCGGTGTTGTACTGGGCGGCTCCACCATCACGTTGGAGGCCGCGGGTGGACGACCAGGTCCATACCGGGAGGTCGCGGTGCCGGGCCGTTTCGCGGATCGTCTCGAGGCAGCGCCGTTCCTCGCGGGTCTCGGCAAGAACCAGCGGGCAAGACGAATCGATGAGGACGCCGAGGTCGTGGAGGTCTTCGGTCACCCCTCCGTTATCGGCACGATCCAGGCCGTCCTTCACCGTTCCCCATGGACGAACCACCGGAAGCACCCCTACCCTTCCGCACCCGCTCCCAGCGGGTTGACACGAGAGAGAGATCAACATGAAGCGCATTGCATTGCTGGCCGTGGCAATCGGCCTACTTGCCGCCGCCTGTGGTGGCGGGGCCTCCGGCCTCACCCTCACCGACGGCGAGCTGCTCGTCTGCACCGACGCCCCCTACCCCCCGTTCGAGGAAGAGGTCGACGGTGAGTGGACCGGGTTCGACGTCGAGGTCGTCGAGGCCATCGGCGCCGAGCTCGACCTGACGGTCGAGTGGACCGTCCAGCCGTTCGACGGCATCTGGCTCGCGCCCGAGTCCGGCACCTGCGACATCGTGGCCTCGGCCATGACCATCACCGAAGAACGCCAGCAGGCCGCCCTGTTCTCCGACGGATACTACGACGCCGACCAGTCGCTGCTCGTGGTGGCCGGTTCGGAGTTCATGAGCCTCGACGACCTGGTCGGCCAGCGCCTCGCCGTGCAGACCGGTACCACGGGTGAGATCTACGCCCAGGAGAACGCTCCGGACGGTGTGGAACTCGTCTCCTTCGACGAGCCCGCTGCGATGTTCCTCGCCCTCGAGGGTGGCGACGTGGCCGGCATCCTGCAGGACCTGCCGGTGAACGCCGACCGGGCCCAGCAGAACGACGACGTCGAGCTCGCCGACACCTACTCGACCGGTGAGCAGTACGGCTTCGCCACGTCCACCGACAACACCGAGCTGATGGACGAGATCAACTCGGCCCTGTCCACCATCAAGGACAACGGGACCTACGACGAGATCTTTGACGCCTACTTCGGCGCCTGACCGTCGGCCCAGAAGGGCAGATGGCTGAACCGATTTCAACGGTTCTGCCCATTGGAAACCCAGAGGAGCCCCGGCCCACGGCCGGGGCTCCTCTGCGTCTAGGGTCCGAGGCAATGTTCGCGGGCGGCATCGCAAAGGCTCGGCGGGAGCGAGCCACCCGCATCACCACCTACGTCGTGGTGTCCGCGGCCGCACTCGCCCTTCTGATCTCCACCGATTGGCCGCGGGTTTTCGACAAGCTCCTGAACCCGGAGATCGCTGCGGCCCAGTTCCCCGAGATCCTCACGATTGCGGCGCGCAACACGCTCATCTTCACGGCGCTCGGGTTCGCCGGGGGATTCGTCATCGCCCTGACGATGGCCCTCGCCCGCATTTCGTCGGTGAAGGCCTACCGGGTGTTCGCCGGCTGGTACATCGAGATCTTCCGCGGCCTGCCGCTCCTCCTCACGATCATCCTCATCGGCCAGGGCCTGCCCCTCGCCATCCCCGTGTTCAGGGGCATCCCAATCTTCTGGCGAGGCGTCATCGCCCTTGCCGTCGTGACCGGCGCCTACATGGCCGAGACGATCCGGGCCGGCATCGAAGCCGTTCCCCCGGGCCAGATGGAGGCCGGACGCTCCTTGGGCATGACCCGAGCCCAGACCATGGGGTTCATCATCCTCCCGCAGGCCATCCGGGTCATCATCCCGCCGCTCACCAACGAGTTCGTCCTACTCATCAAGGACACGTCGCTCATCTCGGTGCTCGGCGTAACGGTCGCCACCAAGGAGCTGACTCGCTGGGGTCGGGACGGCGTCATCGAGTTCGCCAACGCCACCCCCCTGGTCGTGGCCGGGATCATCTATCTCGCCCTGACCATCCCGCTCACGTTCGTCGCCCGCCGGATGGAAGGAGGCAAGGGCCGATGACCAAGGTGATCGAGATCCGCGACCTCTACAAGTCGTTCGGTGACCTCGAGGTGTTGAAAGGCATCGACTTCTCCGTTGATCGAGGCGAGGTCGTGTCGGTCATCGGACCGTCGGGCTCCGGCAAGTCGACCCTGCTGCGTTGCGTCAACCAGCTGGAGGAGTCGACGTCCGGCCAAATCAAGATCGAGGGATACGACACCGCCGACCCCGACTGCGACATGGATCGGGTCCGGGCGAAGGTGGGAATGGTGTTCCAGCACTTCAACCTCTTTGCCCATCTCTCGGTGCTGGAGAACCTAACGATCGCCCAGCGGAAGGTGCTCCGGCGGTCGGACGAGGAAGCCCACGAGATAGCCCACAGGAACATGGAGAAGGTTGGGCTGCTCGACAAGATCGACGCCTACCCGAACACCCTCTCGGGTGGCCAGAAGCAGCGGGTGGCCATCGCGCGGGCGCTCTCGATGGATCCGGACATGATGCTGTTCGACGAGCCGACCTCGGCCCTCGACCCCGAGCTCGTGGGCGAGGTCCTGGCCGTCATGCGCACCCTTGCCGAAGAGGGGATGACCATCGTCGCCGTCACCCACGAGATGGAGTTCGCCCGCTACGTCTCGGACCGGGTCGTCTTCATGGACGACGGGGTGATCGTCGAGGAAGGGCCTCCATCGGAAGTCCTCGTGAACCCCCAGAACGCCCGCACGAAGAAGTTCCTCCAGATGATCTTGGGCGACTGACGCCCCCCTCCCGCTCGGCGGTGCCGAGCGGGGCCCATCCCCCCTGACGGGGGGATCTCTCTTGGTCGGGGTGAGCGATGCCCCCCTCCCGTTCGGCGGTGCCGAGCGGGGCCCATCCCCCTTGCGGGGGGATCTCTCGGATCTCTCTTCTCAGCTACTCCGGGCGGATGGTGCGTCTCAGGACGATCTCGTAGGAGGGGTCCTGGTTGCCGGAGAGGAGGTACTCGAGGCGTTGGCGGAGTTTGTCGATGCGCCGGGACTGGCGGGCGTTCTCGTCCTCGAGCTCTTCGACCCGCTCTCGCAGCCGCATCACCAGCTTGATTCCTTCGTGGTTGAGGCCCATCTCCGAGAGCTCTTGGATCTCGGAGAGGAGTTCGATGTCCTCTTGGCTGTAGCGGCGGGTGCCGCCCGGGGTCCGGTAGGGGTCGATCAGGCCGGAGCGCTCGTAGATACGGAGCGTTTGGGGGTGCATGCCTGCCAGTTCGGCGGCCACCGATATGACGAAGACAGCCCCTTCGCGTGCGTCGGTCATGCGTGCATCCCTTCCCGTGGGTCCTCGCCGGCGAACTCGGCCTGCCACTCCTCGAGCGCCTTCTTGGCCTTTCTCGACAGCTTCGGTGGCACGTCGACCTGCACGGAGACGAGGAGGTCGCCGTTGCGGCCCTTCTCGCGCTGGACGCCCTGTCCCTTGACCCGGAACCGCTTCCCGGTCGGGGTGCCGGACGGCACCTTCAATCGGACATGCCCGTCGAGCGTCGGCACCTGGATCTCGGCGCCGAGCGCCGCCTCGGGGAAGGTCACGGGAACGGTCACGGTCACATCATCGCCGCGTCGGCCGAAGATCGGGTGCTTGTCGACCTTCACCCGGACGAGCAGGTCACCGGCAGGACCACCATCGCGCCCCGGACCGCCCTTGCCGCGTGCTCGGATCGTGGCGCCGTCCTCGACGCCGGCGGGGATCTTCAGGCTGATCTCGCGGGTTCGCCGCTCGGTCCCAACGCCACGGCACTGCGTGCACGGCACGGAGATCACCTGCCCCGCGCCGCGACACTGGGGGCAGGGTTGGGCGAACGAGAAGAAGCCCTGGTTCTGCGAAACCTGGCCGGCCCCGCCACAGGTGGGGCACACGGACTTCTGGGTGCCGGGCTCGGCTCCCGAGCCCTTGCACTTGGAGCAGTTGGTGTCGCCGTCGAGGCGGAGGGTCTTGGTGGTCCCCTTCACGGCTTCGGCGAATCCGACCCGGGTGCGCGTGGTGAGGTCGGGTCCCTTCGACGGGCCGCGGCGGGCGCCGCCACCGAACAGGTCGCCGAAGCCGCCCACGCCGCCGAAGAGGTCCTCGATGTTGATGCGCTGGCCGCCACCAGGGAAGCCGGCACCGCCGGGGAACCCGCCGGCGCCGCCCGAATAGGCGCCCGACTCGACGAGACGCCTGACCTCGTCGTACTCCTTGCGCTTCTCGTCGTCGGACAGGACTGCGTAGGCCTCGGAGACGTCCTTGAAGCGTTCCTCGGCCGAGGTGTCACCGGGGTTGGCGTCGGGGTGGTACTTCTGGGCGAGCTTGCGATAGGCCTTCTTGATGTCGTCGCGCGGGGCGTTCTTCGTCACCCCCAGCGCTTCGTAGAAGTCCTTCTCCACCCAGTCGCGCTGCATCAGCTTGCCTCGGTCTCCCCGTCCGGTGCCGGACCGACCACCACGGCGGCAGGACGCAGGGTCAAGCCGCCGAGCGTGTAGCCCTTGCGCATCTCATGGACGACGACGAGCTCGTCGGCCTGGTCGAGCACGCTGACGGCCTCGTGGACCTGTGGGTCGAACGGCGCGCCGATGCCGGGAACGGCTTCGAGGCCGACCGAGCCGAGCGAGCCGACCAGTTGGTCACGGGTGGCCGTGAACCCTTCCTTGACGGCGGCGGCATCGGCTTCGTCGGTGTCGATCGCCATACCGGCGTCGAATGAGTCGAGCACCGCCAACAGCTGACGGACCAAGCCCTCGGTCGCCCGTTGGCGGGTCTCGGCCATGTCCCGGACGGTGCGCTTGCGGAGGTTCTCCATCTCGGCCAGGGCCCGCAGGGCGGTGTCTCGCTCGGCAGCGGCGTCCTGGCGAGCGTCGGCGAGCAACCGGAGCAGCTCGTCGAAGGCCTCCGTCGGCTCGTCCGGGAGCTCGATGCCGAGCTCGGCGGGCGTCGGTGTGAGGATCGGGGCCTCGCCGTGGGTGTCGGCCGGTTCCTCACCGGTCGCGGCATCGGCTGCCGCGACCGGGAGGTCGGCGTCGGAGTCGTTCATGTGTGTATCCGTCGTGGACGGGCCGGCTAGGCCTCGTCCTCCTCGTCGACGATCTCGGCGTCGACGATGTCCTCGTCCTCGTCGGCGACCGGCTCGTCCTCGGGGCCGGCGCCCGATGCCTGCTCGGCGGCGGCCTCCTGGTAGAGACGCTGGGCCATCTGCTGTGAAGCGGTGATCGTCGCCTCGATCTTCTCCCGCAGCTCCTCGACCGTGGACTCCTCGTGGTCGGCGACCTCCCTCAGCTCGCCGAGGGCGGACTCGATCGACTGCTTCTCGTCGTCGGTGAGCTGCTCGGCCTGTTCGGTGAGGAGCGTCTCGGTCTGGTGGACCATCTGGTCGGCCTGGTTGCGGGTCTCGACGAGCTCGCGTCGCTTGGCGTCTTCCTCGGCGTAGGCCTCGGCGTCATTGACCATGCGATCGATGTCCTCCCGGGCGAGGGCGGTGCCACCGGTGATGGTCATCGCCTGTTCCTTGCCGGTGCCGAGGTCCTTGGCCGATACGTTCACGATGCCGTTGGCGTCGATGTCGAACGTGACCTCGATCTGGGGGATTCCCATCGGTGCCGGCGGGATGCCGGTCAGGCGGAACTTCCCGAGGCTCTTGTTGTCACCGACCATGGCCCGCTCACCCTGCAGCACGTGGATCTCGACCTCGGGCTGGTTCGGGGCGGCGGTGGTGAACACCTCCGACTTGCGGGTCGGAATGGTCGTGTTGCGCTCGATCATCTTCGTCATGACGGCGCCCTTGGTCTCTATGCCGAGGGTGAGCGGGGTCACGTCCAGGAGGAGGATGTCCTTCACGTCGCCGGTGAGCACGCCGGCCTGGATGGCGGCGCCGGCAGCGACCACCTCGTCGGGGTTCACGCCCTTGTGGGGCTCCTTCTTGGTGACCGTCCGAACGAGCTCGGCGACTGCGGGCATGCGGGTCGAGCCGCCGACCAGCACGACGTCGTCGATGTCGGCGACGTCGATTCCGGCGTCCTTGATGACGGACTCGAATGGCCTCTTGGTGCGGTCGAGGAGTGGCTTGGTGAGCTTCTCGAACTCCGAGCGGGTCAGCTTGCGCTGCAGGTGCATGGGGCCGGCATCCGTCGCCGTGATGAAGGGAAGGTTGATCTCGGTCTCGGTGACGGAGGAGAGCTCGATCTTGGCCTTCTCGGCTGCCTCCTTGAGGCGCTGGGCGGCCATGGCGTCGGCCGAGAGGTCGACACCGTTCTCCTTCAGGAACCCGTCGACCAGCCAGTCCATGACGGCTTCATCCCAGTCGTCTCCACCCAACTGCGTGTCGCCGTTGGTGGCTTTGACCTCGAACACGCCGTCACCGATCTCGAGGAGTGACACGTCGAAGGTGCCGCCACCGAGGTCGTAGACGAGGATCGTGTGGTCGTGCTCCTTGTCGAGTCCGTAGGCGAGCGAGGCTGCCGTCGGCTCGTTGATGATGCGGAGCACTTCGAGGCCGGCGATCTGGCCGGCTTCCTTGGTGGCCTGGCGTTGGGCGTCGTTGAAGTACGCCGGGACGGTGATGACCGCTTGGTCGACCGTGTCACCGAGGAAGGTCTCGGCGTCGCGCTTGAGCTTCATGAGGATCCTGGCTGAGATCTCCTGGGCGGTGTAGTCCTTGCCGTCGAACTTCTCGGTCCAGTTGGTGCCCATGTGGCGCTTGACGGAGCGAATCGTCCCGTCCGGGTTGGTGATCGCCTGGCGCTTGGCGACGTCGCCGGCGAGTACCTCGCCGTCCTTGAACGCGATGATCGAGGGCGTGGTGCGCCCACCCTCGGCGTTGGTGATGATCGTGGGGTCGCCACCCTCGAGGATGGCGATCACGGAGTTGGTCGTGCCCAGGTCGATGCCGACGGCCTTGCCCATGGGAGCTCCTTGAAGAATCAGTAGGGAATCGAAAGTGAGTGTACCACCGAATGGAATCTAAGTCGAGGTGACTCAAGGTGAAATCGGAGGGAATGTGCCTGCGCTGGACGTGGTTGGATTCGCCATGCTGCAAGTGACTCCTGATGTGCGGGCAGAGACCCGGCGCTCCCTCCATCTCGTGCTCTTCTACGCCCTGTCGCTCGCCCGTCAGCGCTCGGACGATCTGGTCTGGTCCGTTCCGATGCCTGGAGGCTTCGGCTCGACCGTCGCCGGAGTGACCCGCCGCATCGATGGACGCGAGATGGTCATCGAGCACGACGAGGTCGAACTGGCCCGCCAGCGGATCGGCACCCTCGACGAGGCCATGCGGTTCTTCGGTGTGGACTTCGACCGGGCCCGGGGAGAACGAAACGACATCGAGGTGCCGGAGCGGACCGACGAACTCCTGCAGGTGGACCTGGAAGCCGCCAAGGACCTGGCCGTCTGGTTCGAGACGGGTTGGGACGTGCTCGGTCGGCTCCTCGACCGGGTCGGTGATCAAGCCGACACCGAGCGGCGACTGTGGAACGAGCACTTCGACCTGGCGATCGAGTTGGGTGAGCAGGCCGAGGGCCGACGAGCCTCGATCGGGTTCAGCCCCGGCGACGAGCAGATCCCCGAGCCCTACGTCTACGTCTCTCCGTGGGACAAGGACTCGACCGAGCACCTGCTGCCCCCGACGCACGGCTGGGGAGTGGCATTGCCGGTCTCCGAGGGGGACGATCCCGACGAGATGGAACTCTTCCTCGTCGGCGCCCTCCAGAAGCTGGGCGCGATTTAGTCCTGCGCCTCGGGGTCGCTGACCCGAGGAAAGGCGCTCGACTCGCTCGCCACGAGAAGCCCGACCACCCGCCCGACCAGGGCAGCCAGCAGGATGACCCCGATGGCCGCCTCGAGCGTGGAGAGGATCCTGGCGGCGTCCGAGACCGGGGAGATGTCCCCGTAGCCAAGGCTGGTCAGCGTGACGAAACTGAAGTAGTAGACGTTCGTCTCGCCATCGACCACCTGCTGGGGAGGGTCGAATGCCTCCGGTGCGTCGCGTGCGATCCCCGTGAAGACCATCCCGAAGAGCACGCCCACGGCCAGGTACACGGCGAACGCTCCGAAGAGCGTGTCGCCCGAGACCCGCTGCTCGCGCAGGATGGACCGGAGGATGAGGACGGCCGACGCCGTGACCAAGTAGGCGGTCAACAGGCTCGAGGTCTGGACGAAGGCCTCCATCCCGAGCAGTCCTTCGACCGCGGCAGCGACGACGGCAACGCCGGCGATTGCCATGTGCCAGCGGTAGGTGCGACGTTTCGCACCCCCTACTCGGAGGGCGATGACGGCGACGACCGCGATGAGGACGTCATCGATGACCCAGGTCACCTGCCCGGGCAGGCCGCCGGTCTGGCGGGCGACGTAGATGGCGATCAGCAGGACCGAGACCGTTGCGAGCCTCCAGGAAGGGGCCTCTCGGACGGTTGGAGTCGGGTCCCCCGTTCCTTGGCGTGGCGTTTCCATCTCCGTCGCGGTCCTCCCGGGCGGTTCGGGGTCTCCTGGTCAGCCCGCCCAATCGGACAGGACGGCCGGTGTCGTTGGGTCGGTGATGTCCACCACGTCGGTGATCAGGTGACCACGGACGGCGGCCAACGCCTGACCGGGTCCCGAACCGGGGGCCGGGAGGTCCGTCGTCAGCAGCACGTATCGGTGCGGTGCCTTCTCGGCGGCGATGACGGCCACCTTGCCCAGGGTCTTCCACAGCGTGTCCGACTTGGCCAGACCGGATCGGGTCGAGGTGAATCCACCGACCACGTCGAACAGCCACTCGACGCCGTCACGGTCCGCGGCCATGCAGGTCACCGACTGGCCGGCAGCGACCTTCACGTCGGTACCGGTGATGTCGAAGCCGGCATCCTGGAGCATCGCCATGGCGACCTCGGAGGCCTTCAGGCCCTGCTTCG
Organism: bacterium; assembly: GCA_024639975.1. GTDB lineage: Bacteria > Actinomycetota > Acidimicrobiia > Spongiisociales > JAENVV01 > JAHEFX01. The sequence continues at coordinate 21,876 of JAHEFX010000025.1, forward strand.
CCGCCGCCTCGGCGAGTGTCTCGTCGTCGGCGACCGGGGTCGGCACGGCCGGCAGGGACACACCGGGCAGCTGCAGTTGGTCGTGGTCGGCCAACCGCTTGAGCTCGTCGGCGATGCGCTTCTCGGCCTTCTTGGCGTAGCCGGGGTCCACATCGAAGCCGACGAAGTGGCGGCCGGTCCGAACGGCGGCGATCGCCGTCGTTCCCGAACCCATGAACGGGTCCAGGACGAGGTCCTCGCGATAGGTGTAGAGGTCGATGAGGCGCTGCGGGAGGCCGACGGGGAACGGGGCGGGGTGCCCGACCCGGGTGGCCGACTCCGATGGGATCTCCCA
>JAHEFX010000116.1:0-1581 GCA_024639975.1 bacterium
GTCCAAAAGGGCGGTCAGTGAGCGGCGACCTGCGGGACCTGGTCTCGACCGACCCCGGCGGCTTCTCCGACCTGCTCGCGGCGCGCGGTCACACGCCCTCCCTGCCGGCGACCGGAACACTGCCGGAGGTGGGGGAGGCAACGACGATCCTTGCGGTCCGCTGGGACGGTGGGGTCGTGATGGTCGGTGACCGCCAGGCAACCGCCGGCTACTCGGTTGCCCATCGCCGCATCCGCAAGGTCTTCCCTGCCGACGAATTCTCCGCCGTGGCCATCTCCGGCACCGCAGGTATCGCCGTGGAGATGGTTCGCCTCTTCCAGACCGAGCTCGAGCACTACGAGAAGCTCGAATCGACTCGCCTCAGCCTCGAGGGCAAGGCGGTGTACCTCGCCCGCATGGTGCGCGGCCAGCTGCCGCTCGCCATGCAGGGCCTCGTCGTCGTCCCGCTCTACGCCGGCTACGACGAGAGCGCCGAGACCGGTCGACTGTTCTCGTTCGACGTCGTCGGCGGCCGCTACGAGGAAGAGGATTTCGCCGCCACCGGCTCCGGCGGCTTGGAGGCTGCTTCGGCGCTCCGGGCCGGTTGGCGATCGGGCCTCGACGCCGACGGCGCCCTCGAGCTCGCCCTCTCGGCCCTGGTCGTCGCAGCCGAACAGGACGTGGCCACGGCCGGTCCCGACCTCAGGCGCGGGATCATGCCGGTGGCCGTCTTCGTGGACTCGGATGGCTACCGGGAGGTGCCCGACGATGACGTCGCGGCACTGGCCGCCACGGTCGTGGAGGCAACGCCATGACCGCCCCGTTCTATGTCTCGCCCGAACAGCTGGTCAAGGACCGGGCCGACTTCGCCCGCAAGGGCATCGCCCGGGGGCGGGCCATCGCCGCCGTCCAGTACTCGGACGGCCTCCTCCTCGTCGCCGAGAACACGTCCTCGACGCTCCACAAGGTGGGCGAGGTCTATGACCGGGTCGCCTTCGCCGGCGTGGGCCGATACAACGAGTTCGAGGCCCTGCGGGTGGCCGGGGTCCGCCATGCCGACCTCAAGGGCTACCTGTACGGCCGGGAGGACGTGACGGCCAAGTCCCTGGCCAACGCCTTCGCCCAGACCCTCGGCAACATCTTCACCCACGAGGTGAAGCCCTACGAGGTCGAGCTGCTGGTCGCCGAGCTGGGCGCCGAGGCCGATGACGACCGGCTCTACAAGGTCCTCTACGACGGCACCCTCGCCGAAGAACGCGGTGTGGCCACCATCGGAGGACCGGCCGAGACCCTCGACGAAGCCCTTCGGGCCGACCACGACGCCGCCCGGGATCTGGACGGGGCCAGGACCGCCACCACGGCCGCCTTCGAATCGATCCTCGATCGACCGGTCGACGGCTGGGAAGTAGCCGTCCTGGAGCGCAACGGGCGTCGACGGGCGTTCCGACGCCTCGACTGACCTTGGGCTGGATCCTCCTCACCAACGACGACGGGGTGGATAGCCCTGCCCTCGTGCCGTTGCCCGGGCGCTCCGCGCCCTCGGGGACGTCCGGGTCGTGGTCCCGGATGGGGAGCGCTCGTGGTCCGGCAAGGCGATCACTC
>JAHEFX010000116.1:1591-6305 GCA_024639975.1 bacterium
GACCCCGTCAGTGTCTCGCACACCCGGCGGGATGGCATCGAGATCCTCGCCCATTCGGGTACACCGGCCGACGGCGTGCAGATCGCCTCGGTCCACTTCGACTCGCCCCCCGTCCTCGTGGTGAGCGGGATCAACCTGGGCTACAACCATGGCGCCGGCTACCTCTGGTCGTCGGGGACCTTCGGAGCAGCGGTCGAGGGGTGGGTCGGCGGGACCCCGTCGATCGCGCTCTCGACCGGGACGATGACCGCCTGGTCGGCGTGGCGTCGCGAGATCCGTGGGCCGGGCGCCGCCAGGCGTTGGGAGACGCTCGGGGAGGTCGGGGTCGGCATCGTGGCCGACCTCGTCGACGGCGACCGGATGGCGGCGGCCGACGTCTGGTCGGTGAACATGCCGTGGGACTCGACCCCCGAGACCCCTCGCCGGGTGACCCGCGTGGCCCAGACCTCCTACGCGCAGCTCTTCGCCCGGGATGCCAACGGGCACTACGTGCACGCGTTCGACGGGGGGTTGGACCATCGGAGCGCCATCGACGGCAACGACGTCGACGCCGCCCACGACGGGGTGATCGCCATCACGCCGATCCAGATGCCCCGGGCCGCAGAGGTGGACGGGACCGTGGTGGAGGCCCTCGAGGGCTGAGCGGGTCTCCTCCCGCCGTCGGCGCTGCTTGGCCGCGTGCCTGCGACGGTCCCGGCTGTAGGTTGCCTGCATGGAGCGGCGCATCTTTGGTCTCGAGTCCGAGTTCGGGGTCACGTGCACGCTCCATGGCCAACGCCGCCTCAGCCCCGACGAGGTGGCCCGCTACCTCTTCCGACGGGTGGTGTCGTGGGGGCGCTCGTCGAATGTCTTCCTGGAGAACGGCGCCCGGCTCTACCTCGACGTCGGCTCACACCCCGAGTACGCGACGGCCGAGTGTGATTCGATCACGGACCTCGTCGCCCATGACAAGGCGGGGGAGTGGATCCTCGCCGACCTGGTGTCCTCGGCCGAGCGACGACTCGCAGAAGAGGGCGTCCGCGGCGACATCTACCTCTTCAAGAACAACACGGACTCTGCCGGGAACTCCTACGGCTGCCACGAGAACTACCTGATCGACCGTGCCAGGCCGTTCGCCGACACCCTCGATGTGCTGATCCCGTTCCTCGCCTCGAGGACGATCTTCGCCGGAGCGGGGAAGGTGATGATGGGCCCGCGTGGCCCGGTCTACTCGATGGCCCAGCGCGCCGACCACATCTGGGAGGGCGTCTCCTCGGCGACGACCCGGAGCCGTCCGATCATCAACACCCGCGACGAACCGCACGCCGATGCGGAGCGTTTCCGCCGTCTCCACGTCATCGCCGGTGATTCGAACATGAGCGAGTACGCCACCTTCGTGAAGGTGGGCACGACCCTTGCCATCCTCCAGATGCTCGAGGACGGCGTGGTCTTCCGTGACCTCTCCCTGGAGAACCCCATCAAGGCGATCCGCGAGATCGCCCACGACCCGACCTGCCGTCGTGCGGTGCGACTCGCCAACGGCCGGGAGTTGTCCGCCCTCGACATGCAGTGGGAGTACCTGGACCGGGTCCTGCGCTACGAGCGCACCCAGGGGTTCCCTCCCGAGGTGACCAGGGCGGTGCGCATGTGGGAGGAGCTGCTCCGGGGATTGGAGAAGGACCCCCTCACCCTCGACCGCACGGTCGACTGGGTCATCAAGTACCACTTGGTCGAGAAGTACCGCAAGCGATGGGACCTCCCACTAGGACACCCTCGAATCGCGATGGTGGACCTCTCCTACCACCACGTCCACCCCGAGCGTGGGCTGTACCAGATCCTCGAACGCCGGGGCCTCGTCGAGCGGATCGTGGACGACGACGCCATTCGTGCGGCCACCGCAACGCCGCCGTCGACCACACGAGCCGCACTGCGCGGGAGGTTCATCAGCGCCGCCAAGCAGGCCCGTCGTGACTACACCGTCGACTGGGTGCACCTGAAGCTCAACGACCAGGCACAGCGCACGGTGCTGTGCAAGGACCCGTTCGTCGCCGACGATCCCCGGGTCGACCAGCTCATCGCCGAGCTCTGAGCGGGTCGAGAGGGTTCAACCGCGGCAGGGTTCGCCCTACGCTGGCTGTCGATGAGCAGGGTGCTCGAACGACTCCTCAACCTCCTCGCGTTCCTGCGGACCGTGGACCATCCCGTCGACATCGACGAGATCCGCTTCACCGTCGCCGGCTACGACCGCGACAACGACACCGCCTTCCGGCGGATGTTCGAGCGCGACAAGGAGCTGCTGCGCGGGGCGGGGATCCCGCTCGAGACCGTCGTGCTCGACGACATCACCCAGGCGCTCGGCTACGAGCTGCCGGCCGAGCGCTTCGAGATGGCCGACCCGGACCTCACGGACGAGGAGCTCGCCGCCCTCTATGTCGCGACCCGAATGGTCCGGATGGGCGGGGCCGAGGTCGGACCCGCATTCCAGAAGCTCGGCGGCGCCGCGAGCACCGAAGACCAGACGGCGCTCACCGCCAACCTCGGGGGGGATGCCGACGCCATAGCCGAGCTGTTCGATGCCGTGTCGGCGCGGCGTGAGGTGACCGGTTCGTACCGGGGGAAGGATCGCCGACTGCAGCCCCAGGGCCTCCTGCATCGGCGGGGCCACTGGTACCTCGTCACCGACGACGGGGACGAGCGCCGGGTGTTTCGCGTCGATCGCGGTGAAGGATGGGAAGCGGTCGGACCGGGTGGGGCCTTCGAGCGCATCGACATCGAGCTCCGATCGATCCTGCCGGAGCTCCCCTGGGAATCCGGCGACGAGCAGGTGGAAGCGACCGTCCGATTCGACGACGAGATCGCCTGGTGGGTCCGGCGCCAACTGCCGGAGACGACGTTCTCGCACGGGGATGGCTATTCGGAGGCGACCCTCGACGTAGCCCATCGGGACGCATTCGTCTCCTGGCTGCTCGAGCTCGGCGACACCGCCGAGTTGGTTTCGCCGCCCGAGCTGCGGGCTGCCGTCGTCGAGCGGGTTCGGGGTGTGGCGTGAGCGAGCGCACGGCGGCCCGGCTAACCCGAATCCTGGCGATGCTCCCGTGGGTCATGGCGAACCCGGAGACGGCGACGGTCGACGAGGTCTGCCGACGCTTCGAGTACACGCCCAAGGAGCTCGCACGTGACCTCGAACTCGTCATGGTCTGCGGGCTGCCGGGGTACTTCCCGCACGACCTGATGTACGCCTCCATCGTCGGTGACGACGTCGTGGTCGAGGCGGCCGACTATTTCTCCGGTCAACGCCGCCTGACCGCCTCGGAAGGCTTGCGCCTCCTGTCGGCGGCCCTCGCCACGGAGGCCGCCGGTGCCGGCAGCGTCGCCCTGCGGTCGGCTGCGTCGAAGCTTGCCGCAGTCCTCGTTCCGGACGGTGAGGGTGTCGTGGTCGACGTGGCCGACAGGCCCGAGCCCGTCGAAGCACTCGAAGTTGCCATCGCCGAGGGCCGGCGGGTGCGCATCACCTACCGGGCGTTGAATCGTGATGAGACCTCCGTGCGGGTGGTCGATCCCTGGCAGGTCTTCACCGACATCGGCCGGTGGTACCTCGATGCGCACGACCACTCGGCCGGCGCCTACCGACGCTTCCGGGTCGACCGGATCCGCGAAGTCGAGCTGTTGGAGGACCCGGCCACGGCCCCGGTCGAGCTGCCCGCGCCCGAGGCCGCCTACCAGCCGAATCCGGACGATGTCCGAGCCGTCATCCGGCTGACCCCGGCGGCCCGTTGGGTCGCCGAGTACTACCCGGTGTCGGTGCTGGCGAGCGATGTCGCCGGCGTCGAGGTCGAGCTGCGCTCGTCGAGCCCCTCGATCCCGGCACGACTGCTGCTCCGCCTCGGACCGGACGCGTCCCTCGTCGATGGGGACGAGGTCGCCGCCGAGCTCGACCGGCTCAGGTCGAAGCTCCTCGACCGGTACGGGGCCTGATCTCCCGTCAAGGTCCGATACGGATCTGCCGATGACTCTCCTGACACCCCGGAGAGACCATCCTGATGACAACCATCAAGACCACCTGCCCCGACTGCGGGGACGTGATGTTGGGCATCGAGCAGCTCCACCTCGAGCTGACGCCGAACGAGACGAACGGTGCGTACCGGTTCGATTGCCCGCTCTGTGCCGTGCCCCGGAGCCGGACCGCCGGGCCGCGAGTGGTGATGGTCCTCCTGGCCGCCGGTGTGGCCTACTCGATCACCGGCTACGACTCGATCACCGAAGACGAGATCAACGCCTTCATGAAGGCGCTCGAGACCGAGACCAACCCGGTGAGGCTGCTGGGCGCCTGATCGGCTGACCGCCCGACCGGACGTCAGGGCGCACCGACGGGTACGCTGCCGCCCGTGATCTCGGGCACCGAGTACCTCGTCATAGCGCTGGCCGCCTTCCTCATCTTCGGACCGCGGCGACTCCCCGAACTGAGTCGGCAACTCGGTGGGTGGCTGCGGGAGGCGCGCGTCGTGGTCGCCCAACTCCGGGCATCCATCGAGGCCGAGACCGGGCCGTTGACCGAGCCGCTCCGCGAGGTGACGGAGGAAGCCCGCAAGCTCCGCAGCGAGGGAAAGGCCGCCCTCGACTGGAAGGGGCCGGTCCACGGGTCCGGACCGACCCCCGACGATGCCCTCGCCGACCTCGAGCACATCGAGGACGGCTCCCCTGCGGAGGACGAGGCCGATGGCGAGGGCTGAGAACC
>JAHEFX010000117.1 GCA_024639975.1 bacterium
CCACCGGATGGGTGAGGACTGCTGCGTCGCCCAGAAGAGGGCGGAGGCGTTCTGCCAGGGCTTCGAGCGACATGTCGGCGAGCCTACGACGCCGATGTCCTCGGGCCCCGGAACGTCGACCGCCTCGCTGAGGCGCGGGATTCAGCTGGTGGAGTCAGAGCCCCAGGTGGAGGCGGAGCGCCTCGTCGACCTCGGTCGTGAGGCCGGGTGGTACATGCCCGATGGCGGGACCCACCTGCTCGACGTCAACCGACCGGACCTGCTCGGACTGGGCTTTCGAATCCCGCCCGAGTCCGGTCTCGGAGCCCGGGAGCTCCGTCTGGAACCGCAACACGCTTCGGGTGCTCGATGTCACCGGTACGAGCGTGGCGACCCCTCGCTCTCCTCCAGCCTCGTCGGGGAGCTTCTCCGCGAGGGGATCTCCAAGCCCTGCCTCCGACCTTCCGGGGGGATCTCCCACGCGCACCTACACTCCCCGCACGTGGCGGACGACCTGCTCGAGAAACCGGGCGAAGAGTGTGGGGTGTTCGGTGTCATGGCTCCCGGCCGTGACGCAGCCCAGTTGACCTACTTCGGGCTCTACGCCCTGCAGCATCGCGGCCAGGAGAGCGCCGGGATCTGCACCTCCGACGGCGAGACCGCCACCGTCTTCAAGGACCTCGGCCTGGTCGCACAGGTCTTCGACGGCGACGTCCTCGCCGCACTGTCGGGCCACCTCGCCATCGGTCACACCCGCTACTCGACCACCGGTTCCACCGTGTGGCACAACGCCCAGCCGGTGTTCCGCCAGGTCGGGAGCCGCTCGATCGCCCTCGGCCACAACGGGAACCTCACCAACACGGTCGGGCTCGCCGCCGAGCTCGGTCTCACCGGCGTCACGGACTCCGAGGTCCTCGTCGAGCTCCTCGCCCGCGAAGCCGATGACCACCCCGGACCGGGCGGCCTCGTCCGATCCTTCGAGTCGGCCCTCCCCAAGTTGAAGGGTGCCTTCTCCATCGTGGCAATGGACCAGGCCACCCTCATCGGCGTCCGGGACCCGTTCGGCTTCCGGCCCCTCTGCCTCGGACGACTCGACGGTGGATGGGTGCTCGCCTCCGAGACCGCCGCCCTCGACATCGTCGGCGCCGACTTCGATCGGGAGATCGCCCCCGGCGAGATGGTCGTCATCGACGACTCCGGTGTGAGGAGCCACTTCCCCTTCGGCGGGGAGACCTCTTCCAACCTCTGCGTCTTCGAGTTCGTCTACTTCGCCCGACCCGACTCGGTCCTCTACGGCCAGGACATCCACGGGACGCGGGTGAAGATGGGTCGCACGCTCGCGGTCGAGCAGCCGGTCGAAGCGGACGTCGTCGTGCCAGTTCCCGAATCGGGGATACCAGCCGCCCAGGGGTTCGCCGAGGTGTCGGGCATCCCCATCGAAGATGGCCTGATGAAGAACCGGTACGTCGGCCGCACGTTCATCCAGCCGAGTCAGCTGCTGCGCGACCGGGGCATCCGCCTGAAACTCAACCCCATCCGCTCCACGCTGGAGGGCCGGCGCGTCGTCCTCGTGGACGACTCCATCGTCCGCGGGTCGACGACCCGCCAGCTCGTGAAGATGGCCCGGGAGGCGGGCGCCAGCGAGGTCCACCTCAGAGTCTCCTCACCGCCCTACAAGAACCCCTGCTTCTACGGGATGGACACGACCGACCAGTCCAAGCTGATCGCCTCCCGCCTCACCGTCCCCGAGATCGAGGAGCACCTCGGTGCCGACTCGCTCGGCTACCTCTCCATCGACGGGTTGCTCTCGTCCGCGGGCCCCCCGGGGGCCGGCTTCTGCCATGCCTGCCTCTCGGGCGACTACCCGACGCCGGTCCCGATCGGACAGGGGAAGTTCGCCCTGGAGCAGGCGTGAGCGACGCCTACAAGGCGGCAGGCGTCGACGTCGCCGCGGCCGATGCCTTGGTCGGACGCATCGCCGGGCCGGTCACCGACACGTGGGGGCCCGGCGTCGTGGGCGGATTCGGTGGATTCGCAGCCGGCATGCGGATCCCGGCCGGCTACACGAACCCCGTCCTCATGCTCTCCACCGACGGCGTCGGCACGAAGCTCGACCTCGCCCGAAGGACCGGCCGATGGGACGGCGTCGGCCACGACCTCGTCGCCATGTGTGTCGACGACCTCGCCGCGGTCGGCGCAGCACCTGTCGGCTTCGTCGACTACCTCGCCGTCGGCGCCCTCGACCCCGAGCGTGACGAGGCGATCGTCCGATCCGTGGCGGCAGCCTGTGCCGAGGCCGGCTGCGCACTCGTCGGGGGTGAGACCGCCGAACACCCCGGTGTCGTCGACCCGCACCACGTCGACCTCGCCGGCACCGCACTCGGGGTCGTGGAGGAGTCCGATGTCCTCGGCCCCGACCGCGTTTGCGACGGCGACCTCATCATCGGCGTCGAGAGCCCGAACCTCCGCTCCAACGGCTTCTCCCTCGTCCGCAAGATCCTCGACGACCACGATCTCGGGCTGGACGACGAGTTCCCCGATGGTTCAGGCCGTTCGGTAGCCGAGACGGTGACCGAGCCCTCGGTCATCTACTCGCCCGCGGCGATCGAAGCCGCCGCTTCCGGCGGCGTGAAGGCGTTCTGTCACGTCACCGGTGGTGGCCTCCCGGGCAATCTGCCGCGCGTCCTCCCAGAGGGGACGGGGGCCGAGGTGGACACGGGTGCATGGGAGCGGCCCTCCGTCTTCCGGACCATGGTGGAACTGGCCGGGTTGGCCGACGCCGACGCCTACGCCACCTTCAACATGGGACTCGGGTTCCTCGCCATCATCGACCCGTCGGTCGAAGGCGAGGTCGCTGCGGCGTTCGCCGAAGCCGGCCACCGGACCACGGTCGTCGGCACGACCCGCTCAGGTCTCGAGGGGCTCTCGCTCCTCTGACGCGGCCCAGACGACCGACTGTCGCACCACGACGACGCCGGACACCAGCAGGGCCACCGTCACCAACCAGTCGCCCCATCGGGCATACGGAGTCGGCGGCTGCCCGCGGAGGGTGATGGTTCCTTCGAGCGTGGCCGGGACGAAGCTCGCCGTCTCCTCGCCGGGGACACCACCGTCGGTGATGAACGTCGACTTCCCCGACACGGCGACGTGGACGACATCGAGGCCGAGCTCGGCGGCCCGCATCGACGTCATCCCGATCAGTTGGTCGGCTGCGGCGTCGTCCTCGTAGGAGCCCTCGTTGGTGTTCACCACCAGGAACTGGGCGCCGAGAGCCGCGTGCTCCCGGGCATAGCGACCGAACGCCCCCTCGAAGCTGATGACCGTCCCCATCGTCACTCCGTCGAGGTCGAAGAGGACCGGTCCGTCCCCCGGGATCATGTCCCGGGGCTGACGCGTGAACGGGTAGATGTCTCCGAGTAGCTCGCGTGCGGGCAGGTACTCGCCGAACGGGACCGGGTGCTGCTTGCGATATTCGCCGACGATGCGGCCCTCGGGGTCGAACAGCAGGTTTGCATTCACGAAGTTGACCGATCCCGCCGGCCGGTCGGAGCCGAGGAGCAGGTGCGCACCCAGTCGATTCGTCTCGCGGGCAATGGCCTCGGCGACGGCCGCGTTCTGGCCGGGGTCGGTGGTGAATCCCGTCGACGACTCGCCCCAGACGACCATCCCGGGACCGGGTTCGAGGGCCTCGGTCATCCGCAGGTGGAGGTCGGTGATCTCCTCCCTCGTCGTCGAGCAGGGAAAGGTCGGGCACTCGGGGTGGCCTTGGACGACGGTGACCGCGAGGGTCCCGCCGACCGGCCGCTCGTCCACGACCACCCCGGCGATGAATCCGACGGCGAGCACGGCCAGACCACCGATCGCCAGACTGCGACGGCGGTCCAGGAGACCGATCGACAGGCCCGACGCAGCCAGCGCCAGCAGCACGCCCCAGCCTGTCGCTCCCCACAGGGCGGCGGCATTGCGGGCGGCTTCCCAGCCGGCGACCGTGTAGCCGGGGTCGAGCCACTCGAACGAGAAGACCGGCAGCCAGCGGAGCACGAGGAAGGTGAAGACCCATCCACCGGCGAGTCCCAGGTAACGGGCTGTGATCGGCCAGTCCCTGACCATCCACACCACCCACGCGTAGCCGGCGAAGACCGGCAGGTGGACGACCACGATGCCGATCCACGCCTCGAGCTCGACCGAAGCCAGCCAGGAGAGGAACGGGGCCACCCAGGCGACCGTGAAGACCGCCCCGACCCCGAGCGCCGCCTTGCCCGATCGTGCTCGCAGGGCGGCGACCTGTAGGAGGACCATGCCCACGACGGCCGTCCATCCCCACCCGATCGGGGGGAAGGCAACCCAGAGGGCGAGACCAGCGACCGCGGCGAGGGCGTAGGGCACGGGGCGACGGTAACCACGGTGGCGGGGAACACGACCACGGCATACTCGGCTCGTGGACGACATCGACATCGCAACGGAGGCCGCCAACGCTGCGGCCGAGGTCATCCGCGGGGCTCGAGGAGAGTTGGGCACGAGGATGAAGGGGTCCGTCGACCCGGTCACCGAGGTCGACCTCGCCGCCGAGCGAGCGATCCTCGACGTGCTCGGACGCCGTCGGCCGAATGACTCGATCCTCGCCGAGGAGTCCGGCGGGGTCGGGACCGCCGACCGCCAGTGGGTCATCGACCCGCTCGACGGCACGGTCAACTTCATCCAGGGCCTCGGGCACTCGGCCGTGTCGATCGGGCTCTGGGCGGGTGGCGAACCAGTCGTCGGCGTGGTCGTCGACGTGGCACGAGGACGGATCCACCGGGCCGAGGCGGGAGCCGGGGCCGAGGTCGACGGACAGACGACTTCGGTGTCATCGGCCGACATCGGGGATTCGGTGGTGGCTACCGGGTATCCCTACGACCGTCGGGAACGGGCCGTCGAATACGGCGAACTGACCGGCCGCCTCCTGGCCGAATTCCGCGGGGTCCGCCGCATGGGGTCGGCGGCACTCGACTTCGCCTGGGTCGCCGAAGGCAAGCTCGACGGGTACGTCGAGGTCGGTCTCCAACCCTGGGACGCGGCCGCCGGGATCCTGCTCGTCCGCGAGTCGGGCGGCGTGGCCATCGACGAATCGGGCGCGCCAGCCGGCCTGCGGTCGGGAGCGTTCGCCTGTGGGAACGCGGTGGTGGCGGAGCGCCTGAGCGAGATCGTGCGAGGTGCGGTGGCTCCTCGACCCTGACGACGGCCTGCGGCCGTGTGTTGAAGCCCCCCTCCCACTCGCTCCGCTCGTGGGGCCCATCCCCCCTCACAGGGGGATCTCTCAACTCCGGACCAAGCCCCCTCCCACTCGCTCCGCTCGTGGGGCCCATCCCCGTCACGGGGGGATCTCTCATCGGCCACGGCCGGTCGTAGGCTGGCGGGATGTTCGACGATGCCATCGAAGAGTTCTGGGAGTGGTGGGCCGAGGTGCGGGAGGAGCTCGCTGCGGCCATCGAGGCGGAAGCGGGGACCGAGATCCCCGATGAGCTGACCGACCATGTCTGGCGGATCCACCCCGAGCTCGATTGGCAGCTCGCGCCGGGCATCGAAGCCAAACACAGCCTCAACCTCGTGTCCGGCGGGTCCCGCATCATGCGCCTCGTCGCCGAGCTCTGGCGTCGGAGCGGTCCCGGCAATGACGAGCTGTGGGAGTACCACCCGGCCCGCCTGCCATTCGCGCCCGAGGCGTTCATCGTCCGGGGCGAAGAGGTCGAGCCCGCCGATGCCCGGATCACGGTCACCCAGGACCCGACCTTCCGGCGCCTCGACATGGTCGTCTCCCACCCGGTGTTCGGCTCGATCAGCGAAGACGAGGCTCGCGACGTCGCCCTCTACCTGCTCGATGCCTCGCTCGGCGAGGACGAGGCCGAGCGGTGGGTCGGGCTGCTCACCACGGAAGCCGGCAGGGGCGAGGTCGCCCTCGCCGATCTCGCCCGCACGGTGGAGGGACTCGTCGGTGACTGGGAGGGCCACGGATGGGAGGACGTCTCCGAGCAGTACGACGGGGTGGTCGCCGCCCAAGTCGATCGATCGGTCAAGTGGATCGACCACATCGACAAGCCGATCTACGCCGAGATCACCC
>JAHEFX010000026.1 GCA_024639975.1 bacterium
GGGCTCGGTGAACGAATCGCGCTTGCCACAGGTCGGGCACTGGTTCGGGTCCTCGAGTTTGTCGAGCCGGTGGCGGGAGTTGCACTCCTTGCAGTCGACGAGCGGGTCGGTGAAAACCTGTTCGTGGCCGGACGCCTGCCACACCCGCCGGGCCTGGAGGATCGCCGAGTCGAGACCGACGACGTCGCCGCGGAGCTGCACCATCGAGCGCCACCACTGCTCCTTGACGTTCTTGAGCAGGAGGGCGCCGAGTGGGCCGTAGTCATAGGCGGATCGAAGACCGCCGTATATCTCCGACGACGGGAAGACGATCCCGCGGCGCTTGGAGAGGTTGACGATGGTGTCGAAGTCGGCAGGCATGAGAGCATCCGGGAGGGGAGGTGGGGACACGGGGAGGGTAGTGCCAACCCCGTGATTCGCTTACTCGACGCTGCCGAACCGGCGGCGGCGAGACTGGTAGTCGGCGACGGCATCGACGAGTCGTTGGGCCCCGAACTCGGGCCAGTAGCAGTCGGCGAAGAAGAGCTCGGCGTAGGCCGCCTGCCAGAGCAGGAAGTTGGAGAGCCGCTGCTCCCCCGAGGTCCGGACGACCAGGTCGACGTCCGGCATCTCCGGAACGGACAGCCCGGACGAGAGGGCAGCCTCGTCCACCTCGTCGGGACCCAGCTCGCCGTCGGCCACCCGGGCCGCCAGGCGAGCAGCGGCGGTCACGATCTCGGCACGACCGCCGTAGTTGAACGCCAGCACGAGGTGCAGCGTGTCGTTGCCCTTGGTCAGCTCGGCGGCCGAAGCCATGTGCTCGAGGTTGCGGGCTGGGATCCGGGGGTCGTCCATCTGCCCGGCGAAGTGCATGCGGACGCCTTTGGCATTCAGCTCGTCCCGGCGACGGGTCAGGAGGTCCTCGTTGAAGAACATGAGGAACTCGACCTCGTCGGCGGGTCGGCTCCAGTTCTCCGTCGAGAACGTGTAGGCGGTCAGCCACCGCACCCCGACGGCGAGAGCTCCGTCGATCGTGTCGAAGAGCGCCGCCTCCCCGGCGGCGTGACCCGCCGTCCGCTCCAGACCGCGGGCATTGGCCCAGCGGCCGTTGCCATCCATGATGAGACCGACGTGGGCAGGGACCCGGTCGAGGTCGACGGCGTCGAGGTCGATCACGTCGGCACCGCCATCGACGAGAAGCGTTTCTCGAGGTGGTACTCGACGAAACGCCGCAGCACACCGAGCGCCTCCCCGGCCGTGCGTTCGTCCGCCTCGTCACCGACGCGGACGGCAGCCAGGTGATCGAGCACGCCATCGCGCAGCCGGACGGCACCCCCGGGGGCACACGATTCGCAGACGGCCCCACCCGCGGGAAACGAGAACTTGTGGACGTCGGGCGACCCACACGACGCGCAGCTGTCGAAGGACGGGGCCAAACCCAACGAGTCGGTCACCCCGAGCAAGAAGCGGGACAGGACGTCGGGCCCGCGCTCCCCCGCCTCGAGGGCGACCAGGCCGCGCCGCAGGGACAGGAACAGCGCCGAGGACGGCTCCTCCTCGTGGGCGACGTGGTCGACGACCTCGGCCATGGTCGCGGCGATCGCCACGGCATCGAGATCCATCCGAAGGTTGGGGTAGGCCTCGATCACGTCCACCTGGGTGATCGTGTCGAGGTCACGACCCTCGTAGAGCACCACCTCCACGTGGGTGAGCGGCTCGAGCCTCCCTCCGAACCGGCTCTTGGTCTTGCGGACACCCTTTGCCACCGTCCGGATCTTCCCCCGGGCGGCGGAGACGAGGATCACCACTCGATGTGACTCCCCGAACGGGTATGACCGGAGGACGATGCCTTGGTCGGTCCGCAATGCCATGGGACGATCGTAGGATCGGCCCACCGTCTCCCGAGGTACCCATTCTCCGCCTGCTGGTCCCCTTGGCCCTCATCGCCGTCCTCCTCGCCTCGTGCTCGTCGGCGGCGGAAGGCACATGGGTCCTGACGTCGTACCTGCGAGCCGGGGAATCGATCGACCTCGTCGAAGACCTGACCCTGGACGTGGCCGGATCCGAGATCGCCGGGTTCTCGGGCTGCAACAGCTACTTCGGCACCATCGCCGAGGACGGGGACATCGTGACGTTCACCGAGGTCGGGAACACCGAGGCCTGGTGCGAGGAGACCGGGGTGATGGCGCTCGAGGCCATGTACCTGAACGACCTCGTCTCCTTCACCTGGAACACGCGGGTCGAAGGGAAGACCCTCGTCCTCAACGCGTCGGACACCGACGGGCCCTCCATCGCCGTACCCACCGAACTCACCTTCGAGGAGCAGACATGAACGAACACCCCTGGCGTCTTGCCCGACTCACGGTCGACGGCGAGGACATCGACTTGCTCGGTGCCGAGATCACCTTCGAACAGGAGGGCGACCGGATCGGCGGGTCGGCCGGCGTCAACCGCTACATGGGGTCGTGGGACGATGGCTTCGGCCCGCTCGCCACGACGATGAAGGCCGGCCCCCAACCGCTGATGGACCTGGAGCAGACCGTCCTGGCGGCGCTCGACCGGGTGGCGACGAAGGAATCGGTGGGCAATCGGCTCACCATGACCGGTGACGGGGTGGCCCTCGAGTTCGTGCGCCCGGAGATAGAGGACCCGATGGGAGTGTGGATGTCGGCCCATCCCGAGTGGGCGGTCGTCGACGGCGCGCTCACCCTCGAACGCAGCTTCGACGACTTCGCTTCGGCGTGGGCGTTCGCGGCGCAGGTGGCGGACGCTGCCGAGAACGCCGACCACCACCCGGACATCACCGTGGGTTGGGGGAAGGCCGTCGTGACACTGGTGTCACACGACGCAGGGGCCATAACCGACCGGGACCGCTCGCTCGCCTCGACGATCGACGGCTTCTAGGACGCCATCTGGCGAAGGTTCGGCAACCGCACCGGCAGGTCGACCAACCCCGGCACGAACGCTGGGGCGGCGCACAACCCCATCGCCGCGATGACGAGCAAGCCACCGAGGATCGACAGGCCGGCAGCGATCTCGTCGGCTGCCGGGATCATGCCCCAGTCGCCGAGCAGGGTCGCCCAATCGTGCTGGCCGCCGCCCCACAACCGCAGGCGCTGATGGGGGGCGTCGGCCACGTAGACGGAGACATCGTGGAGGCTCGCCCCGGTCCACGCCGTCGTGATCGCGACGGCGGGCAGGTTGCCCCAGAGGAAGAAGAGCGCGGCGAGGGCGGCGGGGACGACGACCTGCATCACGGAGCCCGCGAGGAAGTGCACGGTGTGGCCGGCCCAGACGAACAGCAGGTGGCCCAGTTCGTGGATCCCGAAGTCGAACAAGCCGAGGAGCGGCACATCGGTGCCCTTCACATAGGGGAAGTAGCCGATGGCCGCGCAGGCTGCCATCGCCCCGGCAAGTCTCGCCATGAGCTTCGTGTCCACAACGGAGTATCGGCAGTTCGTCGCCACCCATGAGGCCTAGACCGGTCGGGTGTCGTAGACCAGGCGTATGGCGCCGTTGGTGTAGGCCGAGGATTCGACGAGGCGCATCGGTCCCGGATAGGGGCGGGTGAAGAGGGGGTATCCCGACCCCACGGCGATCGGCATCACCGCGATGTCCAGCACGTCGACCGCGCCGCCGATGAGTCCTTCCGTCACGACGCTGCCGCCACCGAACACCCAGAGCCGCTTCGGGGTCTCGGCCGAGAACGATCGAATCGCCTCGGCGGTCGGATCGGACGAGAAGCGGACATCGGCACCGTCGGGGACCGGGAGGTCGGACCGGGTCGTGAGCACCATCGTCGGGTAGTCGACCCACATCCAGCCCCAATCCACCGCCTGGAGGTAGCTGGTGCTTCCCATGACCAGGGCGCCGATCGTGGGGAGGAACTCGGCGAACGGGTCCACGCCGAACGAGTCGGCCGGGAACCGGTCGAGGAAGGCGACACCACCGTCGTCCTCGGCCACATAGCCGTCGAGGGACACGGCCAAGCTGGCGACGGTATCTCTGTCGGACACGGACCCTCCTCGCGACGAGGGGCGAGCGTACCGACTACTCGAAGCCCATCCGGTCGAGGATGAGTGGCTTGTCCTGCCAGTTCTTCTCGACGCTCACCCGGAGGTCGAGGTACACCGAGGTGCCGAACCGCACCTCGAGCTCCTTCCGGGCCTCGGCGCCACAGGTGCGCAGCAGCTCCCCTTTGCGCCCGATGACGATGCCCTTCTGGGAATCGCGTTCGACGACGAGGGCAGCGTCGACGTAGAGGGTCCCATTCGCCCGCTCGTCGATGTCGCGCACGTCCACCGCCAGCGAATGCGGGAGCTCGTCGCGGAGCCGATCGAGGTACTTCTCCCGGATGATCTCGCGGATCAGGAAGGCATCCGGCTGGTCGGTGACCATCTCGGCCGGGAAGTAGAGCGGCCCCTCCGGGAGGCGACCCTTGAGCTCCTCGGTCAGGTCACCGAGTCCGGTGCCCTCCTTCGCCGACACGGGTACGTAGGCCGAGAAGTCCCAGTCGGACGCTTCGGCGAGCATTTCGCCGACCTGACGTTGGTCGGCGATGTCGACCTTGTTGACGGCTACGAGCACCGGGGAACCCGACGCCGCGCTCCGCTCGGCAACCAATCGGTCACCCGGACCGATCGGCTGGGTTGCGTCGAGGAGGAACAGCACCACGTCGGATTCGGCGAGTGAGCCCTGGACGAGGCCATTGAGTCGCTCCCCCAGCGCCGTCTTCGGCTTGTGGAGGCCGGGCGTGTCGACCAGCACCACCTGGTGGGTGGGCTCCTCGGGGGTGATCGTCATCACCCCGCGGATGGTGTTGCGGGTCGTCTGGGGGCGCGACGACGTGATGGCGACCTTGCTACCCACGAGCTCATTGACGAGCGAGGACTTGCCGACGTTCGGCCTCCCGACGACCGAGACGAATCCGGAGTGGATCATGGCCGAGACACCTTGACCTGGGCGATACGACGACCCTGGACCCTGGTCGGGGAGAGCACGATGCCCTCGACCTCGAATCGCTCCCCGACCCGCGGGACGCGACCCGAGAGTGCCAGGACGAGGCCGCCGACCGTATCCCATTCGTCGTCGGGGAACTGGGTATCGACCAGCTCGGCGAAGTCGTCGATCGGATACCGGGCATCGACGAGCAGCGTGCCGTCATCCTGGGTGAGGACCATCTCCTCGTCATCGTCGAACTCGTCGGCGATCTCACCCACGAGCTCCTCCAGCAGGTCCTCGATCGTGGCGATGCCGGCGGTGCCTCCGAACTCGTCGATCACGATCACGAGGTGTGTCTTGGAGGTCTGCATGAACCGCAACAGGTCGGCAACCCGCTTCGTCTCCGGCACGAATGTCGGCTCGCGCATGAACGTCTCGAGGGCCACGCCACGGAGCCCCTCGTCCAGTACCCGCAGGAGGTCGCGGGCGTGGGCGACGCCGACCACGTCGTCGACGCCCTCACCGGTGACCGGTATCCGGCTGTGCCCGGTCTCCACGATGACGTCGAGTGCTTGGTCGGAGGTGGTCGAGGCGGAAAGAGCGACCATGTCGGTGCGAGGGACCATGACCTCGCGCACGATCGTGTCGCCGAACTCGATGACCGACGAGATGAGCTCTCGCTCCTCCTCCTCCTGCCTGGCCGCCTCGGCGTCGTCTTCCTCGTCCTCGTCGTCCTGATCGTCGATGCCCACATCGGATGCGGCGGCGCCGATGGCGACGGCGACCTTCAGGACGCGAGCGAACCGATAGGCGATCCGGCCGGGCCGGGCCCGCCCGAGGCCCCGGGGGACGACGTCACCGATGACCAGGACGGTCAGCCACACGACGACGACCGTCCCGACCTCCCACCAGCCCGTGGTCGTGAGCGTGGCGGCCCAGGTGCCGGCGGCGATTGCGGCAAGGGCGATCGCCGAGGTCGGGAGACCGAGGGAGGGCTGCAGGTGCCGGGGATCGTCGAGAAGGGCGGCCACGGTGGCGGCTCCATCGTTCCCCTCGGCCGCGTCGTGCAGCGCGTCGGCTCGGTGGGTGCGCACCAGCGAGGCACTGGCGGCACGCATGACGGCAGAAGCGGCGAGGAGGAGCCCGAAGAGCCCCCAGGCCCAGCCCGTCACCTCCGCGTCCTTCCGACTCGGGCGAGGATCTCGGATTCCCGGGCCTCCATCGCCTCGGCGTCGGCATCGTCGGGGTGGTCCCAGCCCATGAGGTGGAGCATCCCGTGGACGAGCATCAAGGACAGCTCGTCCTCGAGCGTCACCCCGAACTCGTCGGCCTGGCGGGCGACGTAGGAAGGCGAGATGACCACGTCGCCGAGGTTGACCGGCGGGTCGGTCTCACGGATCTCGGGGGCCGTGCCGGCCTTGAGCGGCTCCAGGGGGAAGGCCAGGACGTCGGTGGCACCGTCGCGTCCCATGAATCGCTCGTTGTAGCCCGAGATCGTCGGTTCGTCGACGAGCAGGACGGTCACCTCGACCCGATCCGGATAGCGCTCATGGTCGAGGACGTGGAGCGCCAACGAGGACAGGTCGACCCCACTGACATCGTCGCCCTGTTCATTGGCGAGGAACACCGTCCCCGCGTGGATGGCTCTGCTCATCGAGGGTCCGGCTCGTCGAGCGGCACAGCAGCCATCTCCTCGGCGTCGACCTCGCGGGACTCGGTTGCCTCGGCTCCCGCCTCGACCGACGGCGCCAGGTTCTTGGCGCCCAGGATGCTCGTCGATCCCCCGAGGGCATCCGGTTCGTCGGGGAAGTTCGGGTAGGGGATCCGCTGGTGGTAGTGACCCACGAGGGCCTCGACGAAGGCCTCCTTGACCCGACGGAGGTCATCGAGCGTCAGCGGGGACTCGGAGAGTTGACCGTCGTTCACCTTCTCGGCAACGATCTTCTCGACCACTTCGGCGATCAGTTCGGGGGTCGGCTCTCGTTCGATGAAGGTGGCGCGGGTGGCCCCTTCGAGCGAGTCCGCCATCATCAGGATCGCCATCTCCTTCGATCGCGGCTTGTGGCCGACGTGACGGAACTCCTCGACGTTCACGTTGTCGTCGCCGTGCTGCTCGCGGGCAGTCTCGTAGAAGTAGCGCATGATCCCGTCGCCGTGGTGGCTGATGATTCCCTCGGCGACCTCTGAGGGGACCCGGTAGTCCTTGGCGATCCGGAGCCCGTCGGTGACGTGGCCGCGGATGACCTTGGCCGACTCCCTCGGGTCCATCTGGTCATGCGGGTTCGGCACACCGAACTGGTTCTCGATGAAGTAGACGGGCGCCTCGGTCTTGCCGATGTCGTGGTAGTACGCCGCCGCCCGCGCCAGGAGCGGGTTCGCCCCGATCGAACGGGCGGCCCGATCGGCCAAGGTGCCCACCATCAGGGAGTGGTTGAACGAGCCCCACGCCTTCTCCTGGAGCAACTGCAGGGCGGCATGGTTGCGATCGACCAACTCGAGCAGTCGCAGGTTCGTGGTGATGTCGAAGATGGACTCGAAGGCGCTGATCAGGAAGATGGCGACGATCGATGAGACCCAACCCGCCACCGCCGCCACCGCCGTCGCCTGGAGCACACCGGCGAAGCCGTTCGGCATCAATCCCATGTGGAAGAACCACGCCACCGAGAACGCGATGACGGCTGCCGCTAGCCCCGAGATGAAGATGGCACGACGTTGGTCCCGGCCGGAGGAGATCGCTGACACGAGCGGGACCGGCGCAATCGTCGCTATCGCGGCATAGAGGGCGAAACCGGCGTCGACGAACACGATGCCGGTCATCGTGGCGAGGGCGACCGAGGCGAGAACCGCCATCCGGGCGTCGAGCAGGATCGAGACCAGGAAGCCGATGCCCGCAGCGGGGAGGACATAGCCCAGTACGAGGGAGAGGTCGCCGGCGACGCCGGTGAGTGCGTAGGTGGCACGGACCGCGACGGCGGACAGGACGAGGATCGCTCCCAGCAGGGTGACCCGCCGGTCGGACGCCCAGAACCCGGGGCGGAAGCGGGCGAGGTACACGAAGAGCAAGGCCACGAGCACGATGGCCAGGGACAGGATCGCCCCGTACCCGACCGACGTCGGCCGGTTGAGGTTCAGCTGGTCGATCGCATCCATCGCCGGCTGGGTGAGCTCCTCGCCTTCGGCGACGATCACATCCCCGGCGCGGAAGGTGACGGTCACGTCGTCGACGGCTTCGGCCGCCTGCTCCTGGGCGAACTGGGTGGAGGCGGCGTCCTCGAACTCGGAGATCCGAAGGTTCTCGGCGACGAGATCACCGGCTGCGGCGCCGGCGTCATCATCGCGACGTCCGTCGATGAGCACGACCGGGGGAATGCGCCGGGCATCGATCCGCTCCGGCTGGAGCTCCTCTTCCCGGATGCCGGCGTCCAGTCGGTTCTTGGCGTCCCGGATCGCCTCCGTCTCGACCTTGAAGACCTCGGGAGCGTTGCCGCGTGCTTCCCTCAGGACGTCCGACTGGGCGAGGTCGACCAACGTCCCATGGGTGCTCGCTGCGAGGAGCGGGTAGGCGGACTGCATCGCATCGACCGCCGCCTCACGTTCGGCCCAAGTCGGTGCGAACGCGATCGCTTCGGCGACGGTCACGTCGACGGGGTCCTCGATCTCCTGGAAGGCGTTCCCGGATGCGATACGGACGGAGTCCGGGAGATTGGCGTCCTCGAGGTTCGCGAGCACGAGCACCCGTCCCTCGATCGTGACACCGTCTGCCGCCCACAGTCCGTTGCCGTCCGTGACCGCGGCCACCCGGTAGTCGTCGCTACCGACCACCGTGACATCGACGCCGGGGAGGGCGATGTCGTTGTCGCTGAAGACCAGGTCCGAGTCGACGTCCAGGAAGACCTGGCCCGTGACCCGGCCCGACAGGATCTCGGCGGGTGCTTCTGATTCCTCGCCCTCGGCGATCGACGACGACGTGGTCGTGGTCTCCTCCGGCTCGGCCGGTAGCTCGTAGTCGGGGTTCTCCGGCGGATCCTCCAAGGCGACGTCCTGGACCGTCATGAAGACCGACTCGATGGCCTCGGCCGCCTCGGCCGACTTCGTGTTGTCTATCTGGAACCGGGGCTCGACCGCATCTCGGGCGGCCTGCTTCTCGACGGCCGTCGCCTGTTCGTCCACCACCGTCACCGTGGAGGAGGCGGAGAACTCGACGGGTGAGGGCGACCCGACGTCCAGGGCCACACCGGGGCGCCCTTGGCCGATTGCGAGGGCGGCCCAGACGAGGAGGATCGTGACGACCGAGATCACGAAGCGGCGCAGCAGCGGACTGTCCCAACTCATTTGCGGTCCAATGCCTCGTAGGCGGCAACGATGTCCCGGACGATCCTCGCCCTGACGACGTCCTTGCCCGTCAGGTCGACGAACGAGATGCCGTCGATGCCTTCCAACACCCGTCGAACGGCGTTGAGGCCCGATCGGTTCCCCGTGGGGAGGTCGGTCTGGGTCACGTCGCCGGTCACGACCATCTTCGAGTTGAAGCCGAGTCGGGTGAGGAACATCTTCATCTGCTCGGGGCTCGTGTTCTGGGCCTCGTCGAGGATGACGAACGCATCGTTGAGGGTCCGGCCGCGCATGTAGGCGAGCGGGGCGACCTC
Organism: bacterium; assembly: GCA_024639975.1. Taxonomy (GTDB): domain Bacteria; phylum Actinomycetota; class Acidimicrobiia; order Spongiisociales; family JAENVV01; genus JAHEFX01. The sequence goes on from JAHEFX010000026.1 coordinate 9,567, forward strand.
GATGGTGTTGCGCTCCATCAACGACATCGTCTCGTCCGTGCCGAGCATGTCGTAGAGGGCGTCGTAGAGCGGACGCAGGTAGGGGTCGATCTTGGCGGCGAGGTCGCCCGGAAGGAACCCGAGTCGTTCACCGGCCTCGACCGCGGGGCGGGTCAGGAGGATCCGCCGGACGAGACCCGAGCGCAGCGCCTCGACGGCCATCGCCACGGCCAGGTAGGTCTTGCCGGTGCCGGCGGGTCCGATACCGAACGTGATCGTGTTCGCCTGGATCGTGTCGAGGTAGTGGCGCTGTCCTGCCGTCTTCGGGCGGACCATCTTGCCGCCGGGGACCGGAATCCCGGAGGTGAGGACCTCAGACGGGTTGTCGACGCCGTCTTCGATCATGGTGATGACCCGTTCCACCCGATCGTCGTCGATGGGGTCACCGGAGTCGGCGATCACCTTGAGCTCCGTCAGGACACGATGGGCGCGTTCGGTCTCCTCGGTATCGCCGGACAGCAGCAGGCGCGTGCCACGGGCGATGATCCGAGTCGAGGGAAAGGCTTGCTCGATCCTCCGCAGGTGGGAGTCGTGCTGGCCGAGGAGACGCAGCATCGCTCCCTCCTCGGGAACGAGGACCTCGGTGACGGTCGTGGGGGTATCCACGGGAATGCAGGCAGTATATCGGTCGCCCGGGGTTGGCCCTCGAGCGGGATCTACCTCGCCCGGGAGGGAACCGGTTCGTGCCCCATGGATTCGAGGGCTTCGACGAGGGCCTCCCGGTCGGTATCGAGACGGCCGGGATCGACACCGGGATCGGCGTTGGCGAAGGTCAGTTCGCCCTCGCTGGCGGCGCCCAGGACGTGGATATGCAGGTGGGGCACTTCGAAACCGGCGACGACCACCGCGACGCGGGGAGGAGCGAACGCCCGGTCGATGGCTTGGCCGATCGTCTGGGAGACCGAGGTGAGGTGGCCCAGCAGGCCTGGATCGGCGTCGATCCAGTGGTCGACCTCCACTCGGGGCACCACGAGCGTATGACCACGGGAGATGGGGGCGATGGTGAGGAAGGCGACACAATGCTCGTCCTCCCACACGAAGCGCCCGGGGATCTCCCGGTCGATGATCTTCGTGAAGAGTGTCGCCACTAGACGGTGTGGGCGAGCGGGCCGAGCACCTCGTCGACGTCCACGTCGTCGCCGATGATCCGCCCGAGCAGGGCGAGGTCGCTGCCCCGGATGGTCAGGACCTTGCCATTGAAGTCCTGGCGCATGAGTTGGATGGCGCCGACGAACCGATCGACGATGTCGGCTGCGGCTCCGTCGGCAGCTTCGAGGGCATTGAGGTCGATCGTCATCCCGCCCGAGTTCCAGGCGATGTGTGAGGTGCCGGGCGAGCGATCCGGAGCGGGGAGCAGTTGGTCGACCGGGACGCCATAGAACTGGGAGAGCCGCTGCATCCTGGGGAGTGAGAGGCTTCGTTCACCCCGCTCGTAGGCACCCACCACGGAGGCCTTGAACTCCTGGGCCGAGCGCTCCTCCACCTCTTGGAGGGAGAAGCCCTTCTGCTTACGGATCGATCGGAGTCGCTCACCGACCGCCACGTTGTACGACTGGTCCACCAGTCAACCTCCTGGGGAGCCGTCGCCCGCAACACACCGTGCGGCCACCGACAGTGGTCCCTCTTCCTCACTTGACCCGAGGGGCCTCCGGGCCGGGCCCTTCACGGACCGCGGCGACCACGGCGGCCGTCTCAGTTCGAAGTATACGGTCACGCAACGTCACGACGTCACCACGATTGGGGGTTTCGTCACTGCCGATGCGTCTTCTCGGACGATGGTGGCCGAGGTGGCAACTCGTCAGTCTGCGGCGAGGTAGTCCTCGAGCGCCGTGCGTTGGCCCTTCGAGAGCTTGGTCGGGACCCGTACGTCCGCGACGACGATCAGGTCCCCCCGACCGCGACGGCCCAAACGAGGCATGCCCTTGCCACGGATGCGGAAGCGGTCGCCGGGCTGGGTGCCCGCCGGGATGTCCAGTTCGCGGACACCGCCGTCGACCAGGGGAATCCCGGCCGTGGTGCCGAGGGCGGCATCGGCGATGTCGAGGCCGAGCGGATGGGAGAGGGTCTCGCCGTCGCGGATGAATCGATCGTCGTTGCGCACGTGGACTTCGACGTAGAGGTCACCAGCCTGACCGGTCCGTCCGGGGTACTCCCCCTTGCCGGTCAACCGCAGGCGCGTCCCGCTGTCCACCCCGGCGGGGACCTCCACGTTCAGGGACCGGGTTCCCCGGGTCGCCCCGGCACCCCGGCACCCCTCGCACGGTTGCTCGACCACCTGGCCGGTTCCCGAGCAGGTCCGGCACTCCTCGACCGACATCATCTGGCCGAAGACCGAGCTCCGGGCGACGCGGACCGCGCCGGCACCATCGCAGGCCGAGCATCCGATGGGACTCGTTCCCTCGGCCGCCCCCCGTCCGTGGCAGGTGTCACAGGCCATCGCCCCGGCGAACTCGACCTCCGCATCGGTGCCGGTGAATGCCTCGTCCAAGGAGATCTCGACCGCCACGAGCACGTCGCGGCCCCGTCGTCGGGACGCGGCCCTCGTGGTGGCGCCGAAGAACCCGGAGTTACCGAAGACCGAGGCGATGAGGTCCTCGAGCCCGCCCGACAACAGGTCGCCGAGGTCGATCGTGTCACCACGGTCGTAGCGTGCCCGTCGGTCGGCGTCCGACAGCACCTCGTAGGCCTCGGCGATGTCGCGAAAGCGCGCCTCGGCTGCGGCGTCGCCGGGATTGGCGTCCGGGTGCGTCTCCCGCGCCAGGCGACGGAAGGCCTTCTTGATCTCTTCGGGGCTCGCGTCTCGGGCGACCCCCAGGGTCTCGTAGTAGTCCACAGGTGGTCCGCTGGCGGGGGGAGCGGCGCAGGTTAGGGGTCGAGCAGACCTTCCAGGACCTCGGAAACCTCCTCCACCACGGAGATGGTGCGGCGGTAGTCCATACGCTGGGGACCGATGATGCCGACGGCACCGGCGTTCACGCCCCCGGCGGCGTAGGACGTGGACACCACCGAGACGTCCCCGCCGATCGCGTGCTCCTCACCGATCTTGATGAGGGTGCCGGCGCTGGCCCCGGACAGGACCCGGAGCAGCATCGCCTCTCGTTCGAGGACCTCGAGCACCCGGTTCACCTCGGCGATGTCGCCCCAGGCGCTCGCCAGGGTGGAGGTTCCGCCCACGTAGAGCTCCCGGTCCTCGTCGATACTCGTGGCGGCCGACACGGCCCGGTCGACGATCTGGGTCACCGTTCCCGACGCTTCGTACGCCAGGTCCTCGAAGCTCCCGGACGTCGAGGCTGCCTCGGCGAGGATCGCTTCGGCTGCCGCGACCTCGGTCGGATCGACGGCATCGTCCAGGGAGATCACTTGCTGGCGGAGCTGACCCGATGCCCCGACCAACACCAGGAGCACCGCCCGGTTGGCCACCGGGACGAGGTGCAGGCCGGCGATGGTGTCCCCGGCCAGGCCGGGGCCGAGGACGACGGCCGGGTAGTGGGTGACGTCGGCGAGGAGCGAGGACGTCGCCTTCAGCAGCTTCGACAGCTCGGTGTGCATGGAGCTCATGAACTGGTGGATCTGCTCGCGGGTGGCCGACTTCACCTGCTCGGGGCTCAGGTGGTCCACGTAGTAGCGGTAGGCGGCGCTGGTCGGGACACGACCGGCACTCGTGTGGGGCTGGGCTGCGTACCCCTCCCGTTCGAGGATCGCGAGGTCGTTGCGCACCGTCGCCGGCGAGACGCCCACGCCGCTGCGATCGAGAACCGCCGACGAGCTCACGGGAGCGCCGCTCTCGATGTACAGCTCGACCAGAGCTGCGAGAAGTGCCGACTTGCGGTCATCCAACATGGGGGAAGCGTATCCGTCGCGGCCGTCGGTTCACGAGGACATCTCCAGCAGGCCGAGGACGTCGCGGGCGACGGCGTCGGTGAACAGGGGCTGTCGCACGACCAGGCGACCCTCGACCAGGCCGATGACCCCCAGACCGGCGAGCCGGCGGCCGTCCTCGGAGTCCAAGAACGCCTCGACCGCTCGCCCCCCGTTCACGCCGGCGGCGACCCGGATTCCCGTGAACAACCGCTCGACCTCCGCCTCCCAGCCGCGAACCTCCTCGCTGCCCTGTCTCGGCGATTCTCCCGCCTCGATCCGATCCAGGTACGCATCCAGCGATCGGACGTTCCGGAACCTGATGCCGTCGCGATGTCCATGGGCCCCCAACCCGTAGGCGGCGTACTCGGCGCCAGCCCACGCCCCCAGGTTGTAGCGGCAGTGATGGCCGGGACGGGCGTGGTTGGAGACCTCGTATCGGATGTACCCGGCCCGGCCGAGGATCTCGACCGCCTGCTCCCATCGAGCCGCCTGGACATCCGGGTCGGGTGCCGGTGACCCTTCGGCGACCCAACGCGACAACGGGGTGCCGCGTTCGACCGTCAGCGCGTAGGTCGAGACATGGTCCGGTTCGAGCTCGACCACCTCGTCGAGCGTCCGACGCCACGACGCCTCGGTCTCGACCGGGTGCCCGAAGATGAGGTCGACCGAGACCGAGGGCACGCCGGCCCGGCGGGCCGACGCCACGGCGACGCCGACCTCACGCGGGCCATGGCGACGGCCGAGGGCGAGGAGGACCCGCGGGTCGGTGGACTGCACGCCGAACGAGACCCGGGTGAGTCCCTCTTCGAGGTAGCCCGCCCCCCGTGACACGGTCCAGTCCTCAGGATTCGCCTCCATGGTGATCTCGGGGTCGTCGACGATGCCGTGCCGTTCGGCGAGGGCGGCAAGGATCCGAGCCAGGGCACCGACCGGAAGCAGCGATGGAGTGCCGCCACCGACGAACACGGCGTCGAGTGGGGCAAGTGGCTCGTCACGGCCGATCTCGCCGACCACGGCTTGCACGTAGCGGTCCATCTCGTCGGTTCGGTCCCCGACGACCGCGAAATCGCAGTAGGGGCAGACGCGCGCACAGAACGGGATGTGGACGTATGCCGACTTCCGATCGGCGGCCCGATCGAAGACGGCGGGCGAATCCGGCGCCTCAGTCGTCCGCATCCACCCGCAACGCGGCCACGAAGGCGTCCTGGGGCACCTCGACGGTACCGACCATCTTCATGCGCTTCTTGCCCTCCTTCTGGCGGGCGAGGAGCTTCTTCTTGCGGGTGATGTCACCGCCGTAGCACTTGGCGGTCACGTCCTTGCGGACGGCCCGGACGGTCTCGCGGGCAATGATCCGGGAGCCGATGGCGGCCTGGATGGCGACTTCGAACATCTGGCGGGGAATCAGTTCGCGCAGCTTCTCGGCCATGGAGCGGCCGTATCGATAGGCATTGTCGCGGTGGGTGATCGTGCTGAACGCGTCGACCGGTGAGCCGGCGAGGAGGATGTCGACGCGGACCAGGTCGGCCTCCCGGTACCCGTCGGGGTCGTAGTCGAAGGAGGCGTAGCCGCGGGTGCGGGACTTGAGGATGTCGAAGAAGTCGAAGACGATCTCGGCGAGCGGGACGTGGTAGGTCAGCTCCACCCGTTCGGGCGTCAGGTAGTGCATGCCGTCGAGCTCGCCGCGGCGCTTCTGCATGAGCTCCATCACGGGGCCGGTGAATTCGGCCGGGGTGATGATCATCGCGCGTACGAACGGTTCCGACAGGTTGATCCGGTCGGCCGAATCGGGGAGGTCCTGGGGCGACTTGACCTCGATCTCGGTGCCGTCCGACAGGGTGACCCGGTAGGCCACGGACGGGGCCGTGGCCACCAGGTCGAGGTCGTACTCGCGCTCGAGGCGCTCCCGGACGATCTCCATGTGGAGCAGGCCGAGGAACCCCACGCGGAAACCAAAACCGAGCGCCTTCGAGGACTCCGGCTCCCAGGACAGCGACGCATCGTTGAGTCGGAGTTTCTCGAGGGCTTCACGGAGTCGCTCGAAGTCGTCGCCGTCCGTGGGGAACAGCCCCGAGAAGACCATCGGCTTGGGCTCGTCATAGCCGGGGAGCGGTTCCACGTCCGTGTGGTTCGGGTGGGTGATCGTGTCGCCCACCCGGATCTGGTCGATCTCCTTGACGCCGGTGATGAGGTAGCCCGACTCGCCGGGCCCGAGCTCGGACACCGGTGTGGCCACCGGCTTGAGGACGCCGATCTCGGCGACGTCATGGCGGTTCCTGGTCGCCAGGAACCACGCCGTGTCCCCCTGTGCCAGCGAGCCGTCCATCACCCGGACCGAGCAGACGACGCCGCGGTAGGCATCGAAGTAGGAGTCGAAGACGAGTGCTCGCAGCGGGTCGTCGGCCTTCCCGACCGGAGCCGGGATGTCGGTGACGAGTCGCTCGAGGAGCTCCCCGACGCCGGCACCCGTCTTCGCCGAGACCTTGATCACATCGTCCGGCTCGCAGCCGAGGATCCCGGCCAACTCGGCGGCGCGTGCCTCCGGTTCGGCGGCCGGGAGGTCGATCTTGTTCAGGACCGGCACGATCTCGAGGCCCGCCTCGATCGCGAGGTAGGCGTTCGCCAGGGTCTGGGCCTGCACGCCCTGGGAGGCGTCGACGAGCAGGACGGCACCTTCGCAGGCGGCGAGCGACCGGGAAACCTCATAGGAGAAGTCGACGTGGCCGGGCGTGTCGATGAGGTTGAGGACATAGTCCAGTTCATCTGATGCCCGGTAGTCGAGCCGCACCGCCTGGGCCTTGATGGTGATCCCGCGTTCGCGCTCGAGGTCCATGGTGTCGAGCAGCTGTTCCTTCATGTCCCGCTCGGTCACGGCCCCGGTGCGCTCCAGGAGACGGTCGGCCAAGGTCGACTTCCCATGGTCGATGTGGGCGATGATGGAGAAGTTCCGGATGCGGGAGGTAGGCGTTCGCACGGCGGGCGCGAGGGTACCGGTCCGTGTGGTCGTAGACGGTGCCCGTTGCTAACGTGGTTCCGCACTGCTCAGCGGTGTACCTCCCACGGTTTCCCAGCAATTGGATCTGTCATGGCCAACATCAAGTCGCAAGAGAAGCGCAACCGCCAGAACCTGGTCCGCAATGAGCGGAACAAGGCAGTTCGTTCCGAGATGAAGACCAACATCAAGCGGGCGATCGAAGCCGCCGAGTCAGGCGACGCCGAAGCCGCCGAAGCGCTCGTGCTCGCGCAGAAGTCGATCGACAAGGCCGCTGCCACAGGCCTGATCAAGAAGAACACGGCTGCCCGCCGCAAGAGCCAGCTGATGAAGTCGGTCAACGCCGCTTCCTGACCCGCACCCCACTTCGATTCGAAAGGCGGCGCCTCGGCGCCGCCTTTCCGTTGGTGGACCGCCGGCGCCGGTCAGCGGCGGCGCGCCCGGCGACTGAGGGCGACGGTGAGCCGCTCCATGGTCACCCGGTGCAGGGGCTCAGGGGCCGACTTCAGGATCCGCTCGGCCTTGGCGATGGCGGCGAGCTCGGCCTCTATCCGTTCCCTGCCCAAGACACTGGCGCGATCGAAGTCCCGACGCGATTTCCAATCGGACCTCGCCCCGATCCGATCGGCGTAGGACTGGGAGTCGGCTTCCTCGACGGCAACGGCCCGTCGCCGGGCATCGGACTCGAGTCCGGCGAGGATCTGGAGCGGGTGCCCATGGGTGAGGAAGTCCTCCAGCCGACGCAGCGCCAGGTCGGTGTTCCCCTCGAAGACGGCATCCATGTAGTGCCACATCGGCTCGTCGGGCCGGTTCCGGAACCGGTTGGCGATGGTGACGGCATCGAGGGGGCCGCCGCTCGCCTCCAACTGGTCGAGTGCCCCGTTGATCGAAGCAAGGTCCGTCCCGAATGCCGCCAACAACGCCTGGCGGCCGTCACCGCCAATGTGCATCCGACGGCGTCGCGTCTCGGCCCCCAGCCACTCTGCAGCGTCCCGTTCGCGCACTGCTTTGATGGACTGCTCCTCGGCACCGGCTGCCTTGAGCGCCTTCACGAACCGCGCCGGTGGCCTCCCCGATGCCACGACCAGCAGGAGCACGGCCTCGGGATCGGCACCCGCGATGAGCTCGGCCAGGGCGTCGCCCTCGGTCGCCGTGAGCTGTTGGGCTCCGAGGAGCATCACGGCCTGCAGGTCACCGAACAGTGAGACCGACTGCAGGGCCGGGACCATGGGTTCGAGGGCGCTGCGCATCGCCCCGTCCCCCGACCCGCCCTCTCCCCGGCCGGGGACGTGGACACGGATGACGGACGCCGGCGCCACTCCTGCCTCCTCGAGGACCCGCTCGGCCGCGTGATTGGCCAGGAACGTGGTGCCGGCCCCGTCGTCGCGAGCGGTGATGAGGTGGAAGCTCATGCGACGGCCCGATCGAACAGTCGGACGAGATCGCACGCCGACCCGACGTCGTGGACGCGCAGCACGTCGGCACCGTGCTCGATGGCCAGCGCCGTGAGGGCGGCCACCCTCGCCGGCTCCTTCTTGCGAGGCACCGGCACGAGCACCGGTCCGAGCCGCCCGATCGCCTCGAGCCCGGTGATCACCCGCAGTTGCTGGCGGGTGACCTCCTCGTAGTCGGTGGTGTAGGTGATGCCGATGCCGGGGTCGAGGATGACCTGGCCTACGCCATGATCGGCGAGCTCAGCCAGACGCTGCTCGAAAGCTCGGGCCATCTGTGTGGCCTTGCGTTCATCGAGCGTCAGCTCGCCGACTGCCAGCGGCGTCGTCGCCCCCTCGAGATGCATGGCGACGGTGATGGCCTGGGCCCCGGCCACGAGTGAGACCATCTCGGGGTCCTTGAGACCACCGGTGTCGTTGATGATCGCTGCCCCGAGGTCCAGTGCAGCCGCGGCGACGGCCGGCTTCCAGGTGTCGACGGAGACGAGGTGGCCGTCCCGCACCAGCGCCTCGAGGGGGCCGGCCATCCTGGCGATCTCCTCGTCGGGTGACAGCTCGACGTTGCCCCGGACCGAGGACTGGGCGCCCAGGTCGATGATGTCGGCCCCTGCTGTTCGGTACCCGTCGGCCATACGGGTCGCCTCGTCGGGGGTGGCGGCGAACGTGTCGACATTCTTGGATTCCGGCGACAGGTTCACCACGCCCATGACGTGGGTGGTGGCGTCGTCGAAGGTGATGGCGTGTCCGGCGGCGGCGTAGGTGGGCACGGCGGCGAGTGTACGACCGGGGTCCGACAGGCGGACCCGACTACCAGGCGATCGCTTTCCGGACTTCCTTGGAGCCGAGCACGACGAGGAGGGCACGTGCCCGGCTCATGCCCACGTAGGCGAGGGCGCGGTGCCTGTCGGACTCCACCTTGTCCAGGGCCACGATCACCACGTCGTTCTCCAACCCCTTGAACCGATGGATCGTCTCCACGACCATCCCGCCGGAGCCGAGGGATCCTGCCCTGACCCCGCCGACGATCGTCCCCTTGCCCTCGTCCACGGGCCGACGATGGCTGCCGAGCACGGTGATCTGGGACGGTTCGATGCCCTCGTCCTGCACGAGGCCGCGGATCACCTCGCCGAGGGCGGCGAGCTTCTCTTGCGGCGTGGCGGCGACGATGAACTGGGGCGCGATGCCGTCGACCCCGAGCGAGGCGGCCTCCATGCCCATGACATTGGCGACCTTCTTCGCGATCTGGATGGTGTTGCGGCAGTTGATGTCGAGCGGAAACGGCTCCGCCTCGATCGGGGACTCCCAGTCGTCGATGTAGATCGACTGATTCGGGTCGGCGAACACGTAGAACGGCCCCTCGTCGGGGTCTTCGAGGAGCATCTGCAGCCCCATGAACCACGCCGGACGGAAGTCCTGGCCCTCGTCGATGACGACGGCGTCGAATGCGACCCCGAGGTTGTCCTTCGCCGTGAAGAGGAGGTCCGGGAGCTCCTCGGCCCACCACTCGGGTGTCGGGCTCTTCGGCATGTCGAGCCCGGCTTCACCGAACAGCCAACGAGCGAAGGCGTGGAAGGACTGGCCACGAACACCCTCGAGATCTGCGGTCGCCTCGGCCAGGTGGTCGCCGAGTGGTCGGTTGAAACAGGTCAGCAGCACCGAGTTGCCCTCGGCGGCGAGACGCCGCGCCCGCTCGATCGCGAGGACGGTCTTGCCGGTCCCTGCCCCGCCCGTGATGAGTGCCCGTCGATGTCGGCGGAGGAGGTCGAGCACGCCGACCTGGCGATCGGTGAGTTGCAGGAGCTGGTCCTCGACATCGTTGACTTCGCTGCCGACGGTCCGTCGGATCGTGATGGTCGGGGCAAGCAGGTTCGTGACGCCGTCGATGAGTGCCCTGGACAGGTCGGCCGTGATCCGGGAGTAGGAGACGAGGCGCTCGACCCCCTCGTCGAGGCTCCGGAGGTCGGCCTTGGCGAAGAGCATCTCGGCGGGCATGTCGGGGCCGAGCACACCCGGGTGGGATGCAGCCGGGAGGACGACTCCCCGGGTCGCCGGTATCTCGCCGAGACCGGGGACCGCCGTCGCCAGGTACTTCTGGAGGTCGTACATCGCGCCCTTCGCCTGGTCGAAAGGCGATCGCGAGAGCTCGCGCCAATTGCCCCCGGACACGTTGCGTTGGAACCAGACGCCGTCTCGCACATCGAGGAGCCCGCCCTTGACCTCGAGCACGACCATGCCGTGCTTGGGGTGCAGCAGGACGAAGTCGGCTTCACCGTCGAAGGTCCGCTTCTGCTTGGGGACCTGCCAGGCGACCGAGTGGAAGACCCGCCATGAGTTGGGGAGCGATTCGAGCGCCTTCCAGGTCTCGATCTCCGACTTGGGCGTGTCCGGGTTGGGGCGGGGCGGGTAGAAACGAGCCATCGGTGCCGCATCTTCACAGGGTCCGGAGCGCCCGCAAGCCAGAGCCGGCCTCCTGCATGCAGCTCGACGAATCCGTCAGGGCCTCGAGTCGGTTCCGCGTCACGGGCGGTTGGGTGGGATCGGACCGCCGACTTGAATACCGCCCATGCCCGGCTTCTCGTTCCTGGTCACCCTCCTCATGGGCTTGGGCGCCTTGGGCCTTCGGCGAGCTGCGTCCCCCGCCGTGGCTGGGATCTTGGCGGGAGGCGCGGCCCTGACGGCCCTGGGTCTGGGAGTGGAGGTGGGATGGCTCGTCGATGTCGGTGTCGTTGGTGCCGCCGTCTCGCTCGGTGTCATCGTCGGCCGGACCGTCGCTCCCCGGGCATCGGCCATGGGCCTGATCCTGGGCGTGTTGTCCGTCGCCGACATCATCTGGGTCGCCTCCGACCAAGGGTCCTCCGCAGGCTGGATGGGTCAGGTGGGGAACTTCGCAATCGACTTCGGCTCGGGCACCTCTTCGATCGGAACCCTCGACCTGATCCTCGCCGCAGCCGTCGCAGCCCACTGGATTCGGAGGGATGCAGGCGTTCCCACGGTCTTGGCCTCCGCCCCGCTCGGGATGGTGCTCGCAAACATCTACGTTGCTCTGAGCGGAGCCGACAACCTCCCGCTCGTGCCGTTCATCACCTTGGGATGGCTGCTCGTCGAAGGCGCCCACCGCCTCACCAGGGGACGCAAGGACCCGGGCTAGGGATACGGGCACGGACCGCAACGGGCTCACCCACGTTCAGCAGGCGGGTCCGGTTCCACGTCCCAACTGATCATCACGAACCCAACGACG
>JAHEFX010000118.1 GCA_024639975.1 bacterium
GCGGTCACTCCCCACTGTAAACGGTTACACCGCTATGTGTAAACGGTTACATCCAGAATTCTTCCCGGACGAAGGGAAGGGCCCGGCCGAGCGGCCGGGCCCTTCGGATCGGATCGGACCCGGGGTCAGGCCGATGCGATCTCCTTCAGCTTGATGACGTCGCCGGTCTGCGGCTCGAAGAAGTGGACCTTCTCCACGTCGACGGCGAACTCGAAGTCCTCCCCGGCCTTGGGGGCCAGGACGGGATCGACCCGGGCGACCATCTTCGTGGTATCCCCCAGGGTCGAGGGATCGGCGCCCTCGTCCTCCAGGAGCTCGCGGATGTCGGGCGTGATGACCGGCTTGACCGGGAGCTCGAAGTGCACGAACGCATCGGAACCGAGCTGCTCGACGAGGTCGGCCTTGCCACGCATCATCCGGTTGGGGTGGACTTCCTCGCCCGGTTCGGGCACGCGGAACGCCTCGGGCCGCACACCCAGCACGATCTCCCCGGTGTACTCACCCTCGGGAGTCCGCAGGAGCTCGAGGTCCTGCTCGCCGTACCTGAGGTGCGGCTTGCCGTCCACCGTCAAGAACTCGCCACCGATGAAGTTCATCGACGGACTGCCGATGAACCCGGCGACGAAGAGGTTGACCGGGTCGGAGTAGAGCTCGGCCGGGGAAGCCACCTGCTGCATGATCCCATTGCGCATCACGGCGACCCGGTCACCCATCGTCATCGCCTCGACCTGGTCGTGGGTCACATAGACGGTGGTGGTGCCGAGGCGGGCGTGCAGGAGGCCCAGCTCGGAGCGCATCTGCACGCGGAGCTTGGCGTCCAGGTTCGAGAGCGGCTCGTCCATGAGGAAGGCCGAGGGTTCGCGCACGATGGCACGACCCATGGCGACTCGCTGGCGCTGACCACCCGAGAGTGCCTTCGGCTTCCGGTCGAGGTAGTCGGTGATCTCGAGGACGCGAGCGGCGTCCTTGACGCGGCTGTCGATGTCGTCCTTGGAGAACTTCCGCAGCTTCAGGCCGAAGGCCATGTTGTCGTACACCGTCATGTGCGGGTACAGGGCATAGTTCTGGAAGACCATGGCGATGTCGCGGTCCTTGGGGGCGACGTCGTTCACTACCCGGTCGCCGATGGAGATCGTCCCCTCGCTGATCTCCTCGAGGCCGGCGATCATCCGCAGCAGGGTGGACTTGCCACAACCGGACGGACCGACCAGCACGACGAACTCGCCGTCGGCGATCTCCATGTTGACGGACTCGAGGGCTCGGGTACCGCCGGGATAGATCTTCCCGACGTCCTCGAAACTGATGGTGGCCAAGACGCAACTCCCGTGCAGCGGATCACCCGATCCTAGGCCCGGCCGAAAGCGATTACAACCAAGCCACCCAAATGTCCCGAATGACCCCATTCATTGGGCATGTAAGCGCTTTCATTCCCTCCAGCGCACCCACGCACCGTGCGGATGGGCGGTGGCAAGACGACGACGTCGTCCGCCGGGCCACATGCGCAGTGTCAGCTCGAACGTCCACGACCCGTCTTCGCGAAAGCGTGGCTCGAAGGCGAGCTGGGCGAGGGGTGCCGAAACCGTTGACCTCGCACCTCGTTCGTCGACCAACGCCTCTATCGCCGCCTTGTCGGGATCGGGCAGGTACTGCCACATGACGGAGTGCTGGAGCACGGTGAGGGCTCCGTCGGCCGGGGTGAAGAGCTCGTCGAGCCACTCCCCTGCCGGGACCGCGTCCAGCCTCGCCGGCACCTTTCGCGCCACGGCGACCGCCGCCGCCATCCGCTCGAACCGCTCGGTCATGTCGGGCCACACGAACGACTCGGCCCTGGCGGCGCCCGCTTCGGTGACGACATCGATCGGCTCCAGGTCACAGCCTCGACGTTCGACGATGTCCGGGGCGACCAGTGACGGGGCAGCACCGTTCCACTCCGGGACCAGCATCGGGGAGCCGTCCAGGACCACCCCGCCCAGGTCGTACCCGAAATGGTCGAGGCGGAGGTTCAGCCCCGCCGCCGTCCCGATCTCCAACAGGCGGACGGGAAGTCCGGTCGTGGCAGCGGCCATCGAGAGTCCGGGGAAGAGCACGGCGGCGCGTCCCACCTCGTTCGTCTGTACCTGCTCACCGAGACCGGCGATGAACGCATCGGCACGCTCCGACACGAGGGCAAGGAAGTCGGCCTCCATTCCGGCTCCAGGGGCGCCGCCGGCCGACGGGTAGTGGCGGGCCAGGTCGGGTGCCTGCCCGAGGAGGACGAGGCGATGGGCCGTGCCGAGCAGTCGCAGGGCCACGACGTTCTTCTTCGGGTCCAGATCGGGATCCCAATGGGAGACGATCCCGGCGAGCGGTCCCCCGGCCTCGATGTCGGCGAGGCCGGTGTCACAGAGCCGGGCCGAGAGCGGCGAACCGAGGCGCCCACACGCGTCGGACTGGAACCTGAACGCATCGGCGATGGCATCGATCACGCACCCGACGCTAGGGCAGGGAGTGCGGCTCGGACTTCACCGGTCCGGCCGTCGGCCAGAGGTCCGATGAGAGCGACGCACCCGATTACCGTCGTGGCGTGATCCAGATCATCGCCTCCGTGCTCGGCTCCCGGTACGACCGGCTGGGTGACGAGCTACGGGACCTCGCCCAAGCCGGTGTCGATGCCGTCCAGTGGGACGTGATGGATGGCCACTTCGTCCCGAACCTCACCTTCGGGGCGGGGGTGGTGGCCGCCTGCCGGGAGGTCGTCGACCTTCCCTACGAAGCACACCTCATGATCGAGGACCCGGACCGTTGGTCCCTCGACTACCTGGAGGCCGGCTGCGAGACGGTGATCGTCCACGCCGAGACCACCGACGACCTCGCCCGGTCACTGGGGATGATCCGCAGTGCCGGCGGCAGGGCGGGCGTCGCCCTAAACCCGGGCACGGGATTGGACGCCCTCGCGGGGGCAATCGAGCTCATCGACCTACTCGTCGTCATGACGGTCGAGCCGGGGTTCGGCGGCCAGGGCTACATCGCGGAGATGGAGCCGAAGATCAACGCGGCCCGCGGTCTCCTCGACGCGGCAGGCAACTCGGCACCGATAGAGGTCGACGGCGGGATCAAGGCCCACAACATCGCCGGACCATACGCGGCAGGCGCCGAGCACTTCATCAGCGGGAGCGGGATCCTCGCCCACCCGGACGGCAAGACCGCCGCCGTGGCCGAGCTCCGGGCCGCCTTGGCCTGAGCCGGTATTGGACGCCTGCCGGGGTCCTGGTCCCGGTCCACTTCATCGTGGGGGTCGGATTCCTCGTGGCGAAGTCGACGTCGATCGAGCCCGACTCACTCGCATGCTCTCGTACCGGGGCCAATCCCCTCGAACGGGGGATCTCTCTCTGAGAGGAAGGGTCCGCGCCGGCCGGGTGCAGAATCAGGCCAAGGCCACCAGTTCGAGTAGCTCCTCGTCGAACCACTTCATGTCGGCATCCGGCATCAGGAGAGCCCGATCGGGCTCCAGGGCCGCGACGAAGTCCGTGTCGTGGGACACGAGGATGATCGTGCCACCGAACGCCTCGAGTGCCTCCAAGAGCGCGTCCTTGGCCTGGGGATCGAGGTTGTTGGTCGGCTCGTCGAGCAGCAGGACGTTGGGGCGGGAAAGCACGACCTGGGCGAGGGCGAGCTTGGTCTTCTCCCCGCCTGAGAGGGTCACGGCGTCCTGGTCGACCTTGTCGGCGAGCAGGAAGTGCCCGAGCAGGGACCTGAGGTCCGTGTCGGGCAGGTCGCTCACATCGCGCACGTGGTCGAAGACCGTCCTGCCGGTCTTGATCTGCTCGTGCTCCTGGGCGTAGTAGCCGAGCTTCGTCTTGTTGCCCACCGAGACCACACCGAGATCCTGTGCCTCGACACCCGCGAGGATGCGCAGGAGCGTCGTCTTGCCGGCGCCGTTCAGTCCCATGAGCAGCAGCGTCTCGCCCCGTTCGATCACCACCTCCACGTCGAGGAAGACGACGTTGTCGCCGTAGGCCTTCCCGAGACCACTCGCCTCGAGGGGGGTCCGGTTGGCCGAAGGTGCCTGCGGGAATCGGACCGCAACCTGTTTCCCCCGCTTCTCCACCTCGACGAGGTCCCGCTTGATCCGGTCGGCCCGACTCTCGAGCGTCTTGGCCTTGCGTGCCATCTTCTCGGTCTTGCCCTTGAACCGCGCGGCTGTCGCCTCCAACTGGGCGACCTTCTGGTCCTGGTGGCGCCGCTCCTTCTCACGTTGCTCGCGACGCCGGTCCCGCTCGGTGAGGAAGTGGCTGTAGTTGCCGCGGTAGGCCTCCAGCCTCGAGTTCTCGAGGCTGAGCACCGAGGTGATGGCCTCGTCGAGCAGGGGCAGGTCGTGGCTCACGACGAGGACGCCGCCCTTGTAGGCGGCGATCCAGTCCATGAGCCAGGCCTTGGCGTCCAGGTCGAGGTGGTTGGTGGGCTCGTCGAGGATCAGGAAGTCGGTCTCGGCGAACAGGATGCGCGCCAGTTCGACCCGGCGGCGCTGGCCACCGGACATGGACATGACCTGTTGGTCGAGGTCGTCATTGGTGATGCCGACATTCGACGCGATCTGCTTCGCCTCGGCCTCGGCGGCGTAGCCACCGAGCGTGTCGAGCTCGTCCTGGAGCCGGGCCAGGCGCCGCACGAGGCGATCCAGTTCGTCCCCTTCGGCTGCCGCCGCCGCCCGACGGGTCTCCTCCATCCGGACGAGGAGCTTGCCGATACCGCGTGCCTCGAGGATGCGGTCGAAGGCGGTGAGGGAACGGCCATCGTCGGGGATGTGCGCTTCCTGGCTGAAGTAGCCCATGTGACCGGATTTGGTGATCGATCCGTGGGAAGGGGTGCGCTCCCCGGCGAGCGTCTTCATCAAGGTCGTCTTGCCCGCGCCGTTCCGACCCACCAGACCGACCTTGTCGCCGGTCTGGAGGGTGAACGCGGCCTCGTCGAGGAGGACCCGGGGGCCGACCTCCACACGGAGGTCGCGAACGATGAGCATCGTGCGGGAAGGGTAGGGAGGCGTTGGCCGTAGAACGGTCCGATATCGTTCGGCCATGGCCGAAGTCGCACTGTTCCACCACGCCCTGGGGAGAACGCCGGGCGTGGACGCCTTCGCTGAGGCCCTCCGATCCGCCGGACACGGCGTGGTCGTGCCCGATCTGTTCGACGGGAGCCGATTCGACACCATCGAAGCGGGCGTTGCCCATGCCGAAGCTGTCGGATTCGACACGATCGCCGATCGGGGGGAAGGCGTGGCCTCCGGGCTGGCGGCCGGCTTCGTCGTCATCGGCATGTCCCTCGGCAACATGCCGACCATGAAGGTCGCCCAGAACAACCCTCGGGTGGGCGGGGCCGTGTTCATCCACGGCGGGGTGCCCCTCGGGTTCTTCGGCGACGGGTGGCCGGAAGGCCTACCGCTGCAGGCCCACACCAATCGGGACGACGACTGGGGCGACCTCGAGGTCCTCGAGGACCTGAAGGCGACGATCGGCGACTCGATGGACCTGTTCGTCTACGACGGTTCCACCCACTTGTTCACGGACTCGAGCACGCCGGACCACGACCCCCGTGCAACGGGACTCGTCCTGGAACGGGTCCTCGACCTGCTGGCGCTCGCCTAGGCATGGGCCCGGCGCCGTTCGGCGAGTGCAGCCACCACGAGGTCACGAAGGGCCGGGTTGACCGTCTCATCGACGGCCCGCACCTTGACGTGTCGGAGCTTCTTGCCGGTGCCTTCCAAGAGGCCTCCGGGGTCCGCCAGATCGGCACCGTCGTAGAAGCCGAGGTTCACGTGCCTCGAATACGGCAGGACGTAGGTGTGGCCCTCGGACATCTTTCTCGGGCCGACCCCGAACGTGGCGGCGCGGTCGCCCAGGCGAACCACCTCCACGGCGTCGGGGTGAACGGCGAGGACCATCTCTCGCAGCGCGATGGCGAT
>JAHEFX010000119.1 GCA_024639975.1 bacterium
CGTCGCCGACGCACGGGTCGCCCTGGGGACGATGCGAGCCCACGAGGTCGTCGACCCGGACCGCTGCTTCGCCATCGGCCATTCGGAGGGCGCCGCGATCGTGACCGAGCTCGCCGACGAAACGGCCGGGGTCGTCCTCCTCGCCGCACCGGCCCAGGATGGCCGGGCCGTGCTCGAGTGGCAGGGCAAGCGGGTCACCGAGACCCTTCCCGCCGCCGTCGGCTGGATCCTCAAGCTCCTCCGGATCGATCCGACCAAACAGCAGGCCAAGCAGCTCGACAAGCTGGCCGAGACCACCGACGACGTGGTCAAGGTGCAGTTCCAGAAGGTGAACGCCAAGTGGTTCCGTGAGTTCCTGACCCACGACCCGGCCGACACACTGCGGGGCCTCGAGACCCCGGTCCTCGCCATCACTGGCAGCCACGACATCCAGGTCGACCCCGGCGACGTCGCCCGGATCGGCGAGCTGGTGGCGGGACCGTTCGAGGGCCATGTCCTCGACGACGTGACCCACCTGCTGCGGGTCGAGGAGGCGGAGCCGAACCTGCGGACCTACAAGAAGCAGGTCAAGGAGCCGGTCGCCCCGGCGGTTCTGGCCCTGGTCACCGACTGGGTCACCAGGGCCTGATCATGGTGGACCCGATCGATCGCGTCACCCAGGTCGCGATGAGAGCTCGCCCGTCGCGGGGCGAGGTCTTCCCGGACGGGTTCGGCGACCCGGCGATCCTCGACGAGATGTTCGAGGTGTTCGGCCCCGAGACCCCGATCCGACCGTTCGACGTCGCCTGGGGCAGCCCCGTCGAGGAACAGGGGATCACGAGGACTCCGGGCGGGTTCGACTCGCCGTGGGATGACTACCTCTCCGGTCCGGCCTTGGACGGTGTGGTCGAGTTGGTCGAACCGATCGGCGGCTCCGACCGCGTGGTCCTGCTGCTCCCCGCCTGGGGCGACGAGACGTTCGTGCCCCGCCGCCGGCTGGCCCGGATCCTCGCCCGGCGCGGCATCTCGTCCCTGCTGTTGATGAACCCCCTGTTCGGGCCGCGTCGGATCCATGAGGGCCACCTGCCGATTCGCACCGTCTCCGACTTCTGTTTGCAGGCGCTCATCACGGTGCGGGAGTCCCGAGCCCTACTGGACTCGCTGAGGTCCGACCGCCAGGTGGGCGTGTCGGGCTTCTCGATGGGCGCGGGCTACTCGGTGGCGACGTCGCTGGTCCTGCCGTTCCCTGCAGCCGTCGCCCTTTCCCCGGCGGCCCACTCACCCGCGTGGACCTTCACCAAGGGAATCATGGGCACGCGCCTCGCGCCCCGGTTCGACGAACCGGCCAAGGCGAGACTGTTCGAGATCCTCGATGCGCCGGGCGCCTGCCACCGCGATCCGCTGCCCCACCACGCCACCTCGGTGCTGTTGGCGGCGAAGGGCGACGGCTTCGTCGTCCCCCACGAGGCACGCCGACTACACGCCCACTGGCAGGGTTCGGAGCTCCGGGAGATCCCCGGGGGGCACGCACGCACCTGGCTGTTCAAGAAGTCCGAGCTCGCGGACGGCATCGAACGCTCCTTCGACCGCACCTACGCCTAGCCCCAAGCCGAGGAGATTCCCAGGCTCGGCGAACCCGTGGTCAGGCGGCGTCCATGTACGGGTAGTGGATCCAGCCGCGCTTGCGCAGCCAGCCGTGGATGGCGCCGATGTGGGACTTCTCGATCTCGTCGTGGAAGGCCTCGGTCTGGAGGACTCCCGCCTTGCGGAACCCCCACCACTCCTTCACTTCCGGGCCCGACACGCTCCAGCGAGCGACGTTGGCGAGCAAGCCGTAGGCGGCTAGATCCCACTGGCCGGTGGCGGCGAACCAGAAGGGCAGCAGCACGATCCACCCGGCGTGGTGGGCGAGAAGTACGTCCTTGAAGAGGTAGAGGCCGATCGCGTAGCCGATGACCAGGGTCACCGGGAATGCGAACGGGTCGAGCACGAGCACCGAGCCGAGGATCACCGACGTACCGCGACCGCCCTTGAACCGATGGAAGACCGGGAAGATGTGCCCGACCGTCACCGCGCCGGCCCACAGGACGGCGTAGATGTCGTCGGGGAACCAGATCCGAAGGATGAGGACCGGGATGGCCGCCTTGGCGATGTCAAGGATCGCTGCCCACGGTCCGAGCTTGGGGGCGATCATCCGAAGAGTCGTGGCGCTGACGTTGGAGGACGTGAAAGCTTCCCCCCCTCCAATGTCCAGCGACGTACCCTGTAGGTGTTCGCCGCGAAGGAACAGGCGGGCGAGGACCCGGGCGAACGAGATCGACCCGACCAGGTATCCCGCGGTCAAGATTGCTGTTTCGACCAAGAGCCCGTCTCCTTCTGGCGGTGTCCCGGCACCTCGCCTCCAAGACACAGGTGCGGAGCGATCATCCGCCCCGGATGCCTGCTCCGAATGAATACGATATGCGACGGATCAAACAACTCACCCTGATGACCGCCATTGTGGTCCTCTTGGAAGCGGCGCCAGCTGCCGCCCACGAGGACCAGGTGATCGAGTTCGGCTCGTTCCTCGGTGGACTGCTCCATCCCGTGCTCGGCCTCGATCACTTCTTGGCGATGGTCGCCGTCGGCATCATCTCGGCCTACATCGGCGGCAAGGCGATCTGGACGGTCCCCGCCACCTTCGTCGTGATGATGGCCGTGGGAGGTGCCTCGGGTGCCTACGACTTCGGGATTACTTCGGCATTCGTGGAGCTGTCGATCGCGCTGTCCGTGATCGGCCTCGGCGCCCTGATCCTCCTGGACCGCAGCCTCGAACTGAGAGCCACCATGGGCGCCGTTGCCTTCTTCGGGTTCTTCCACGGCTACGCCCACGGGATGGAGATCCCGACCGTGGCCGAGCCGTTCGTCTACGCCGGCGGATTCCTTCTCGGCACCGCCCTCATCCACTTGCTGGGCGTGCTGATCGGCGACATCTCGCACCGCTACCGGGCGGGCACCATCGCCCTGCGAGCCGTCGGTGGCGTGTTCGTCGTCATCGGCGCCCTGTTCATCGGCGGGGTCCTGTGATGGAGACCAAACCGCTCCCCGAGCCGGACGTCGCCGACCCCGCCCACGGCGGCGTCGACAAGCGCCAGGTACTCCGGTGGGAGATCGGTGCGTTCTTCGTCATCAACTTGTTCGCCGGCGCGCTCCACTTCGCCTTCGAGCTGTCGAACTTCACCCCGTGGGTAGCGGCATTCGGGTCGGTCAACGAGAGCACCTTCGAACACCTCAAGCTCTACTTCTGGCCGGCGCTCGTGTTCGCGCTCGTGCAGCACGCCTACACGCGGGGCGGGGCGAACAACTTCTGGTGGGGCAAGGGCCTGGCGATCCTCGTCACGCCCCTCGCCCTCATGGTCGCCTTCTACTTCTACCTCGGTATCGCGATCCCGCTGATCGGCAAGGGCATCCTCGCCTTCGACATCGGCTCCGGGGCGCTCGGCGTCCTCGCCGGCAACATCGTCTCGTACCGCATCCTGACCTCCGAGCCGAAGCCGAAGGCCTACAACACGGCCGGGTGGGTGATCATCGGCGTCCTCGGCGTGATGGTGTCGACTTCGGCGTGGATCTACCCGGACTTCTTCCTCTACGAGAACTTCTGGGGCTATGAGTACACCGGCCAGTTCGGGATCCTCGACGACTACACGCCCTTCCTTGTCTTCACCGGCCGATGAGCCGCCGACAGGTCACCAACACGATCGGTCGGCGCCGCGCAGGCGGCAAGGCATCGAGCCTCGAATGGCTCGCCCGCCACGACGCCCGGGTGCCGCGCACCTGGGTGATCGCCGGTCCCGACGAAGTCGCCGACCTGCCCCTGGATCCGGTCGGGCTCTATGCCGTCCGTTCCTCGGCCGCCGCCGAGGACACCACGGAGACCGCCGCCGCCGGCAAGTACCTCACCGAGCTCGACGTGGCCGGTGCCGACGTCGCCATATCGGTCGGCCACGTGCTGGCCGCCAAGGAGAAGGACGAGGAGATGGCGGTCATCGTCCAGGAGATGGTGACCCCCGTCGTCTCGGGCGTCGCGTTCTCCCGGAACCCGGTCACCGGCCTCTCCGACGTGATCGTCGAGTCCATCGAAGGACGCGGCGACGCCCTGCTCCAGGACGGCGCCGACCCCCGGCGCTGGACGTTTCGCAACGGCGAGGTGACCGAGCAGCCCGACGACGGAGCCGGCTCGGAGCTTGCCAGTCAGGTGGCCGCCGAGACCATCCGCCTCGCCGAGGACTTCGGGCCGGCCGACCTCGAATGGGTCTGGGACGGCACCGACCTCTACATCGTCCAGATCCGTCCGATCACCACGATCGGCGACGTGCCCATCTACTCGCGGGCCATCGCCAAGGACGTGATGCCCGGGATGATCAAGCCGCTCGTCTGGTCGGTGAACGTCCCCATGGTCAACGCCGCCTGGGTCCGCCTGTTCACCGAAGCGATCGGGCCCAATGACCTCGAGCCCGAGTCCCTCGCCCGTTCGTTCGCCTACCGGTCGTACTTCGACATGCGGGCGATCGGCGACATCTTCGAGTTGATGGGTATGCCTCGTGACTCCCTCGAGAACCTCCTGGGCCTACCCGGCGCCAAGGGCCGGATGCGCCCCGGTGCGGCCACGTTCCTGAAGCTCCCCCGAATGCTCGGTCTGGCGCTGCGCCTCCTGCGGGCTCGGTCCTGGGTCGAACCGCGACGCGAGGCCCTCGAGGCTTGGTACCGGGCCCTCGACGTCGACGACCTCTCCGGTCTCTCCGACAGGGAACTCGTCGACCAAATCGATCGACTCACCGAGCTGGGCCGGGAGACCGCCTACCTGAACATCGTGACACCGCTTCTCTCCAGCGCCCACACCGCCCGCTTCAAGAAGGCCTTGGCCGCCGCTGGGCTCGACTTCGAGGAGATCGGCGTCGCCGACGGGCTGCTGGTCGACCCCAGTGCCGCCATCCGGGAGCTCTCCCTGGCGCTCGAGGGCCTGTCAGAAGAGGACCGCATGCGAGCCAAGACCGGTGACCTCGAAGCACTCGACGCCGCCTCTGCCGGGGCGCTTGACCGCGTGATCGGCGCGTTCGGGTACCTCTCAGAAAGCGACAACGACCTGTCCGTGCCCCGCTGGAAGGATGACCCCACCATCCCGGTGAAGCTCGCTCTCGCCACGTCCAGCGGGACGGTTCCCATCCAGCGAGCTGCGTGGGAAGCCCCCACTCGCAAACTGGCCAGGCGCCGCAAGGTGGCAATCGCCCACGAGACCATGCGCGAAGCGGTCGGCGCCGCATGGACCCACGGCTACGGCCTTCTGCGGCCGCGGTTCCTCGAGGTCGGCCGCCGACTCGCAGCAAACGGGTCGCTGGGCGCTGCCGAGGACATCTTCTACGTGACCCACGACGAGGCCGTCATCGCCCTCACCGGCTCCCGCCCGCTGCAAGCAGGGGTCAAGGATGCCAAGGCCGAGATGGAGTCCGTCGCCGGGCTGGTGATGCCCGAGATGATCGTCGGCGACGAGTGGATCCCCGAATCGACCGAGGTCGCCGAAGTGCTCAACGGCGTCGGCGCCAGCCGCGGTCGCTACCGCGGCACCGCTCGCTTCATCGAGCGACTCAGCGAGTCCGACGCACTGGCCGACGGCGAGGTACTCCTCGTCGAGTACTCCGATGTGGCCTGGACGCCCCTCTTCTCCAAGGCTGGAGCGGTGGTCACAGCCGCCGGCGGCATGCTCGCCCACTCGTCCATCGTCGCCCGAGAGATGGGAATCCCGTGCGTGGCCTCGGTCGCCAACGCCCGGGCCCTCGACGGCGCCACGGTCCTCGTCGACGGCTTCACCGGCGAAGTCCAAGTCGAATCCTGGCCCGCCGACTCCCCAGCCACCGCCACCGCCTGACCCCCCGCTGACCAGAGAAATCCGCCCGCCAGGGGGGATGGGTGCCTTTTGG
>JAHEFX010000120.1 GCA_024639975.1 bacterium
TTTGGTGGTGTGGTCGGAAGTGTGGGTGTGCATGTGGTCCGTTCCTTTCGTCTTGTCGGACTGCGTCCAGTGTCGAACGAGGATCGATCCGGCACATCGACCGGTCGGCGGGTTCTCGGATCAACCGATCGGCTGATGTGCACGGGGACCCCTTCGGAGAGACTTGTGGCAGGCGTCGGATGGGCGCCGTGCCCGATCCGGATGACAACGACATGACGACCTCCGAACCCCGACCACCAAGCGACCACTGGCTCGACCGTTTCGACCGGTCCGTCGTCCAAGCCGGCGCACCGGGTTTCGCCTCGACGCTGACTTCCCTCCTGCCGACTGCGGCATTCCTGGTGGCCGACCGATGGTTCGGTCTCGTTCCGGCGATGGTGGCTGCAAGTGCCATCTCCGTGGTGGCCATCGTCGTCCGCCGGAACCGGGGACGCGGCGTCGGCGTCGTACTGCCGATCTCACTCCTGTATGTCGCCGTCAAAGCGGTGGCCGGGGTCATCACGGGGTCACAGGTCGTGTACTTCGGAGCCGGCTTGGTCCTGAGCGCGTTCATTGCGCTCCTCGTCGGCTCGACGGCATTCACCCGGAGGCCCGTCGCCTCGCTGCTCCTGCCGCTCGTGACCCCCTACCGGCGGTTGACGCCAGAGCACCCGGTCTACCTGAGGGTCGCGAGGCAGGTCACCGTGGCGTGGGCGTTGGCGGAGCTCGCTGCCACCGGATGGGAGGCGTGGCACCTGACCGTTGCATCGGCTTCCGACTTCGTCGTCGCCCGGACGGTGGTGGCCTGGCCGGCGATGGCGGTGCTCATCTTCTTCCTCATCGCCTACGTGCGTTTTCGTCTCGATCGGTACGAGTTCGCGTTGGGCGTTTGAGGGAGCGGCGCCACGACGAAGGGCCGAGACCTGCCGCGGAGGCGCCTCGGGGTCGGGCCGGTGTGCCCGCGGCAGGATTCGAACCTGCGGCCTACTGCTTAGGAGGCAGTTGCTCTATCCCCTGAGCTACGCGGGCGGTGGGGGCAGGTTAGGACCGGTGGCAGCTGACTCGGGCCTGGGGCGGTCTCCTGGGGGTGGGTGAGATGCAGGGTGGCCCGCGTCACGCGTTGCATGAGCCGACAAGGCGAGCGCAGTGGCTCGTCCGGATGGAGCCACCGCCGCTAGTCGACTACGAACGGACGGCTGCCTGGGTCGGCCGTGGCTGAGCTGGACGGGCCACGAATCGACGGCTAGGTCCTTCGGGCGCCATGGAATCGGTGAAGTTGAGTCACATGGCTGGGTTCGAGTTCGTCGAGTCGTTGGACTCCGAGGAGTTTCATGGTTCTCACGATCTCGTCGGAGAGGATCTCGATCGAGCGGTCCACGCCGGCTCGGCCACCGGCCATCAAGCCGTACAGGTAGGCGCGACCGATGAAGGTGAACCGCGCTCCGAGGGCGATCGATGCGACGATGTCGGCGCCTGACATGATCCCCGTGTCGACCATCACCTCGACGTCGTCGCCGATCTCGCCCGCCACCGTCGGTAGCAAGTGGAACGGGATCGGCGCACGGTCGAGTTGCCGACCGCCATGGTTCGACAGGACGAGGCCGTCGACGCCGAGATCGGCCACACGTCGGGCGTCCTCCAGCGTCTGGATGCCCTTCACCACGACCTTGCCCGGCCATTGATCCTTGATCCATACGAGATCGTCGAAGTCGACGGTGGGGTCGAACATCATGTCCAGCAGTTCTGCGACGGTGCCATCCCATTCGCTGAAGGTGGCGAACGTGATCGGCTCCGTGGTCAGGAAGTCGAACCACCACCGAACCCGTGGGATGGCGTTGAACACGGTTCGCAGTGTCAGCGTCGGCGGGATCGTGAGTCCGTTGTACCGATCCCTGAGCCGGGCACCGGCGACCGGGACGTCGACCGTCAGCAGCAGGGTGTCGAAGCCACTGTTGGCTGCTCGACTCATGACGTCCATCGAGAGATCACGGTCAGCCCACATGTAGAGCTGGAACCAGTTGCGTCCGTTCGGGTTTGCGGCGGCAACCTCCTCAGGAGTCGCCGTGCCGACGGTGGAAAGAGAGAAGGGGATGCCCGCCGCGCCGGCGGCTGCTGCCCCGGCTCTCTCCCCGGCCGTGTGCATCATGCGGGTGAACCCGGTTGGGGCGATTCCGAACGGCATCGATGAAGGACCCCCGGCAACCGTGCAGCTGGTGTCAACCTCCGAGACGTCGCGCAGTATCGCCGGGTGGAACTCGATGTCCTTGAATGCCTGCCGGGCCCTCGCCAGCGTGAGCTCTTCCTCCGCCGCTCCGTCTGTGTAGTCGAACGGCGCCTTCGGGGTCACTCGCCGAGCGATCCTGCGGAGATCCTCGATCGTATGGGCGCGGGCGAGGCGGGCCTTGGTCCGGTTGAGTACCGGTCTCCGGAGTCTCAAGAGATCTGCGAAGGCGCGAGGTCGAGGGAACCGTCTCCTCATTCGACGTCAACTCTTGGGTTCGGCGCAGACAGGACCGTTGACTTGCCATCGTCTTGCGACACCTCGAAGATTCTTTCGTCGTGTGTGAAGTGGAGTGATATCTTACAGAAACGCACCAGAGCTTCGTGCATGTACCGCGGAAGAACCACGGCAGCACGGGCGAGGAGGATGCCGCGGTGAGGGCAGGAGCAAGGCGCGGCGCTCGAGGGCCGGATTGGAGGAGGCCTTGGGCGGCGAGGGCGTCGAAGCGTGTGATGGCTGCTGGTGAGCCGTCTCGGGCATCGACCTCATGGGAGATCGCCATGTCGAGCATGACCATCATGTGCTGCACGAATGACCGGCGATGTGTGGGC
Source organism: bacterium (assembly GCA_024639975.1). Taxonomy (GTDB): domain Bacteria; phylum Actinomycetota; class Acidimicrobiia; order Spongiisociales; family JAENVV01; genus JAHEFX01. Next base: position 2,812 of record JAHEFX010000120.1, read on the forward strand.
TGGGGAACGCTGAGATGACCATGGACTCCCGACCAGACCCTGTTCGCCAGCTGATCGAGCGCTCGAACCGGCTTGGCTCCGAGCGTCGCAACACGAACTACGGAGGCGGCAACACCTCCGCCAAGGGCAGCCTCACCGACCCCATCTCCGCTGCAGACGTTCCCGTGATGTGGGTGAAGGGCTCCGGCGGCGATCTCGGCACCCTCACCGCCGACGGTCTCGCCACCCTGCGGCTCGACAAGATCCGCTCGCTGAAGGACGTCTACGGCGGCGTCGAGCACGAAGACGAGATGCACCAGCTGCTCGACCATTGCCTCTTCGGCCCCGGTGGGGCCGCTCCGAGCATCGACACCTCCATGCATGGCCTCATCGAGGAGGACCACGTCGACCACCTCCACCCGGACTCAGTGATCGCCATCGCCGCATCCGCCGACGGGGAAGCCCTGACCAAGGAGTGCTTCGGGGGCGAACTCGGCTGGGTCGATTGGCGTCGGCCGGGCTTCGCGCTCGCGCTGGAGGTCGAGCGTCTCCGCCAGGACAACCCCGACCTGAGGGGTGTGGTGATGGGTGGCCACGGCCTCACCACCTGGGCCTCGACCTCCGATGAGGCCGAGCGCGCCTCCCTCGACGCGATCGCCAAAGCCACTGAGTTCATTGCAGCGCACGGGAAGGACGACCCACTCGGCGCGATGCGGCCGGGCTTCGAGCCGCTCGACCTCGCCGAACGACGTGCACAGGCAGCTGCGCTCGCCCCGTACATCCGCGGCCTCGCCGGGACCGACCAACCGGTCGTCGGGCGCTGGTTCCACGACGACCTCGTCCTCGACTTCATCGGTCGCGAGGCGGCGCCCCGCGTCGTCCCACTCGGGACGTCCTGCCCCGACCACTTCATCCGGACGAAGGTCCGGCCCCTCCTCCTCGACCTCCCGTCGTCGGCGCCGATCGCCGAGAAGCAGGAGCGCCTCAGGGAACTCCACGCGGAGTACCGCGAGGAGTACCGGGCCTACTACGAGCGCTACGCCGACGAGGAGACACCGGCCATGCGCGGCGCAGACCCCGCCATCGTCCTCGTCCCGGGCGTCGGCATGTTCAGCTTCGGCGTCGACAGCCAGACCGCCCGGGTGGCGGGCGAGTTCTACATCAACGCCATCAACGTCATCCGCGGTGCCGAGGCGGTCTCGACGTACGACCCGGTACCCGAGTCGGAGAAGTTCCGGGTCGAGTACTGGATGCTCGAAGAGCTCAAACTCCGCCGCCGACCCGCCCCCAAGCCCCTCACCGGACGCGTCGCGCTCGTGACGGGCGCCGGCTCGGGGATCGGCCGGGCGATCGCCCACCGCCTCCGCGCCGAGGGCGCCGTGGTCGCCATCGTCGACATCGCCGAGGGCGCCGCTGCCGAGGTCGCCGCCGAGCTCGGCACCGACGACGTCGCCATCGCACTGTCCACCGACGTCACCTCCGAAGCCGCCGTCGCCGAGGCGGTTGCCGACACCGTCAGGCACTTCGGCGGTGTCGACCTCGTCGTCAACAACGCCGGCCTCTCCCTCTCGAAGGGCCTGCTCGACACCAGCGAGGCCGACTGGGACCTGCAGTACGACGTCATGGCGAAGGGCTCGTTCCTCGTGGCCAAGCACGCCGCCGCGGCGATGATCGACCAGGGCCTCGGCGGGGACATCGTGTACATCGTGTCCAAGAATGCCATCGTCGCCGGCCCCAACAACCTCGCCTACGGATCCGCCAAGGCCAGCCAGGCCCACCAGGTGCGCCTGCTCGCCGCGGAACTCGGCGAACACGGGATCCGCGTGAACGGCATCAACCCCGACGGCGTGGTCCAGGGATCGGGGATCTTCGCCGGCGGATGGGGCGCCGAACGGGCCAAGGTCTATGGCGTCCCCGAGGAGCAACTGGGCGAGTACTACGCGGGCCGGACACTGCTCAAGCAAGAAGTGCTTCCCGACCACGTGGCCGACGCCGTCTTCGCCCTTGTGGGCGGCGACCTCTCCCAGACGACGGGACTCCTCGTCCCCGTCGACAGCGGCGTCGCAACCGCATTCCTGAGATAGGAGGAACTCCCATGATCGATCGAGACCGCATCGCGTCACTGAACGCAGCCCTCACCGCCGACCTCGAGAGGGACGTCGCCGCCACGGCATCCCGCCTCGATCGACAAGGGGGCACGACCGCCGAGTCCATCGTCGGGGCACTCGTCGAGTTCTCGGTCGCAGCCCCCTCGTGGGCCGTCGGCACGGGGGGCACCCGATTCGGCCGGTTCCCCGTCGGCGGCGAGCCACGCACCACCGAGGAGAAGATCGACGACGTCGCCGCCCTGAACGCCCTCACCGCCAGCAACGAGTCGATCTCGCTCCACGTGCCGTGGGACGACCCCGACGACCCGGCAGCGCTGCGCGCCTACGCCGAGCAGCGGAGCATCTGGTTCGACGCCATGAACTCGAACACCTTCCAGGACAACCCGTCGACGACCGACGACGGCCGGCTCACCTACAAGTTCGGCAGCCTCGCCAACAGCGACCCCGCCGTCCAACGGGTCGCCGTCGAACACAACCAGTACGTGATCGATCTCGGCGTCGCGCTCGGCTCCAAGGCACTCACGGTGTGGCTCGCCGACGGCACCAACCATCCCGGCCAGGCGGACCACCGGGACCAGTTCGAGCGCGTCGCCGAAGGCCTGTCGCAGATTCACGACCACCTGCCCGACGACTGGCAGATGTACACCGAGCACAAGCCCTACGAGCCGGCCTTCTACTCGACCGTCAACCAGGACTGGGGCTCGTCGCTCCTCCTGGCCCAGGCAGCGGGGGACAAGGCATCGTGCCTCGTCGACCTCGGCCACCACCTCCCCAACGCCAACATCGAGCAGGTCGTCAGTCGCCTCGCGATGGTCGGACGACTCGGCGGGTTCCACTTCAACGACTCGAAGTACGGCGACGACGACCTCACCACGGGCTCGATCAAGCCCTTCCAGCTCTTCCTGATCTTCTGCGAGCTGGTGCGAGCCGGCGGGGGCCGGCTCCC
>JAHEFX010000027.1 GCA_024639975.1 bacterium
CCCGTCGGCATAGCCTCTGACCCCGATGCACAGAGGACTCCTACTGGTGCTGGCCGTTGCCGTGGCGAGCTGCTCCTCGGCCGCGCCCCCGTCGACGTCGAGCGCGCCTTCGACGCCGTCGACGACGACCACCGTCCCGATGCCGACGACGACGCTGCCGGTCTCAGCGCAGTCGTTCAGCATCGATGTCGGTGCGGACGGGATCACCTATGACCCCGAAGGGTCCCCGCCGTCCGGGCCGTCTTCGTTCGCCGTCTCGCCGGACGGCACTGTCGTGGTGGCCGACACCATCGCGGCCCGACGGGGTGAGGCCCGCCTCGTGTCCCGCGATGTCGACGGGGTCGAGGAAGTCATCCCGTTGGCACAGCTCGGTGTGGAATCGGTTGTCGACGTGGTGGCCCTGGGCGACCTCCTCGTCCTGCTCGACGTCGACGTGGCCCGCGACAGGTACCGGGTGGTGTCCCTCGCCGACGGTGCGTTGGCCGGAGAGGTCGAGGTGCCGGTCGGGTCGCGCTTCGCCGACGGGCTGACCGGCCTGGCCCTGGACGACGGGGGCTGGCTGCTCGAGTTCGAGCTCGGGGCTTGGTACGAACGCCTCGACGCTTCGGGGGTCGTGCGGCAGGACTCCCTGACCCTGGATGGGGTACCCGTCGCGGTCGAAGCGGCCGAAACCGGTGAGGTGGTCCGCCTCGGCGATCGCCGCATCGAGGTCGACCGCGAGACCGAGATCGGTAGCACCTTCGTGGTCGGTCTGCCCGCCGATGGCACGCTCGTGGTGATGGTCGACGAGGTCACGGTGGGCGATGCCGGGATCGTCGTGGACCGGTCGGTGCGGAGGTACGGGACCGATGGGAGCCTGATCGGGTCGATCGACATGGACCTCGCGGCGGAGGCCGTGCACATTGCCCGACCAATCGAGCTCGCTCCCAACGGTGCCGTGGTCTACCTGTTCGCCGAAGAGGATCGCGTGGTCCTGGAGATCCTGGATGTCTGAGCGGTCGCCCCGCCGACGGATCTGGCGCGTCCTGGCCGTCTCCGTCGGGTTGGTCCTGCTGGTCGTGGGCGGAGCCCTCCTTTGGGCCCGGGCCAACGTCGACGAGTCCGCCGCGGCGCGGGCGATCATCCATCTGGACGCCGACGTCGACGACTGGGAGTGGTTCCCCGACCGGCCGATGTCCGCCGCTCCCGATCCCATCCGGTTGGATTCGACGGACAGCGCAGACGACGCCATGCGCGCGCTCGAGCTCGACGGCAAGCCGCTCGTCGAGCTGCTCTCGGATACCAAGACGACGGCGTTCCTCGTGGCCAAGGGCGGTGAGCTCGTCCACGAGGCCTACTTCAACGGCTCGTCGCGGGAAGCCGTGCAGACCTCGTTCAGCGTGGCCAAGTCGTTCGACGCCACGATGGTTGGTCTGGCCGTCGAGGAGGGCCTGCTGTCGCTGGACGACCCCGTCACCGAGTGGGTTCCCGAGCTGCTCGAGTCCGATGAGCGCTTCGCCGACATCACCATCGAGCACCTGATCTCCATGACCTCGGGGCTCGCCTACAGCGACAACGTGCTGCCGTGGGGCGATGCCGCCCGCACCTACTACGCACCGGATCTGAGGGGCGTGGCGCTCTCGGCCGAGGTCGAGGGTCCGCCGGGGGAGGAGTTCCTCTACAACAACTACAACCCCCTCATCCTCGGGATGATCCTTGAGCGGGCCACGGGGATGTCGGTCACCGAGTTCCTCGAATCCCGGCTTTGGCACCCGATGGGCGCCGAGTACGCCGGTTCGTGGAGCCTGGACTCGGAGGAGTCGGGCTTCGAGAAGATGGAGTCCGGCATCAACGGTCGGGCCGTCGACTTCCTGAAGCTGGGGATTGTCCATGCCAACGCCGGGACGATCGATGGGCGACAGGTCGTGGCGGCGACGTGGGTTGCCGATGCGACCATGCGCCGTGCCGAGCCCCACGACGGCTACGGGTACCACTGGTGGACCCCCGACCGGTCCGGCTTCTCGGCGGTCGGAAACCACGGCCAGTTCATCTGGGTCGACCCTGATGCGGGCGTCGTGGTCGTCCGGATGGGACGCTCCTACGGCGGGATGGACCTGGACGACTGGTTCGACGTGTTCGAGCAGGTCGTCGTCGCCGTCGACTGAGGGACTTCCCGGACGCGACGAAACCCGCCGTGGTGGCGGGCTTCGTGCGGGAGCCGGAGAGGGGATTTGAACCCCTGACCTGCTCATTACGAGTGAGCTGCTCTACCCCTGAGCTACTCCGGCGGGAGCGCCGGCATGGTAACGGTGAGGCCCCCGTAGCCGTAGCTCGTGTCCGACAACAGCCCGAGCCCCGATACCCTCGCCCGCCGTGGCAGACCAGGCGAACTTCCAGCGAGACGTGATGCCGTACGCGAAGCAGCTGTACGCGCACGCCCTTCGCATGACCCGGAATCCCGCAGATGCCGAGGACGTCCTCCAGGAGTCGTTCCTCAAGGCGTACCGCTCCTACGGCACCTACCAGGAGGGGACGAACCTCCGTGCCTGGCTGTACCGGATCGTCACCAACACCTACATCAACAAGTACCGCTCGGCCCAGCGCAAGCCCGACGAGGTCGGTGCCGACGACCTCGAGGACTTCTACCTCTACAAGAAGATGGGTTCGGCCGACACCCCTTCGAGCGCCCAATCGGCCGAATCGTCGGTCATCGATGCCTTCGTCGACGGCGAGGTGAAGGACGCCATCGCCGAGCTCGACGAGCGGTTCCGCCTCCCCGTCGTCCTCGCCGACGTCGAGGGATTCGCCTACAAGGAGATCGCCGAGATCATGGACGTCCCCATCGGGACGGTCATGTCACGGCTCCACCGGGGAAGAAAGCAGCTCCAGGCGAGGTTGTTCGATGTGGCCCGCGACCGCGGGATAGTTGGAGTGACTGCCGATGAGTAAGGCCTGTGACGACGCCCTGGACCGCATCTACCCGTTCCTCGACGGCGAGATGACATGGATCCATCGCGCCAAGGTCCGTTGGCACCTGCGGCACTGCCCGCCTTGTGGTGACCTCTATGACTTCGAGGAGCGCCTGAAGGTCCGTGTGGGCGAAGGTGCACGGGTCGACGTCGAGGACGACGTCGTAGCCCGGCTCAAGGGCTTCCTCGACGAGAACGGCTGCCGCTAGGCCGCTCGGGCAATCACGCCTCCCGGCGGTCGGTCCGGACCGACAATCGGACCGATCCCCTTCGACCTAGCTCGGGGACGGGAGTCGTTCGCCGGTCTCGAGCAGGGTCTTCATCCCCGACACGATGTACGGGAGGCCGTTGGTGAAGTCCTCGTAGGTCTTCGATCCGTACGGGGTGTCGTACAGCTCCATCGTGAGCTTGGAGGCGCCGCCGAAGTCCTCGACCCGCCAGATCTCCCGGGCCGGTCCCTCGGCGTCCAGGTCGGGATCCCAGCGGGCGTGGAAGGTCATCTCCACCTCGCGGCCCGGATCGATCGACAGGATCTCGCCGTCGGCGGCCACCGACCCATCCGGGTACGTGTAGACGATGGGGGAGCCGACCTCCCAGTCGCTCTCGACCCTCGTGCCGTAGAAGTACTGCACGGTCAGGTCGCCCGAGGTGATGGCGTCCCACACCCGCTCGGGTTCGACGTTGATGATCACCTGGTACACGTGGTCGGGTCGGGACATGGGAGTGGCTCCTTCCAGCTCTGCCTTGAGGGACGTGAGGGCGCCCACCCGGGGCGCCGTGAACTTGTCGATCCATCGGTCGTGGATCTGGCGGACGGGGACCGGATTCAGGTAGTGCAGCTTCCGCCGTCCCGCCCTCCGCGTCGTGAGGAGGCCCGCTTCCTCGAGCACCGAGAGGTGGTTCATCACCCCGAACCTGGTCATCTCGGGGAGGAGCTCGGCGAGCTCACCGAGGGATCGGCCGTCCTGCTCGAAGAGAGCATCGAGCAGGCGCCGTCGGCTCGAATCGCCGAGGGCCTTGAAAGTGTCATCCATGGCTTCCGACAATATGTGAGTCAATACTCACATGTCAAGGGGATTCGTCGGAGTGGGCAGATCGGACTCCGGTGGTACGCTCCACCCGCCATGCGACGAACCGCCCGAATCCTGCTGCTCGCCCTGCTCGCTGCCATCGTGGTCCTACCCGTCTCGGCGCTCGCCGTGGACGAGCCCGAGGACGCGGTGGTCACCGAGGGCGAGGGCGACGAACCGGTGGCCGAGCTCGTCGATGTCGGCGACCCCGCCGTCGAGGTCGATCTCAACCCGGAGGCCGCCGAGGAAGTCCCGGCCTGGACCTACCGGTTCCTGATCCCGACGCTCATCGCCCTCACCGTGGTCCTGGTGGCCTTCTTGGTCATCCAGTACTTCAACCAGGTCGTCAAGGGCCGACAACGCCCCGTCGAGTGACGGTCGACGTCGCCACCGACCCCGTCGACTGGCGGCTGGCCGGACGAGTGGCCGGACGGGTCGCCGGGACGCACCCCCTCGCCGAGAGCTACCACCGCGAGCTCCTCGCCTCCACGGCACCGGGCATCATCGCCGAGGTGGCCCCGATGGTCACCGAGGAGACGGGCCTCGTCACACCCGAGCACCCCGAGGTGGTCACGGTGGGACGCCGGGAATGGGCCGAGCGGGCAGCCGGGACCTTCACGGCGCTGATGGCACCCCAGACCGAGCAGCTGGCCGGTCGGATGGGTGACGGCGCCGCAACGATCGTCGCTCTCGAGACCGGCGCCTTGCTGGGCGTGATGGCTCGCCGGGTCCTCGGCCAATACGAGCTCGTCCTCCCCACCGGCGACGAGGCGGACACCGTCGTCTTCGTCGCCCCCAACGTCTTCGCCCTCGAACGCTCCCACCAGTTCCGCCCGAGTGAGTTCCGCACCTGGCTCGCTCTGCACGAGGCGACCCATCGGGCGCAGTTCCTCGGCGTCCCCTGGCTGCGCGAACACTTCCTGTCCCTCGTCACCGGCCTGGTCGGCGCCCGCACGGCGGACCCGAACCGGTGGAGCCGAGCGGCGGACCGGCTGACGGACGCCATCGCCGGCTCCCGGCCGTTGGTCGACGAAGGTGGGCTCTTCTCCCTGTTCGCCACCGAGGAGCAGCAGGCCCAGGTCGACAAGATCCAGGCGCTGATGTGCCTGCTCGAGGGCCACGGACATGTGGTCATGGACCGCATCGGTGAGCGCATCCTCACCACCCAGGACCGCATGTCCCGACTGCTCAAGGCCCGCCGGATGGATCCCCGGACGGCGGCGTTCTTCCGGCTGACCGGCATGGAGATGAAGATGCGCCAGTACGAGCTTGGCGAGCAGTTCGTGAACCGGGTGACCGAGGTGGCGGGGTGGGACGCCCTCGACGCCGCCTGGTCCGGCCCCGACGCCCTGCCGACCCTGCCCGAGATCAGCGACGCCGACTCGTGGCTGGCCCGAGTCGCCTGAGCGTCGACCTCGCCGGTCGGTCGGTGGTGGTGGCGCTCTCCGGCGGCGCCGACAGTGCGCTCGCCGCCGCCATGGCCGTCGAACACGCCATGTCCGCACGAGCGGTCCACGTCCACCACGGGTTCGCCGGGTCCGATGACCTCGCGGCTGCCGCCCGACTGATCGCCTCCCAGCTCGACCTCCCCCTCACCGAAGTCGAGGTCGACCCCCGTGGCTCCTCCGAGACGGCGGCCAGGCAGGTGCGCCGCGCAGCTCTCCTCGAGTCCCTCGATACCGATGAGTTCCTGGTCACCGGACACACCGCCGACGACCAGGCCGAGACCGTCCTGCACCGGATCATCCGAGGGAGTGGGCCCGAGGGCGTCTCGGGTATGCGCGCCGACGACGGGCGGACCCTGCGACCGCTGCTCGACATGGGCCGGGACGACGTCCGGGCACTGGCGGCATCGCGTGGGCTCGGGTTCGTCGATGACCCCGAGAACGAGGAGCGCCGACACCTGCGCAACCGCATCCGCCACGAGCACCTGCCGTCGCTCGCCGAGGAGAACCCGTCGATCGTCCGGGCCCTCGGACGCCTCGCCCGTCACATGCCCCGACCGGCCGACGCGCTCGCGTTCCGTGCCTCTTCTGAAGTCGCCCGGATCCCGTTGCCCGCGCTCGCCGTTGCCCACCCCGATGTCCGGGCCGAGACCATCCGGCGTGCCCTCACGAGGATCCGTCCGCCCTACCCGCCCAGCACCGACGAGGTCGACCGGGTCCTGGACGTCGTACACAACGAGTCGCGGCGCGCCGAGTTGGACGGCGGCCACCTCGTGATCAGGGACCGGACCTGGTTGCGGATCGGACCGCTACCCGCAGTCCCGGGTCCGATCCCGCTCGCCGACCTGCCCGTCGAGTGGGGCGGGTTCGCTTTCGGTGTCGGCCCGACCGGCTCGACTGCCGGGATGCCGCTCGGTGCCGACGCCGGCGTTCGCGCCGCCGCGCCCGGTGACCGGATCGGCATGGGGAGCGGGACCAAGCCCGTCGTCGACGCACTCGCCGAAGCCGGTGTGCCGAGGGAGCTCCGTCGCTGCTGGCCGGTGGTCGTCGAAGCCGACTCCGTGGTCTGGATCCCGATGATCCGCAAGGACCCCGGCTTCGCCGCCGGTCGCGACGGCTACCTTTCCGTGCACGCCCGCGTTGAGGAGGCATGGTGAAGGTCGGCGAGGTGCTGATCAGCGAAGAGCAGATCCAATCGGCCCTGGCCGAGATGGGTGCTGCGATCTCCCGTGACTACGAGGGGAAGGACCTCCTGCTCGTCGGGGTCCTCAAGGGGGCGTTCATGGTGATGGCCGACCTGGCCCGCAACATCACCGTCCCCGTGGAGTTCGATTTCATGGCGGTGTCCTCCTACGGGGCCGCCACCCAGACCTCCGGCGTGGTGCGCATCCTGAAGGACCTCGACACGGAGATCGAGGGACGCCACGTCCTGATCATCGAGGACATCATCGACTCGGGCCTGACCCTGTCCTACCTGCTGAAGAGCCTGAAGGTCCGCAAGCCGGCATCGCTCGAAGTGGCGGCGCTGCTGCGCAAGGTGGACATCCAGCGGGTGCCGATCGATGTCAGCTACACCGGCTTCGAGATCGGGTCCGAGTTCGTCGTCGGGTACGGCCTCGACTACGCCGGCCTGTACCGAAATCTCCCCCACGTCGCCCTCATGGAGGAGGAGTAGCGCTCCACCCGAGCGTTACGACCTCCAAGGGCATACCATGTGCCCACTTCGGGAACGAAGCTGAGCCCCGGGAGAACCCAAGACCGTGAACCGCACCGTCCGCACCATCGTCGTCTACGCGTTGATCCTCCTCGTGGTGGTCTTCGCGCTCCAGACGGTGTTCGACACGACCACCGGTCCGGAGGAGATCACCCTCGACCAGTTCATGACGAACCTCGAGGCGGGCGACTACGAGGCCGTCCGGATCCGTTCCGAGGCCGACATCGTCGAAGGCTTCCTCAACGCTCCCGAGACCACCGAGGACCTGAACGAGGGCCTCGGCGCCGATGTCCAGTCGTCCTACCCCGACGGCTACGAGGAGATCCTCACCGACACCGCCCTGTCCGTGAGCGCCCAGGTGGCGAACGTGCAGGAGGCGACCTCGGCCTGGACGATCGTCCTCGGCTTCCTGCCCTACCTGCTGCTGTTCGGCATGATGATCTTCTTCATCACCCAGATGCAGGGCGGCGGCAACCGGGTGATGCAGTTCGGCAAGGCCAAGGCCAAACAGGTCGGCAAGGACACGCCGAAGGTCTCCTTCGACGACGTCGCCGGGCTCGAGGAGGCCATCGAAGAGCTCCAGGAGATCAAGGAGTTCCTGGCCAACCCCGCCAAGTTCAAGGCCATCGGGGCGAAGATCCCCAAGGGTGTCCTCCTCTATGGGCCTCCCGGGACGGGCAAGACGCTCCTCGCCCGCGCGGTCGCAGGTGAGGCGGGCGTCCCCTTCTTCTCGATCTCCGGGTCGGACTTCGTCGAGATGTTCGTGGGCGTCGGCGCCAGCCGCGTCCGCGATCTCTTCGAGCAGGCCAAGGCCCAGTCCCCGGCGATCGTCTTCATCGATGAGATCGACGCTGTCGGGCGCCATCGCGGTGCCGGTCTCGGTGGTGGCCACGACGAACGCGAGCAGACGCTCAACCAGCTCCTCGTCGAGCTGGACGGGTTCGAGACGAACTCCGGCGTGATCGTCATGGCATCGACCAACCGCCCCGACATCCTCGACCCCGCCCTGCTTCGCCCGGGCCGCTTCGACCGCCAGATCGTGGTCGACCGCCCCGACCTCAAGGGGCGCACCGAGATCCTCGAGGTCCATTCCAAGGGCAAGCCCATCGCCGGCGAGATCGACCTCAAGACGCTCGCCCGCCAGACCCCCGGGTTCACCGGAGCCGATCTCGCCAACCTCATCAACGAGGCAGCGCTGCTGACGGCACGCAAGGACGAGAACCTCATCACGATGCACACGCTCGAAGAGGCGATCGACCGGGTCATCGCCGGCCCCGAGAAGAAGAGCCGCCTCATGAGTGAGGACGAGCGCAAGCTCACCGCCTACCACGAGGCCGGACACGCGCTCGTCGGCTTCGCCCTGCCCGATGCCGACCCCATCCACAAGATCACGATCATTCCGCGCGGTCGGGCCGGTGGCTACACGCTGGCGCTGCCCGAAGAGGACAAGAACTACTCCCGTCGCGGCGAGCTCGTGGATCGCATCGCCATGTTGCTCGGTGGTCGCACCGCCGAGGAGATCATCTTCGGCGACCCGTCCACCGGCGCGTCGAACGACATCGACAAGGCCACCGACCTCGCCCGCAAGATGGTCATGCAGTACGGCATGTCCGACACCCTCGGGCCGATGAAGTACGGCCGTGCGGACGGGGAGGTGTTCCTCGGTCGCGACTACACGACACACCAGGACTACTCCGACGAGGTCGCCACCCGCATCGACGACGAGGTCCGGGCGATCATCGCCGGCGGACACGACGAGGCGCGTGAGATCCTCGAAACGCACATCGACGACCTGCATGCGCTGTCCAATGCTCTCCTGGAGCGGGAGACGCTCAGTGCCATCGAGGTCACCGAGATCCTCTCGGCCGTTCCCAAGTGGGAGCACGATCCCGACGGCGCCGGCCGCATCCGGATTCCCGAATCCCTTCCCGAGGCGGCTCCCGCCGCCATGGCCAACTTCGAGACCGAGTAGGCACCGCCGACAGCGGTCAGTTCAAGAAGAAGAGCTCGTCGCCGAGCTCGATCGGAAGGCTGGAGATGGTGTACACGCCGACGACCACGAAGAGGATCGCCATGAAGAGGGCGAGGCTTCGGCTCCATTGGCGGTCCAGCTTGGATGCGATGCCGGCGAAGAAGAGCACGGCGGCGAACAGCACCGTGGTGAGCACATAGGTGTCGCCGGTCTGGTTGGCGTCCCGAGCTTCCTGGGCCGATGCCTCCGCCACGACCACGTATCGATCCGCCTCTGCCCGGGCGGCCAACTCGTACGCCTCCATCTCGAACGGCGTCCTTGGGGCGTCCGGGTTCCCGATCGGTCGCTCGGCAAGCCATGCGTCCAGTGCCGGTCTGAACTCCTCGCGCATGCGCTCGTAGAGAAAGCTGGAGAGCGCGCCGGTTGGGGCGAGGTAGCCGCCGTCGGGGCTGAACAGCTCGACACCCTCGTCCAACTCCGCATCGACGGCCGAGAGCCATTCGATGAACACGGCGACGTCGACCTGGGTCTGCTGGCCGGCCTGGGTGTCCCAGCGGGTGGACTCGACCCGGGCCGCTCCCGCTTCGGAGAAGGCGATCGCCTGGACGCCGCCCCACTTGCCTGCCTGGAAGGATGTCCACGCAACGAGGATCGCCGCGATGGACAGGATGATGGTGGAAAGGAGCTCGGCGCGCTCCTTGCTCAGCCCAAGCGTCTTTGTCTCTGCCACCGTCCGAGGCTACCTCCACCAGCCTCCTTGGCGCGACCGGCCACCGCCTAGCCTCCGTCCCATGTCCGTGGACCACGAAGCCATCGAGCAAGCAGTTCGCCAGATCCTCGTCGCCGTCGGGGAGGATCCCGACCGCCAAGGACTGCAGGAGACCCCGGCCCGGGTTGCCCGCGCCTACGCCGAGACCTTGGCGGGCCTCCACCAGGATCCGACCGCCATCGTCGAGACGGTCTTCGAAGAGGACGACCACCACGAGATCGTGATGGTCTCCGACATCCCCTTCTATTCCATGTGCGAGCACCACCTCGTCCCGTTCCACGGGACGGCTGCAGTGGCGTACATGCCGAACGGCCGGGTGACCGGGCTGTCCAAGCTCGCCCGGCTGGTGGAGACCTACGCCCGGCGACCCCAGATGCAGGAGCGCCTGACCTCGCAGGTGGCCGACACCCTCATGGAGGTACTCGAGCCCGAAGGAGTGATGGTGGTCGTGACCGCCGAGCATCTCTGCATGTCGATGCGCGGCGTGAAGAAGGCAGGCTCGAAGACGACGACGTCGGCGGTCCGGGGGATCTTCAAGACCAACCCGGCGACCCGCGCCGAGGCACTGGCCCACCTAGACCGATCGTGAACCGAACGCCGCTCCGATGGCGGCTCCGGACCCGGGTCCTCGACGACGCCGACGGCACCCCGATCATGGGGATCCTCAACGTCACGCCGGACTCCTTCAGCGATGGTGGTGACCACCTCGACCTCGAGGACGCCGTTGCCGCCGCTCATCGGATGGTCGCCGACGGCGCCTCGCTCATCGATGTCGGCGGGGAGTCGACGCGACCGGGAGCCGTCCCCGTGGAGGAGGCAGAGGAGCGGCGGCGGGTGGTACCCGTCGTCCGAGCACTCGCGGCCGAGGGAATCATCGTCTCCGTCGACACGTCGAAGGCATCGGTGGCTGCCGAGGCAATCGATGCGGGTGCCGAGGTCGTCAACGACGTGACCGGCCTGCGCGACCCAGCGCTGCGTGCCGTCTGTGCCGAGACCGAAGTCGGCGTGGTGGCCATGCACATGCAGGGCCGGCCCCGCACGATGCAGGACGCCCCGAGGTACGGAGACGTCGTTGTTGAGGTCGCCGACTATCTGGAGCGATCGGTCGCTGCCGCCGTCGACGCCGGCATCGACGAGGCCTCGATCGTGGTCGACCCCGGAATCGGTTTCGGCAAGACGCTCCAGCACAACCTGGAGTTGATGGCGAACGCCGCCGAGGTCGGCCGGGGGAGGCCCGTCCTCATCGGGCATTCCCGGAAGCGGTTCCTTGGCACGCTCACCGGGTTGTCGGATCCGAAGGCCCGGGATGCAGCCACCGCGGTCGCCTCGGCGTTGGCCGTCCTCGCCGGTGTGTCGGTGGTCCGGGTCCACGATGTCGCCGCCACCAGCCTCGCCTTGTCCGTGGCCGACGCTATGGTCGCCCAAGGAGACCGAGAAGGCTAGGAATTCGTTGAAAACGGGGCTGGAACCGAGGGAATTCCGGTGGGTGATCAAAGATCGCCTGGCTGTCTCCCAGCGCCCGGGCGGCTACGGGGACGGCCACCGACGCATCCGACGAACCGAAGAGCTCACCTGGATGCGAGCCAACGGCTTCACCTCGGTCCTCTCATTGTGTGAGGGCAACCAGAACCTCGCCGCCTACCAGGAAGCCGGCTTCGAGGCCTTCCACCACCCGATGGCATCGACCGTCGACACCGAGGTGGCCCGCGACGTCTTCAAGGCCATCTCCGAGTCGATGGCCGACGACCGGGTGACTCTCCTGCACAAGGACACCATCGACGACGTGCTGACCGGGATCCTCGGCGGCTACCTCGTCTACTCCGGGCTCCTGCGGAGCCCCATCCACGCCATGGCCGTGATCCAGGAGATCACCGCTCGGCCACTCGGCCCCTTGGGCCGCTCCCTCATCCCGACCAGCTGATGGGCCGGTCCGGCGATCGGATCACGCTGACGGGTTTGTCGGTGTTCGGCCGTCACGGTGTCTTCGACCACGAACGCGAAGACGGCCAGACGTTCCTCGTCGATGTGGTCCTCCATACGGACCTCTCGGATGCCGGATCCACCGATGACCTCGCCAAGACCATCGACTACGGGGCCGTCGCCGAAGCCGTGGTGCGTGTCGTCGGGGGAGAACCACACGATCTCATCGAGTCGGTCGCCGCCGACGTCGCCGAGCTGATCCTCACCGACTTCGACATCGAGGCCGTCGAGGTCACCATCCACAAGCCCGGGGCCCCGATCCCACACCCCTTCGAGGATGTGGCCGTGACCATCCACCGCTTCCGATGACCGAGGCCGTCGTCGCGCTCGGCGCGAACCTCGGCGACCCGCTCGAGACCCTGAGACGTGCCATCGACGACCTCGGGCGCCTCGGCGACGTCGTCGCCGTCTCCCCGGCCTACGAGTCCGCGCCCATCGGCGGGCCGGAACAGGAGCGCTTCATCAACGCCGTCGCCATCGTCGATACCGCTGTGGAAGCCGAATCGTTCCTGGCTGCACTGCACGAGCTGGAAGCCGAGCACGGGCGCACCCGCGAGGTCCGCTGGGGACCGCGCACCCTCGACCTGGACCTCGTCGCCCACGGCAGCCGGACGTCGACCGAGGACGAGCTGCTGCTGCCGCATCCACGGGCGGGGGAGCGGGCGTTCGTCCTGCGCCCCCTCGTCGACATCCGACCCGGATTCACGTTCCCGGACGGCACCCGGGCGGAGGATCTCCTCGCCGACGTGGCCGACCAGGACCTGACCGTCTCGGCCGGGACGGGCTGGCATGTCGGTGCGAGGAGCGAGTCGTTGCGAATCGTGATCGCCGGTCCCGGTGGGGCCGGAGCTGCGCTCGGCCTTGCCGCCCAACGAGCCGGGCACACGGTCGCCGGCATCCTGACCCGCTCGGGTGGTGACGGCGGCCTGGGTGCGCCGACGCTCGGCTGGTCGGACCCCATCCCCGAAGTCGAGCTCGTCCTGCTCACCGTCCCGGACCGCGCCTTGCTGGCCGTGGCCACCACGCTCAACACCCGGCTCCCGGCTGGTGCCCTGGTTGCCCACTGCTCGGGCATCACCCCGCTCTCCGTGCTGCAGCCGATCGCCGATGCCGGGCACCCGATCGGTGGCATCCACCCCCTGGCCGCCCTCCCCGACGGACCCCGAGGCGCGGACGCCCTACGCGGCGCCGGCATGGCGATTGGAGGCTCCGATGACGCCGTCGTCCAACGCCTGTCGAGCTTTGCCCACTCGCTCGGGGGCCTGCCTTTCACGCTCGCCGACGAGGCCCGGCCCGGCTACCACGCCGCGGCGTCGATGGCCGCCAACCACCTGACGGCCCTGCTCGGAGCCGTCGAGGAGGTCGCCACCGCCCACGGGGTGCCGTTCGACGCCTATCGAGCCCTCGTCGAGGGTGCCGTCGCGATGACCTTCGAGACGAGTCCGGGCGAAGCACTGACCGGTCCCGTGGCGAGAGGCGACGAAGGCACCGTGCGGCTCCAGCGGCTCGCCGTCGAGGAGTCCGCCCCCGAGCTGTTGCCGCTCCTCGATGCCCTCAACGACGCCACTCGACGCCTGGCAACCAGGGACTGATGCAGGTCGTCCACACCTTTGCCGAGGCTCGGGACACCACGGGGGTCGACCTGGCACTCGTGCCGACCATGGGCTACCTCCACGAGGGCCACCTGTCGCTCATCGAGAAGGCCAAGGCCGAGACCTCGGTCGTCTGCGTGTCGATCTTCGTCAACCCGACCCAGTTCGACGTGGCGGCAGACCTCTCCAGCTACCCACGGGACCTCGAACGTGACCTCGCCCTGTGCGAGGCGGCCGGGGTCGACACGGTCCTCGTGCCATCGGCCGAGGAGGTCTACCCAGAGCCGCTCGACCCGATCGACCCTGGTCCCGCCGCCGAGGGAATGGAGGGCGCCCACCGGCCCGGGCACTTCGAGGGTGTGGCGACGGTCGTCCACCGGTTCCTCACCGCGCTCGACCCCCACCACGCCTACTTCGGCCGCAAGGACGCCCAGCAGGTGGCGGTGATTCGCACCATGGCCGCCGAGCACGGGCTCGACGTCGAGATAGTCCCGGGCTCGACCGTCCGGGAGCAAGACGGCCTGGCGCTCTCGTCGCGAAACGTTCGCCTGGGGCTGGACCGAGCCCGTGCGGTCGGGATCAGCGAGTCCCTCTTCGCCGCGGCCGACGCGGCCGAGGCAGGAGAGCGTTCGGCGGCCGGCCTCCAGGCCCTGGTCGAGTTGGAGCTGCAGGTGCGTGGACTCCAGCCCGAATACGTGACCTTGGCCGATGCCGTGTGGATGAAGCCGGTCGGCGAGGTGCATCGGGAGGCGGTGCTGGCGACGGCGGTGCCGGTCGGCGGTGTCCGACTCATCGACAACATCGTCCTCGCCCCCGCAGGTCCGGGTGTCGTCGTCGACCGGGGCGTCCGGCTGGATCGACCGTCGATTCTCTACCGATAGCGCACGGGTCTCGGCCTTGGGCGCGCCTCGTTCAGAGACCGGTGGCCCGTTTGAGCAGCTCGGCGATCCCGAAGCCCGCGGCGAGAAGGGCAACGTTGACGGAGGCTCGGGCGATCCAGGACCCGAAGCCATACCGGAAGCCGGTGCGCCGGGTGACGGCGACCGTCAGGCCGAGCACGGCGAACCACGTGGTCAAGAGGAGCGAAGGCGCCCCGGTCACCGCCAGGATCGCCCCGTCGTGGATCGCTCCGCTGACCGCGAACGTGGCGACCAAAGCGGGTGCGGGCGGGAGCACCTTGCGGAGCGGTCCGTTGACGTACCTGCCCAGGTAGTAGCCCCAGATCGGGTTCCAGTGCCGCCAGAACCCGTCGAAGGTCGGCGCCCCGAGGGATCGGCGCAGCATCTGTTGCAGCGAGCCCTTCGCCCCCAGTGGGACACCAATGCGCCGTTCGACGTACCGACCAAGGGTGAGCCGGGTCGGGGTGGATTCGCTCACCGCGGGCCGACCGTCCGTCGGGCCCGTAGCGGCGGAAGCGTGGCGATAGGCACGACGATGGCGCCCGTCGCCCTAGGGGCGGTTCCTTTCCCAGATCTCCCGGATGCCCCGGAGGGTCAGGAAGCGGTCCCGGGCCGTGATTCGGGAGACACCCGGGGCGATCAGCCCGGATAGGCCTCCCGTCGCCACGACCGGGCAGTCGGTACCCAGCTCGGCCGAGATGCCGTCGAGCATCCCGCTGACGAGACCGACGAATCCCCACAAGTGGCCGGCCTGCATGGCCTCCTCGGTGGACTTGCCGATGATGTGCTCAGGGGGCTCCAGCTCGACCCGCCGAAGCGTCGCCGTCGAGTCGACGGAGGCCTCGATCGCGGCCCGGACCCCGGGGGCGATGGCGCCGCCTATGTATCGCCCGTCGGCGTCGACGACATCGAAGGTGGTCACCGTCCCCATGTCGACGACGACCACCGGCGCCCCGAACATGCTCCTGGCTGCCACGGCGTTGGCGATCCGATCGGCTCCCACATCGCGGGGATTGTCGACGACGACCGCCATCCCGGTCCGCACGCCGGCTTCGAGCCCCAGGACCTCGCCTTCCACGAGCTCATCGACGGCGACGCGCAGGGCGCCGATCGCCGGTGGCACGACCGAGGCAATGGCGGCGGCGTCGGGACGCCGATCACCGAGCAACCCGGAGAGCAAATGGAGGTGCTCGTCCTTCGTGCGACCCCAACCGGTGGATATGCGCCAGTCCTCGACGAGCTCCTCACCGTCGAAGAGCCCGAGCTTCGTATCCGAGTTGCCGACGTCGATGGTGAGGAGCGAGGTCATCAGAACACGAACTCGCAGGTCGAGTGCGCCACCAGCTTCCCGCTGCCGACGAAGGTCACCTTCGTCTCGCCGTACCCGATGACGGACCCGAAGCGGAGCACTTCGGTTCGCACCAGCACGTCGTCTCCGTCGGCGGGCCTGATGAACTGCGTGTTCTGGCTAGCGGTCCCCTTCGGTAGCCGGTCTCGGGTCGACATGGCCAGAACGGCGACGGTGTCGATGGCTGCCATGAGCGCCTGTCCGCAGATGGGTCCCGCCGTGAACCAGAGGTGGGTCTGCTGGGGCAGGCGGGCCTGGGCCCAGCCCGGGCCGACCTCGAGGTCGGTGAGTCCGAGATCCTTCACCCAGGGGGCGAACAGGTGGTCGTGAAACGCGTCGACTCGGTCGTTGTCGATGGGGAGATCGAAGGGCAGCACGGCAGCGACGATACGCGACCGGCGAACCGTGTCGGCGCCGGTACCCTCCACCGCCATGTCCGACGAGACCCCCGAGGACGAGGCGCCGTCCCTCAATCGTGTGATGGCCGATCGGCGCGCCAAGCTCGACGCCCTGGTCGAGGCCGGCGTCGAACCGTTCCCCGTCGGGGTGCCCAAACCGAGTGCGACGGCAGCGGGCCTGGCCGAGGCGCACTCCGACCTCGAGCCCGGAGCCGAGACCGGGGTGACCGTGACGGTCGGCGGTCGACTCGTCGGACTCCGCTCCTTCGGCAAGCTCCGTTTCGGCGTCCTTCGGGACCAGACCGGCGACATCCAGCTGTTCGTCCAGAAGAACGCGCTCCCCGAGGAGTCGTTCGCCCTGTTCTCCGATCTCGACCTGGGTGACTGGGTGGTGGCCACCGGCGAGGTCATCACCACCAAGCGGGGCGAGCTCTCGGTCAAGGTGTCCGATTGGACGCTCGCCGCCAAGTCACTGCGTCCCCTGCCGGACAAGTGGCACGGCCTCTCCGACCGCGGCCGGCGGTTCCGCCAGCGGGCCGTCGACCTCATCGTCAACGACGACGCTCGCCAGACGGCGATCACGCGTAGTCGGGTGGTCTCCGGACTCCGGCGCGCCTACGACTCGCGGGGGTATCTCGAGGTCGAGACGCCGATGCTGCAGGTCCAACCCGGCGGCGCCCTCGCCAAGCCGTTCGCGACCCACCACAACGCGCTCGACATCCCCATGTACCTGCGGATCGCTCCCGAGCTCTACCTGAAGCGGTTGGTCGTCGGTGGGTTCGAGCGGGTCTTCGAGATCAACCGGAACTTCCGCAACGAGGGGATCGACGCCACCCACAACCCCGAGTTCACGATGCTCGAGGCGTATGAGGCCTATGCCGACGCCGAGGACGTGATGGCCACGTGCGAGGCGGTCCTGCGCGAGACCATCACGGAGCTGCTCGGGGCGACCACGATCACGTTCCCCAAGGAGGACGGTCGCCCGCTGGACCTCCACGGCGACTTCGGCCGGCTCCCGATGTCCGAGGCCGTCAGCGAGGCCGTCGGCACCAAGGTCGACCCGACGATGCCGGTTGGAGAGCTGGCAGCCATCGCGCGTCGCCACGGCGTGGAGCCCGAGGACGGTCAGGGTTCTGGCAAGCTGATCGAGCGGCTGTTCGAGCACCTGGTCGAGCCGACTCTGTGGGACCCCGTCTTCGTCACCGAGCACCCGATCGAGACCTCGCCGCTGGCCAAGGCACATCGGGACAAGCCCGGCGTCACCGAGCGCTTCGAGCTGTTCGTCGCCGGTTGGGAGATCGCCAACGGCTTCACCGAGTTGAACGACCCGATCGACCAGCGCACCCGCTTCGAGGGCCAGGCCGCCGCCAAGGCAGCCGGCGACGAGGAGGCCCACGGGATCGACGAGGACTACATCGCCGCGCTCGAGCAGGGGATGCCCCCGACCGGCGGCATCGGCATCGGCGTCGACCGCTTGGTGATGCTGTTGACCGGTCACGAGACGATCCGCGAAGTCGTCCTGTTCCCGCACCTCCGCCCCGAGTAGCGGCCGAGCGCCTATCGAGAGATCCCCCCGGAAGGGGGGACGGGCCCCATGAGCGGAGCGAGTGGGAGGGGGGTCCGGATCGATGGCACCCGGGTCGGCGTTGCGGAGCGCGGCCCTACTGGCTCATTCGCTCGACGCGATGGCCGTCCGCTTCCAGGGCGGCGATCACGGCGTCGGCGTGGTGGGAGTCCCTGGTCTCCAGTTGCACCTCGATGAAGGTCTGGCGGGTCGACACATGGTCGAAGAGCCTGGAGTGGGCGACGTCGATGATGTTCGCGCCCATCTCGGCGATGCGGTTGATCACGGGGGCGAGTTGACCCGGTCGATCCTTGATGGTGATGCCGAGGACCAGCATGCGCCCGTCGCGCACCAACTCCCTGAGCAGCACCGATGCCAGGACGCGGGTGTCGATGTTCCCGCCGGAGATGACGACGCCGGTGCATCGGCCATCGAAGCGCAGTGGATCGGCAAGGACGCCTGCGAGGGCCGCGGCCCCGGCACCTTCGGCCACGGTCTTCTCGACCTCGGCCAGCAGGGACACCGCATGCTCGATCGCCGGTTCGTCCACTACCACCAAATCGTCGAGATGCTCCCGGAGCACGGGTGTGGTCAGCTCGCCGGGCTTCTTCACGGCGATGCCATCGGCGAGCGTCTCGTTGCGGAACTCCGGGGGCGGCTCGTCTGCGAGCGCCCGCACCATGGCCGGGTAGGCCTCGGTCTGTACGCCGATCACCTCGATCCCGGGGAGCAGCGCCTTCAGTGCCGTGGACATCCCGGCCGCGAGGCCACCGCCCCCGACTGGCACCACGACCACCTCGAGGTCGGGGTGGTCGACGCCGAACTCCAGACCGCAGGTGCCCTGGCCGGCGATGACTGCGCGGTCGTCGTAGGGATGGACGAACGTGCGCCCCTCCTCCTCGGCGATCGCGGCAGCAGCCTCGGCGGATTCGGACACCGTCTCGCCGGCGATGACGACGGCGGCCCCGAGCTGTCCGGTGTGGGTGACCTTCGAGAAGGGCGCCGTCACGGGCATGACGATCGTCGTGTCGATGTCCAGCCGACCACCGTGGTAGGCGACGGCCTGGGCGTGGTTCCCAGCCGAGGCGGCGACGACGCCGCGTTCTCGCTCGGCGTCGTCGAGGGTCAGGAGCCGATTGGCGGCGCCGCGGTCCTTGAAGGATGCCGTGAACTGCAGGTTCTCGAATTTCAGGACGAGGTCGGCCCCGGTGATCGCGGACAAGGTCTGGCTGCGCGCCGAGTGGGTCCGGATGGCGTGGTCGGCGATGCGCCCGGCGGCGGCTTGGATGTCGGCGAGGCTGACGACCTCCTCGGCGTTCACTCGGCCACCAATGCGGCCAGCTCGGCGGCCTCGGCGTGAATGCAGTCGATGAAGACGTCCAGGTCGGGGACGAGGTCCCAGTCCGACATCAGGCCCCAGTGGACGGTTCCGCAGTAGGAGAAGAGGGCGATGCCGAGGCCGTGGTATTGCCACAGCGGCACCACCGGGTAGACCCGTTCCATCCGGGCGCTCTGGAGGTACAACGGCACCGGCGGGCCGGGGACGTTGGTGATCGTGAGGTTGAACGGTCGCATGCCCTGCGCGGTCTTCAGGCCCGCCGCGAGCATGCGGGTGGGCGTGGCCGCGGCGCTCTGTACGAGGGTGAGGGCGCCCTCGGCGTGCCGTTCGCTCTTGACTTCTTCCGTTTGGTCGTGGATGAATCGCAAGCGGGACTCGGCGTCCGGTTCGTGGACGGGGAGGTGGACGAGCCACATGGCCACCTGGTTTCCCGATCCCGCCATCGATCCTTCGGCTCGCACGGAGACGGGGACCATGGCTCGGACGTCGGCACCGTTGACGTCGAACCCGCGATGTTCGACCAGGAACCGACGGATCGCTCCCGCCGAAATGGCGAGGAGGACATCGTTGACCGTGACGCCCATCGTCTGCTTGATCGCTTTGACGTGATCCAAGGGGATCTCGGTCCACTCGAAGCGTCGGTTGGGTCCGATGCGCTCGTTGATCGGGGTCTCCGACGACGGGTTCAGCCAACCCGACTTGAGGGACGCCGCGACGGCGCTGGCCCTGCCGGTGAACCGCTCCCGGAGCTCATCGAACCGACCGAAGGCGGCTTCCTTGGCCGTGCGGCCGGCTCCCCGCAGCGTGTCGATCGCGTACCGGGTGAGGCGGGCTGACTCGCCGACGACGAGCTCGGCACCGCTGGGAGCGGGACGCGGGGTCCACGCCTCGGGCTCGGCGACCTCGGTCACCGGCATGAGGTCCATGAGGACCGCCATCAGATCGACGCCGGACATGCCGTCGATCATGCAGTGGTGGACCTTGGCGACGAGACCGAATCGATCCTCCCCGACGTGCTCCACGATCCAGAGCTCCCAGAGGGGCTTGGACCGGTCCAGACGTTGGGACATGAGCCGTCCGGTGAGTGCCTTCAACTGCTCCTCGGTGCCGGGGGCGGGCAGGGACGTGTGTCTGAGGTGGAAGTCGAGGTTGAAGTGGGGATCGTCCACCCACACGGGCGCCTTCTCGAGCGGGATCCATGAGAGCCGCTGGCGGTAGCGGGGGACCAGGTGGAGCCGGGATTCGACGTGCCGACGGATCCGATCGAAGTCGAGCCCGCCGTCGGGGGTGGCGAGGTCCCCCTTTTCGAAGATGCCGATCGTGCCGACGTGCATGTGCGTTTCGGGGGTCTCCAACGCAAGGAAGGAGGCGTCGAGGAAGGAGAGGCGTTCGTAGGTGGAGGCAGGCATCCCGAAAGGGTACGCGCCGC
>JAHEFX010000003.1 GCA_024639975.1 bacterium
GACGAGGTTCGCGACAAGTTCGGCCGGGGCGCCGTCCAGCGGGCCTCGCTGCTGCGTGACGACGGCTCGGTCCCCGACGAGTTCCGCGAGCTCGCCGAGAAGGACTAGCTGTGACAACCGGGGACGTTGTCCCTGGGGGACGGGACCCGCCCTTCCAGTCCTTGAATTCAACAGGCGTTGAATTGAATGACTAGTCTTTGGGTATGGAACGGATTGCGCGCTTTGTCGTTCATCGGTCGAAGGTCGTGTTGGCCCTGACGGGTCTCCTCACGATCGCCTCCGTCGTCTCCCTCTTCTGGCTGCAGATCAATGCCGACGTTGCCTCCTTCATCTATGAGGGGAGCGATGCCGGCCAGGAACTGCTCGAGCTACAGGAGAAGTACGAGTCGGGCGACCCCGTCAACGCGGTGATCGTCCTCGAGGACGGCTCATTCACCGACCCGGCGACGCTCGCCGACCTGGCTCGGCTGACCGAGGAGTACGCGGCGATCGACGGCGTGAACGCCATCGTGTCGATCGTCCCCGCCACCAACCCCATGACCGGTCAGGAGATCACGCCGGACCAGATCGAATCGGCCCCGGCGATGGCCATAGAGCAAGTCCTGGCGGCCAACCCCATGGCGGAGTTGATCCTCTCGCCGGACACCGATGCGACGATGATGATGATCGACGCCCCGGATGCCGAGGTGGACGAGATCACCGCCGTCGAGGTCCCGGATGGAGCCAAGGTCTACTACTCGGGCAACCCGGTCGTCTTCGCGTCGGTCCTCGACCAGATCTCGTGGTTCCTGCTCGTGCTCCCGCCCGTCATCGTCGGCCTGCTCGTCGGCGTCTTCTACCTCACGATCGGCGACCGCCGATTGGCCATCATGTCGCTCATCCCGGCCTTCCTCGGCGCCCTCTGGACCTTCGGTCTGTTGTCGGCGGCCGGTAGGGCCATCGACGTGGTCACGATCATCGTGCCGATCTTCGTGATCGTGATGGGCTCGGCCGACGGACTCCACTTCGTGACCCACTTCCAATCCGAGGCCGACAATCCCGACCCGGTCGCCCGGGTGGCGTCGGCGCTCAGGCACGTGGGCGTCCCGATGATCCTCACCACCATCTCCACGGCGGCTGGATTCCTCTCCCTCGTCTTCACCGACGTGCGCCCCATCCAGCAGCTCGGCGCGTTCACGGCCATCGGTATCACCTTCGCCGGGATCATCTCGTTCTTCTCGCTCCCGGCGATCATCTCGCACCTCACGATCACGAAACCGAAGCGGCCCCCGGTCATCGGCCCGCATGCGGTTGCCCTCCTCAAGAAGGGAGTCCGCAGTCGGGTCCCGGCGGTGGTCCTCTCGGTGGGGCTGATCGCCTTCGCCTCCTGGGGGATTCCCCAGCTCGAGGTCGATTCCGACCAGTTGTTCTTCTTCAAGGACGGCGACCCGGTCCGGGTGGCATTCGAGGTGACCGAGGACCTCTTCGGTGGAGCCTCGCCCCTGATGGGCGAGTTCGCCTTCGATCCCGACGGTGGACCCGAACAGCTCGCCCGGATCGCCGAGGTCACCGATGAGATGGAGGCCCTGTCGGGGGTCAGGAGCGTCGTGTCCGTTGCGAGCTTCGCGGAGGCACTGACACCCGACCAGGTCCAGGCCGTCCTGGCCGGCGACTTCGAAATCCCCATGGGTTCGATGGTCTCCGACGATGGGCTCCGCTTCACGCTCCTACCGGGGTCGTTCACGACGTCGGACCTGGAAGCCTGGGTCGAGTACGTGGAGGCCACTCCCGAAGTGCGGACGCTCACCGGGCTGCCGATCATCTGGGACGAGATCGCCCGTTTGGTCCTCGATGCCCAACGTGTCTCGATCCTCGTGGCGTTCGGCCTCGTCACGGTCATGCTCCTCGTCGCCTACCGACGGATCCGGGAGACACTCGCGTCGCTGGTGCCGATCGGCCTGACCGTGGCCACACTCCTCGGCTTCATCGCCGTCTCGGGCATCCAACTGAACCTGCTGACGGCTGTCGTCTCCGGCATCGTCATCGGCGTCGGCATCGACTACGCCATCCACTTCGTGGCGGCCATCGACTACGCCCGACCCGAAGGTCCCGGCTACGTCATGCGGGCTCTCGACGCGGCGGGGCCGCCGATCGTCGCCAATGCCCTCGGCATCGCCGTCGGCTTGACGGGCCTCTGGCTCTCGCCGCTGGCCATCCACCCACAGGTCTCGCAGATCATGTGGGTATCGATGCTCACCGCCGGCGCGACCGCTCTCCTCGTGATCCCAGCGTTCCTGCCCCGGGATGCCGTCGCCGACGGCGCCGAGGTCGGCGACCTCGTTTCGGCAGGCGGATGACGACCGCCGCGCGGGGCCGGCGTCCGGGCAACCCCGACACCCGGTCGACGATCCTGACGGCTGCCCGCGCGCAGTTCGCGGCCAAGGGTTTCAGTGGTGCCTCGATGCGGGCGATCGCCGGCGATGCGGGCGTCGACGCGTCGCTGCTCCACCACTACTTCGGGACCAAGGCCGACCTCTACGCAGCATCCCTGGAGCTGCCGATCTCGCCGGACCAGGTGCTCGCCTGGTCCGACGTCCCGCCAGAGCAAATGGGGGAGGTGCTGGCAAGGACGTTCTTCGGCGCCTGGGAGGTCCCCGAGGTCCGAGCGATCATGCTGGGGATCCTGCGGGGAGGCATGGACGGGAACGAGGATGCCGTCCGGCCCTTCAGGGAGTTCGTGACCGACATGGTCCAGCGACGCCTGGCCGCGTCGATGGAGGGCGAGGATGCCGAGGCGAGGGCGCTGGCCATGGCGGCCCATCTGGTCGGCATCGAGATGGTGCGCCACGTCGTCCGTGTCGAGCCGTTCCCCTCGATGACCGTCGACGAGCTCGTCGACCTGGTCGCGCCGAGGCTGCAGTCCTACTTCGACGGCTGAGCAACCGGGCGGCTACGGGATCAGCGACCGGCCCGTGTCCGCTGGCGCTCGACGCCGGCGACCATCGAACCCGCGGCCGTCACCCCGAACGCAGCGACCGTGCCG
This sequence comes from bacterium, assembly GCA_024639975.1. Classification (GTDB taxonomy): domain Bacteria; phylum Actinomycetota; class Acidimicrobiia; order Spongiisociales; family JAENVV01; genus JAHEFX01. Next base: position 3,023 of record JAHEFX010000003.1, read on the forward strand.
ACCATGATGAAGCCGCCGAGGCCCTCGAGGGAGCCGCCCATGATCGGGCCGAGGATCCGTCCGACGGCCATGAGCCCCTGGGCATCCCCGGTTCGTTCGCCGGGTCGGTCCGAGCGCTCCTCGAGCAGGCGGAGGAGTCGGGGGATCCCCATCCAGAAGGCGAAACCCCACGTCCAGACCGCAATGACGACGGGCCAGACCAGGACGGGAACGAAGGCGACGGCCGCGCATGCACCGATCAGTACGAACCACACCCAGGCCCGCTTGGCCGTTCGCCTGGTCCCCAGGTAGCCGGCCAAGGCGTTGCCGGCCATGGCGATCGAGAGGACCCACGGCGCGGCGTCGAGACCTTCCAGTCGGATGCCGAGGAACACGAAGGCCGACGAGGCGAAGAGCGTCAGGAGGCCGGCCGCGACGAGAAGCACCCGGTTGGAGTTGGAGTCGCTGACCGATCGACCGACCGGCTCGCCCGAGTCGATGGCGGCCGGCAGCAGCACGGCGAGGCCACCGACCACCGCCACGGCCGCGAAGACGGCTCGATACCCGGCCCACGCGATGAGTGGCCCGAAGGCGAGGGCACCGATCGTGGCTGCCATCGGCCCGATGGCCGCGACCCGTCCCATGGCCGCCGGTTTCCGGGCGGCCTGTCCCCAAGCGATCCAGTTGACGGTTCCCGAAGCCAATCCGGCCAGTCCCCGCACCCCCACGAGGAGCCAGAACCCGCCGGCGAAGATGGAGGCGACGTTGGCGATCGCGAAAACGACACCCGACACGACGAGTAGCCGGTGGGATGGGGCGAGAAGGCGTCCGGCCCCGAACGAAGCGACGGCAAAGGTGGCCACCTGCGCTGCGGAGTACCAGCCGAGGGCGGCCGTGCTGACGCCGAAGTGGCGACCCAGCTCGGGGAGCAGGAAGGGGGTGGCGGTGAACATGACAGACACGGCCGCGGTCGAGACCAACAGCCCGGGTGGGAATGACGTCCGCAGGGCGAGCGGCTGGCGTACGGGTGCGAACACGCCTCGAGGCTAGGGCTGGTCGTTCACCCGCTCGCTACCCGCAGGTGTCAGGATTGGGGCATGAAACCCATCGTGCTCTTCCTCTGCGTCCACAACGCCGGCCGCTCTCAGATGGCGGCCGGATGGATGCGTCAACTCGCCGGTGACCGGATCGAGGTCCGGTCGGGGGGCTCGGCCCCTGCGGACGGGATCAATCCGTCGGCAGTCGCCGTCATGGCGGAGGAGGGCATCGACATCGCCACCCAACAGCCGGCCAGGTGGACCGATGACGAGGTGCGGGCGGCCGATGTGGTGGTCACGATGGGCTGTGGCGACACCTGCCCCGTGTTCCCGGGGAAGCGCTACCTCGACTGGGAGCTCACCGATCCTGCCGGGCTCCCCATCGAGGATGTCCGGCCCATCCGAGACGACATCCGCGCCCGGGTGGAAGCCCTCATCGGGGACCTAGAAGAAAATGGTGCGAGGCGCAACAAATAGGCTAACCTCTCCTCGGTAGCTTCGACGGCTGCGCCATTCAGGGAGAGGAACGGAGCAATGGCTGACTTCTTCGACACGGTCCCCGGACCGGTCGCCCCCGCGGGGACCGATCCCGGTGACGGGCTCGGCTTCACCGTCTACGACCCCGATCGCCCGGTCATGGGCAAGACGATGTCCGAGCACCTGCGGATCGCCGTCTGCTACTGGCACTCGTTCGCCTGGCCCGGCAACGACGTCTTCGGCGCCGGCACCTTCGACCGCCCGTGGGCCGACCGGATTGCCGACCCGATGGAGGCGGCGTTCGCCAAGCAGGACGCGGCGTTCGAGTTCTTCGAGAAGCTCGGCACGCCCTACTACTGCTTCCACGACGTCGACATGGCGCCCGAGGGAGCGACGCTCGCCGAGTCCAAGAAGAACCTCGACATCCTCGTCGACCGAGCAGCGGGGAAGATGGAGGAGACGGGGGTCAAGCTCCTCTGGGGCACCGCCAACCTCTTCTCCCACCCTCGCTACGCCGCCGGCGCCTCGACCAATCCCGATCCGGACGTCTTCGCCCACGCTGCCGCCCAGATCAAGGCCGCGATCGACGCCACCCACCGGCTCGGGGGCGAGAACTACGTGCTGTGGGGAGGCCGGGAGGGCTACGAGACGCTCCTCAACACCCGACTCGCCCAGGAAGGTGAGCAGCTCGCCCGCTTCCTGCACATGGTCGCCGACTACAAGCACAAGATCGGGTTCGAGGGCACGCTGCTGCTCGAGCCCAAACCCCAGGAACCGACGAAGCACCAGTACGACTACGACAGCCAGTCGGTCCATGGGTTCCTCGAACGTCACGACCTCGTCGGCGAGTACTTCGTGAACATCGAGGTCAACCACGCCACGCTGTCTGGTCACTCGTTCCACCACGAGATCGCCTACGCCATCGACCACGGGGTCTTCGGTTCCGTCGATGCCAATCGCGGCGATCCCCAGAACGGCTGGGACACCGACCAGTTCCCGAACTCCGTCGAGGAGATGTCGCTGGCCGTGTACGAGATCCTGCGCGGGGGTGGTTTCACCACCGGCGGGTTCAACTTCGACACGAAGCTGCGGCGCCAGAGCCTGGCCCGCGATGACCTGTTCCATGGCCACATCGGAGGTATCGACACGTTGGCAAAGTCGCTGTTGGTCGCGGCCGACATGCTCGAGGCGCGCACCCTCGAGGATGCCCGAGACGCCCGGTACGCCGGCTGGTCGGAGCCGAACGGCCAAGAGATCCTCGTCGGAGGCGTCGACCTCGAGACCCTTGCCCAGCGGGCCAGCGAGTCGAACCTCGACCCCAAGCCGGTCTCGGGTCGCCAGGAGCTCCTCGAGAACAAGGTGAATGCCCACATCTGGGCCAACTGAGTGTGGCGACGGTTCCCGGTGAGCTGACCATGGAGCGGCACCTCGGACACGACTGTGTCCGGGTTCGGCTGGCCGGTGGGCTCGTCGCGTTGGTGACCGTCGATGTCGGCCCCCGCGTCATCTTCCTGGGCGAGCCCGGCGAAGAGAACCTCTTCGCGGAGCTCCCCGACCGGACCCTCGATGGCCCGGCCGGTCCGTTCCGCCTGCTGGGCGGTCACCGGCTGTGGACGGCACCGGAGGTGCCCGCCCGGACCTACCTGCCCGATGATGCCCCGTGTCGATGGGACACGGCCGACGGGCGTGTGATGGTCACGGCGCCCGACGACGGGTCCGGGCTCGAGCGAGCCCTGGGCCTGCGGCCGGTCGACGATGGAATCGAGATCGAGCACCGGGTCACCAACGTGGCATCCAGACCGATCGAGGTGGCTTCCTGGGCCATCACCCAGCTTCCGGTCGGCGGTCTGGCCATCCTCCCGCTCCCGCCGAGCGGCCCATCCGCCTTCGAAGCGAGCCACTCGCTCGTCCTCTGGCCATACACGCGTCTCGACGACCCTCGGATCTCGTTCGCCTCCGACCATGCCGTCATGTCCGCCACGCCCGGCGCCGAGCCGATCAAGGTGGGCTCGGCCCCCGGCAGCGGCCGGCTCGGCTACCTGAGGGCTGGTCGCCTGTTCTTGAAGCAAGCTGCGGTGCCCGAACCGCCGATCCCTGATCGGGGTGCGGCCTCACAGGTCTACTCGGAGGCCGAGTTCCTGGAACTCGAGACGCTCGGCCGGCTGCGTTCGCTGGGCCCGGGTGAGTCGACCGGCCACACCGAGACCTGGATGGTGCTCGAGGTGGAAGGGCTCGCCGACGCCGTGGGGCAGGTCGTCGGATGAGCATCGTCATCGGTATCGACTCGTCCACGACGGCGACCAAGGCCATCGCCATCGATGACACCGGCGCCGTGCTCGGCGTCGGCATCCGGGAGTACGACTACGAGACCCCGGCACCCGGATGGACCGAGCAGCACCCGATGCTGTGGTGGGAGGCGACGATCGGAGCGGTTCGGGACGTGTTGGAGGTCAATGGTCTCGACGGCTCGTCCGTCGATGCAGTCGGCCTGACCGGGCAGATGCACGGCCTCGTCATGCTCGACGCCGTCGGCGACGTGATTCGCCCCGCCCTCCTCTGGAACGACCAGCGGACGGCTACCGAATGCGACGACATCCGGGAGGCGATCGGCACCGATCGGCTGGTGGCGATCACCGGCAACGACGCCATGACCGGGTTCACCGCCCCGAAGATCGCCTGGGTGCGCCGCAACGAGCCCGAGCACCACGCCGCCATCGCCCACGTCATGCTTCCCAAGGACTACGTCCGCTACCGACTCACCGGGGCCATCGCCACCGACATGGCCGACGGATCGGGAACGCTGCTGATGGACGTGCCCAATCGCCGCTGGTCGGCCGAGATGGCCGAGGTGGTCGGCCTCGACCTCTCACAGCTACCCGAGCTCCTTGAGGGGCCCGACATCACCGGCCGGATCCACGCCGAGGCGGCTGCCGCCAGCGGTCTCCCCGAAGGCACGCCAGTGGTGGCGGGGGGTGGGGACCAGGCGGCCAATGCCGTCGGGGTCGGTGCCGTCGACGGCTCGGTCGGCGCGCTTTCCCTGGGAACGAGCGGTGTCGTCTTCGTCGCCTCCGACGAACCGGTGACCGAGCCCCGGGGCCGAGTCCACGCGTTCTGTCACGCCGTCCCCGGCCGCTGGCACAACATGGGCGTGATGCTGTCGGCGGCGGGATCGCTCCGGTGGTATCGCGACACGCTCGCCCCGGATGTTTCGTTCGGCGACCTGGTCGCCGAGGCCGAGTCGATCCCGGCCGGAGCCGAGGGCTTGCGCTTCCTGCCCTACCTCACCGGGGAGCGGACCCCGCACCCGGACCCGGACGCGAAGGGGGCCTTCGTGGGCCTGACGGTGCGGCACACGCGAGCGCACCTGACCCGTGCGGTCATCGAGGGCGTCGCCTTCGGTCTCGCCGACGGGCTCAGGCTCATGACCGATGCCGGTATCCGGACGCCGGAGACCTTCCACGCTTCAGGTGGCGGGACCCGTTCCCGCCTGTGGCGCCAGATCATCGCCGACGTGATGTCGGCCGACATCGCCACCGTCGAAACGGTCGAGGGTGCCGCCTACGGCGCCGCGTTGCTGGCCGGCGTCGGTGCCGGTTGGTGGGACGACGTCGACGGCGCCGCCACGGTGGTGCACCGCGCGGAGACGGTCTCCCCGGGACCCGATGCCGACGCCCTCGCCTCCGCCCACGAGAGCTACCGCCTGCTCTACCCGGCCCTCGCCGACTCGTTCCACCATTCGACCTGAGCCCGAGCGCTACCGGCCTCCGCTCGGCGTACGCTTCGGCGATGCCAGCGATCGTCGGCGTCCACGGGGCGTTCCACCAGTTCTGGGGTCCGAACCAGTTGCGGAGCCGTTGGCTCCCGGCACTGCGAGATGGGCTCGTCCACGCCGACGCGTCGCTCCGGGGTCGGAATGTGGGGATCGGCTTCTACGGCGACCTGTTCCGGCCGACCGTCGATGTCGGTCGCGTCACCGACGAAGAACTCCGGGAGATAGCGGCCGCTTCGGGGCTGCTCGACTTCCTGGAGGAGCGCTTCGGAGACGGTGCCCTCGAGGCCCTGGCCGAGGAGATGGGTCGGGAGCACCTCCGCCAGATCGTCGCCCAGCTGGGTCGGTACTTCGGGGACGAACGACTCCGATCCGAGGTCCGGGGGCGGGTCGAAGCGGTCGTGGACGAGTCGACCCGGGTCGTCATCGCACACTCGATGGGGACCGTCGTCGCCTACGAGGCCCTGGTCGCCCACCCCGAGTGGCAGGTCGACACGTTCGTCACGCTGGGATCGCCGATCGCCGGCGAATGGGTCCGAACGAAGCTCCACCCACCCGTCGGGGCCGAGGGCACGGGCGCCTGGCCGAACATCCGACGGTGGGTCAATGTGCAGGCGGTGGGTGACACCGTCATCCGGGTCCCGGACACCGCGACCTGGTTCCCCGGCGTCGAGGACGTCGCCGTGGACAACGGTCCCGATGCCCATCGGGCCGAGCCGTACCTGAACGCGGCGGTGACCGGCAAGGCGATCGCCGCCGGCCTGACCGGCTCCTAGCCTCGACTCCTTGGCACGCTCCCGGCCGCCGGCATCGCTCATCTTCGTCACCTCGGTGGTGGGCGTCGCCGCCTCGAGCCTGGTCACGTCCTCGCTCCCCGACATCGTCGATGCTTTCGGTGTCGATGACTCGGCAGCCGGACTCATCGTCGGGGTGGCGACGGTCCCCGGGGTCTTCCTTGCCATCTTCGTGGGGCTCGCCGCCGACCGCTGGGGCCGGAAGCCGGTGCTGGTCCCCTCCCTGACCCTTTTCGGCATCGCCGGGTTCGCGTCGGCATTCGCCCCGACCTTCGGGTGGTTCCTCGTCGGAAGGGGCTTGCAGGGTGCGGGGGCGGCGTCCCTGCTCAACGTGACCGCCGTCGTCATCGCCGACCACTGGGACGGGACGTCGCGGGCCAGGATGATCGGGCGCAACAGTGCAGCCGTCACGGTGTCGCTGGCCGTCTTCCCGACCATCGGCGGCGTGCTGACCGACACCATCGGCTGGCAGGGACCGTTCTACGCCTTCGGCCTTGCCCTACCCCTCGCGGCAGCCGTCCTCCTCCTGATCCCCGAGACCGACCTGCCGAGAGCACCCTCGGTCGGTGACCAACTGCGTCAGGCGGGCCGGTTCGCCATGCGGCCGCGCATGCTGATGATCATGGCCATCACGGTCGGCGTGTTCGTCGTCCTCTTCGGTGCGCTGCTCACCGTCGCCCCGTTCCACGCAGAGGAGGTCTTCGGTCTGTCGGCTTCGTCGCGCGGAGTGCTGCTCGGCCTGCCATCGATCTTCACCACCATCGTCGCGCTCTTCCTCGGACGATTGATCGGCCGCTACGGGACCGTGCGACTGCTCGTCGTTGGATCCCTCTTCTATGCCGCCGCGTTCACGGTCATGGGTGCGGCCGGACTGCTCTACTTGTTCGCCCTCGGCATGCTCTCGAATGGGATCGCCGAAGGGCTGACGATCCCGGTGCTCCAGGACGCGACCTTGGATGGCACCAAGCCGGAGAATCGAGGTATCGCTGCCTCGGTCTTCGGGACGGCCGCCCGCCTGGGCCAGACGCTCGGCCCGGCCGTCGCCGCACCGATGGCAGCCGGATTGGGGACAGGGTCGTCGTTCTTCGTCTTCGCAGCGATTGCCGTGCTGTTGGCGGCCGGGGTGTTCACCGGCCGCGGGAACCTGCGCCCTCAGCCCGGGTAGTCGTGCCCGTCCTGGGCCCGTCGGTACAGGTAGAGCCAGCCGAGCCCGTGCATGCCCACGGCGACCAGCAGGACGACGGCGGCTCCCCACCAGCCGAAGGCAAGGGCGAAGACGGCGGCGACGAGGGCGCCCGCCACAAGGATCGTTCGCACGCCGTTCAGAGGTCCAAACATGGGGGTGAGGGTAGGACGGCGCCGAGCGCGCAGCGGCGGGCTTGGTGCTGAAGCACTGAAGCAGCGAAGAAGGCCGAGATGGCCCCCTCCGGTGGGAGGGGGCCATCGGTTCTCATGGAGTACTCGTGGTCCTAGGCGTCGGCGTACATCCCGGGCACTCGGTCCACGAACTCCTCGATCCGCTCGGTGGCGGCGTCGACGAGCTGGGAGACGAGGTCGGTTCGGGAGACCCCGTTGTCCTCGGCGATCTCGGCCAACGACTGGCCGTCGCGGAGGGCATCTGCCACTTCGGACGCCTCCAGGCCGAGGATGTCGGCCACCTCACCGATGCCGTGGGCAGCAACGGGGTGGTTGCGGGCGAACGCCTTGTTCGCCGGCGTCGACCCGAGCATGGCTGCGATGCGCTCGTCGGCATCGGCCAGCCGGTCGTCCGCCTCTTCCTGGGTCAGTCGCTCGTCGGCGACCGCCTCGGCGAGGTGCTCCTCCATCTCGGCCTTGATCGCCACCGTGGCCTCCTCGGCAGACACACCCTGGGCCTCGAGCGCCTCGGCGACCGTCGCGCCATCGCCGAGCGATTCGCGGAAGGCCTCCGTGTCGATGTCGAGCTCCTCGGCGATGTCGCCACCGAGCCCGAAGCCACCGCCACGATGGCCGTGTCCGGGGCCCCTGCGTCCGAAGGCCGGAGCCGGGTCGGTGGCGGTGTCATCAGCCACCTCCTGGGCGAGCGAGATGCCCGACAGGTCGGCAGTCACCGCCTCGGCAGAAGGGGTCTCGGTCAGGGTGCCGGCGACGAAGCCACCGGCTACGAATGCGGCGCCGGCAAGGCCGGCTGCGAACCATTTCCTGGTATCCATTTCGGTTCCTCTCAGATCGACGGTCGGGTGCACCGTTCGACCACAGGATCAGGGGCGTCACTGGCAATGATCTGGGGTGGGGATGTGAGGAACCTGTGAGTTCGCGATCGGCCGCCCGCAAGTTGGGTAACCGTCCCCGGCGTTCCTATGCTCGCCACCGGTAGGCGCATGACCCTCAACGACTATCTCCCCGCACTCGTGATGTTCCTCTTGGCGGTCGGCTTCGTGGCCGTCACGCTGCCGCTTTCCCGACTCATCTCGACCCGGGGGCCGGCCACGCCGGAGAAGGAAGCGCCCTATGAGTGCGGCATCCTCCCCGAGGTCGAACCGGCCCAACGCTTCCCCGTCAAGTTCTACCTCGTGGCCATCCTCTTCGTGATCTTCGACGTCGAGATCATCTTCCTCTTCGCCTGGGCCGCCAACTTCCCCGAGCTGGGCTGGTTCGGCGTCACCACGGTCGGGATCTTCACGCTCTTCGTGCTCGAGACACTCCTCTATGTCTGGCGCCGCGGGGCGCTCGACTGGAACGTCCGCCGTCGCGCCCGCCGATTCGCGGCGGCGTCGCCGACGCCCCAGGCGCTGGAGGACGCGGCCTGATGGGAGCGACCCCGCTCCCTCCCGGCATCGTCACGACTCGCCTCGACAAGGCGGCGGAGTGGGTGCGCGGCACCCCGGTCGCCCGCTGGGCGGCCACCCGCTCGATGTTCCCGGCCACCTTCGGCCTCGCCTGCTGTGCCATCGAGATGATGGCGACGGGAGGACCCCACTACGACCTCGCCCGGTTCGGTATGGAGGTCTTCCGCGCCTCCCCCCGCCAGGCCGACCTGATGATCGTCGCCGGCCGGGTCAGCCAGAAGATGGCGCCGGTCCTTCGACAGGTCTACGACCAGATGCCCGACCCCAAGTGGGTCATCTCGATGGGCGCCTGTGCGTCGTCCGGCGGCATGTTCAACAACTACGCCCTCGTGCAGGGCGTCGACCACATCGTGCCGGTCGACATGTACGTCCCCGGTTGCCCGCCCGGGCCCCAATCGCTCATGCACGGCATCCTCACCCTCCATGACAAGGTGATGGACGGGGAGTTGGCGCGATGAGTCAGCTCACCGGAGGCGTCGCGTGAGTGACGAGAACGCGCCCGACGACGAGCAGGGAGAGGTGGAGCCGGCGGCCCCGGTCCGTTCCATTCCCGACCACCCGGTGTTGGGTCCACTGGTCGAGGGGGATGAGTCCGTCGTCTGGGAACACACCTTCGGCCAGGACGTCGTGCAAGTGCCGGTCGAATCCCTCGTGGGATTCGCCACCGCTGCCAAAGAGGCCGGGTTCGAGCTCGCCGCCGACCTGACCGTCGTCGACTACCTCGGTGTCCAAGAGCCTCGCTTCCGTGTCGTCGTGAACCTCCTGTCGGTGCGCCACGGTGTGCGGGTCAGGCTCCTCGTCGACCTGCCGGACGGCGACGCGCCGGCCCTCCCATCGCTCACCGCGCTCTGGCCGGGCCTCGGCTTCTACGAGCGCGAGGCGTACGACATGTTCGGCGTGGACTTCGAGGGCCATCCGGACCTCACCCGCATCCTCATGCCCGACGACTGGGACGGCCACCCGCTGCGCAAGGACTTCGGCGTCGGCGGCGTGCCCGTGCAGTTCAAGGCGAGCCCGAAGGCGACCTGACCATGAGCGATCGCATCGGATCGGACGAGATGGTCGGCGACGACGAGGCCGAGGGCAAGGTCGAGACCACCGAGCAGGATCTCTGGTTCTCCGGTACCGAGGAGCCCGAGTGGCTCGTCGGGGCCACCCACGAACCCGCCCAGGAGATGCACAAGGAGGAGACCGACGAGCGGCTCCGCCAGCAGCTCGGCATCGTGGTCGACGACGACTACGTGGGGGACGAGATCGTCGGCGACGACGAGCTGATGATCGTCAACCTCGGTCCCCAGCACCCGTCGACGCACGGCGTGCTCCGGCTCAACGTCGAGCTCGAGGGCGAGATCGTACGGCGCGTGAAGCCGATCATCGGCTATCTCCACACGGGCATGGAGAAGACCGCCGAGACCCTGACCTTCATGCAGGGGCCCACGAACGTCACCCGCATGGACTACCTGGCACCGTTCCACAACGAGCTGGCGTTCTCGCTGGCCACCGAGCAGCTCCTCGGCACCGAGATCCCGCCCCGGGCCGAAGCCATCCGGGTCCTCATGACCGAGCTGAACCGCATCTCGTCGCACCTGGTCGCCCTCGCCACCGGCGGCATGGACGTGGGGGCGCTCTCGATGATGCTCTATGGCTTCCGCGAGCGTGAGGTGATCCTGGCGTTCTTCGAGAAGACCACCGGCCTGCGGATGAACCACAACTACATCCGACCCGGCGGCGTCGCCGCCGACCTGCCCGACGGGTGGGAGGACGACATCGAGGGCATCCTCGACCAGCTCCCCGGTGCGCTCGACGAGTTCGACGACCTCCTCAAGGAGAACCCCATCTGGAAGGGACGGCTCGTCGACAACGGGATCATCACCACCGAGGAGGCCCTCGCCCACTCGATCACCGGACCGATCCTGCGCTCCACCGGTCTCGCCCACGACCTGCGCAAGGCCGCCCCCTACTCGGGCATCGACCGCTACGACTTCGATGTCGCCGTGGGGGAGAACGGCGACTCCTACGACCGCTACCGGGTCAAGGTCATCGAGATCCAGGAGTCGATCAAGATCGTCCGCCAGGTCGCCGACACGATGCCGAGGGGCGACTGGAAGGCCGACGACCGCAAGATCGTCCCACCGCCGCGCAAGCGCATCGATGAGTCGATGGAAGCGCTCATCCACCACTTCAAGATCCACACCGAGGGCTTCAAGGTCCCGGAGGGTGAGGCCTACGTCGCCATCGAGTCGCCTCGCGGCGAGCTCGGCTGCTACCTCGTCTCGGACGGTGGACCCAACCCGCTCCGCATGCACACCCGCGCCCCGTCCTTCGCCAATCTCCAAGCCGTCCCCTTGATGCTCTCCGACTCGATGCTCGCCGACGCCATCGCCGCCCTGGCCAGTGTCGACCCGGTCCTTGGAGACGTCGATCGATGAGTTGGTCCGAAGAGTCGCTCCAACGAGCCGATGACATCCTCGCCAGGTACCCCGAGAAGCGGTCGGCGGTGATGCCGCTGCTGTATGTCGCCATGCGCGAGGACGGGTACCTGACCGACGACGGGATGCGTCAGGTGGCCGAGCTCACCGGCGTCACACCAGCCCAGGTCCAGTCCACGGCCTCGTTCTACAACATGTACAAGCGCGAGCCGGTGGGCAAGTACCTCGTCTCGATGTGCACCTCCATCTCCTGTTTCCTGATGGGCGCCGACGACGTGCTCCACGCCATCGAGGACGAGGCCGGCATCCCGGCCGGTGAGGCCGACGACGAGATCGGCGTCGAGCACGCCGAGTGCATCGGCGCCTGCGGCGGCGCCCCCGCCTGCCTGGTCAACTACGAGCTCATCGAGGGCCTGACACCCGACAAGGCCAAGGAGCTCGTCGCCTGGCTGCGGTCCGCCAAGCCGGACGTGATCAACGCCGACGAGATGCAGGCCCTGTTCGGCGGGAAGACCTCGTTCGACTGGGGCATCAGGGAAGAGCGCGGCGCCGTCGGCCCCTTCCCCGCCTTCGGCCCCTTCGGCACGGCGGACGTGAACACCGACGCCCTGGAGCCGGGGAGGTCGACGTGATCGTCGAGGCGCTCACCCGGCGCATGAACGCGCATCCGACCGACTCCCACACGATGGAGCGGTACCTCGAGACCGGGGGTTACGAGGCTGCCCGCGGCGCCATCACCAAGACCCGCGACGAGCTCGTCGAGACCGTCAAGGAGTCGGGCGTCATCGGTCGTGGCGGTGCCGGGTTCCCGGCCGGTCTGAAGTGGTCGTTCCTCGCCCCCGCCCGTCCGGCCTACCTCGTGGTCAACGGAGACGAATCCGAGCCCGGAACGTTCAAGGACCGCCAGCTGCTCGAACGCGACCCGCACGCCATGGTCGAGGGGATCATCATCGCTGCGGTGGCCAACGAAGTGCACCACGCCTTCGTCTACATCCGCGGCGAATACCCGAAGCCGGCTCGACGGGTGCAGCAGGCCGTCGCCGACGCCTACGCCAAGGGCTTCCTCGGCAAGGGGATCTTCGGCGGCGACTATGACCTCGACGTCACCGTCCACCTCGGGGCCGGCGCCTACATCTGCGGCGAGGAGACCGCCCTCCTCAACAGCCTCGAGGGCCGCCGCGGCGAGCCGCGCCTCAAGCCGCCATACTTCCCGGCTGCCAAGGGCCTCTACATGGCCCCGACGATCGTCAACAACGTCGAGACGATCAGCAACCTGCCCTACATCTTCGGAGAGGGCGTCGACTGGTACAAGGGCCTCGGCCACGAGGTCGACACCGGCACCTTCCTCATGTCCATCTCCGGGCACGTGAACAAGCCCGGCAACTACGAGGTGGTCCATGGGATCACCTGGCGGGAGCTGATCTACGGCGTTGCCGGAGGCATCCGGGACGGCAAGGAGCTCAAGGCGTGGGTGCCGGGTGGCGCCTCCGCACCGTGGTTCGTGCCCGAGGAGCACCTCGACCTGCCGATCACCAAGGACGAGACCGGCAAGCAGGGCTCGATGCTCGGGTCCGGCGCCGTCATCGTGATGGACGAGGACACCGACATGGTGGCTGCCGCCGAGCGACTCGTGCGCTTCTTCGCCGAAGAGTCCTGTGGCCAGTGCACGCCGTGCCGCGAGGGCACGACCTGGCTCGACCTCATCCTCCAGCGCGTCCTCCACGGCGGCGGGCGCGAGCAGGACATCGACCTGCTCATGGACGTGTCCGACAACATCTCCGTCGGGCTCGGTTGGCCGCCGAAGCAGACGACCATCTGCCCGCTCGGTCCCTCCGCCGTCTCGGCCACGCTCTCGCTCGTGAAGCACTTCCGCCACGAGGTCGAAGAGCACATCGGCCGCGGGACGCCGGTCACGATCTCTGGGGTTTCGTCGTGAGCGACGAGATGGTGACGATCACCATCGACGGCACCGAGGTGCAGGTCCCCGCCGGGGAGTTGCTCATCAAGGCCGCCGAGGACTCGGGCACCTACATCCCCCGATTCTGCTGGCACCGGCGCATGAACCCCGTCGGGATGTGCCGCATGTGCCTCGTCGAGGTCGAAGGACCCCGAGGGATCATGCTCACCCCGTCGTGCACCATGCCGGTCAACGACGGCATGGTCGTCCACACGAAGTCGCCCACCGTCGAGAAGGCCCAGGAGGGCGTCCTCGAATTCCTCCTCCTCAACCACCCGCTCGATTGTCCGGTGTGTGACAAGGGCGGCGAGTGCCCCCTGCAGGACCAGACGCTCTCCCATGGTCCCGGCGAGTCCCGGATGGTCGAGGAGAAGCGCCACTACGAGAAGCCGATCCCCATCAGTGACCTCGTCCTGCTCGACCGTGAGCGGTGCATCCTCTGTGCCCGGTGCGTCCGCTTCTCCGAGGAGATCTCCGGCGACCCGCTCATCGAGTTCATGGACCGCGGCAACGCCGCCGAGGTCAACACGTTCCCCGACGAGCCCTTCGCCTCCTACTTCTCGGGCAACACCGTGCAAATCTGTCCCGTCGGTGCGCTCACGGCGTCGGCCTACCGTTTCCGGGCCCGCCCGTGGGACCTGCGGGAGGTGGCCTCGGTCAACCCGCTCACGACCACCGGCGACGGGGTGACCGTCCAGGCCAGCCAGAACGAGGTCCTCCGGTTCCTCGGCGTCGACAACGACGCCACCAACCACGGCTGGCTCGACGACCGCTCCCGCTTCGGCTTCGAGTGGATCGCCTCGCCGGACCGACTGGCCACCCCGCTCGCCAAGTCGGGCGACGGCCACACCGAGGTCTCCTGGGGTGAGGCCCTCGGCGCAGCGGCCGAGAACCTGTCGGCGGTCATCGAGGCCCATGGGCCCGGTGCCGTCGCCGCCATCGGTGGTGCCCGCGGCACCAACGAGGATGCCTACGCCCTCGCCTCATTCATGCGCTCGTCCGTCGGGTCGCCCAATCTGGATGCCCGCCTCGACGACGGGCTCGGCACGCACCTGCTCTCGTCGCTCGCCGGCAAGGGGGAGATCGGCGACCTCGAGACTGCCAGGACCGTGCTCGTTTGGGCCGCCGACCTGAAAGAAGAGCATCCCGTCCTCTACCTGCGGGTCCGTCGGGCCGCCCAGGAACTCGGCGCGACGCTGATCACCGTCCACCCGACGGCGACCGGACTGGCCGACCGCGCCACCCACACGGTGACGTATCGACCGGGGGAGGGCCACGACCTCCTCGACCGGCTCCGAGCCGGTTCCGGCGACCTCGCCGACGTGCGCGCCGCCCTCGACGAGGGTCCGGTCGTCGCCATCGTCGGGCGCACCGGCCTCGCCGAGGACCCGGCCCTGGCCGAGGCCGTCACGGCATTCGCCCGCGACCTCCCGCAAGCCTCGGTCCTGCCCGTCGTCCGCCGCGCCAACACCTACGGCGCGATCGACATGGGCGTGGCCCCCGACCTGCTCCCCGGACGGGTCGCCGCCGGCGGCGACGCCGGGCACACCGGTTGGGAGAAAGCCGACACGAGTGTCGGCCTCGACACCCGAGGCATCCTCGAGGCGGCCGCCGACGGACGCGTCAAGGCCCTGCTGCTCGTCGGCGCCGACCCGCTCCGGGACGTCCCCGACGCCGACCTGGCGGCAAGGGCCCTCGATGCCGTCGACGTCGTGATCTCCATCGACTGCTTCCTGACCGACTCGACGGCGAAGGCCGACATCGTGCTCCCCGCCCTCGGCTTCACCGAGAAGGAGGGCACGGTCACGAACCTCGAGGGTCGGGTGATGAAGGTCAACCGGATCGTGTCCGGCCCCGGCCAGGCGCGCGCCGACTGGTCCATCATCGACGACCTCGCAGCTCGCATGGGCCGCCCCCTCGGATTCGAGTCGGCCGAAGCCATCTCCCTGGCCATCGCCGAGCACGCCCCCGCCTATGGGGGCATCACCTGGTTCCTCCTCGATTGGAAGGAACGCGATGGCGTGGTCGCCCCCCGGGACGGCGTCGAACAGCCACTCCAGTACATCCCGACGACGTCCTTGCGGGCCGTCGGCAGCGGTGGCGCCAAGCGGGGCGGGTTCGCCCTGCACCTCGGCCGACTGCTCTACGACGATGCCGTCCTCACCCGCCAGGGGGCGTCGATCGCCGACCTCGCCCCCGGCGCCTACGCCGTGCTCAATCCGACCGATGCCGATCGCATCGGGGCCAACGGCCACGTCGAGGTCGACGGCCATCGCCTCCCGCTCCGGCGTGACGCGTCGCTGGCCGAGGGCACGGTGGCCGTCCCGTTCAACCAGCCCGACGGGCCGCCCCTCGGCGGGTCGAGCCACGTGGACGTCGCCCCGGGAGCCGGCGCATGATGCCGATCTGGCTCGCCCTCGCGAAGGTGCTGCTGGCGTTCGTCGTCGGCCTCGGCGTCGTCGTCCTGCTCGTGTGGTTCGAGCGCAAGATCGTGTCCGACCTCCAGAACCGGATCGGCCCGAACCGAGCCGGCCCCTTCGGCATCCTGCAGACGGTCGCCGACGGCTTGAAGCTCTTCTTCAAGGAGCAGATCACCCCGAGCCGGGTCGAGCGATTCGTGTTCGAACTTGCCCCGTTCCTCGCCGTCGTACCCGCCCTCATGCTGTTCCTCGTCGTACCGATCGCCAGACCGATCGAGATCACGCTCGATGGGGCGCCCTACCTCCTGTCCTTCGCTGCCCTCGACATCAACGTGGGACTGCTGTTCGCGCTCGCCATGAGCTCGATCGCCGTCTACGCGATCGTGCTCGCCGGCTGGTCCTCGGGGTCCAAGTACCCCCTCATCGGCGGCGTGCGTGGATCGGCCCAGGCCATCTCCTACGAAGCGGCGATGGGGCTCTCGATGGTCGCGGTGGTCATGTGGGTCACGACGCTCCCCGGCGTCACCGACATGGGGGCCATGAGTGTCAACGAGATCGTGCTCCGCCAGCAGGGGACCTTCTTCCCCGACCTCCTCGCCCTCTCGTGGATCCCCCAGTGGAACCTCATCCCCCAGTTCCCCGCCTTCGTGATCTTCATGATCGCGATCTTCGCCGAGACCAACCGCGCACCGTTCGACCTCGTCGAGGCGGAGCAGGAGATCGTCGCCGGCTTCAACACCGAGTACTCCGGCATGCGCTTCGCCATGTTCTTCCTCGCCGAGTACCTCAACATGTTCACGATGAGCGCCCTCGCCGTCAGCCTGTTCCTCGGCGGATGGGGTGGGCCGTTCCTCGACACGATCGATGGCTGGGCGGCGACCGCGCTCTCCTTCGGCTACTTCCTGTTCAAGACCGGGCTCGTCCTCTTCCTCTTCGTGTGGGTCAGGGCGACCCTCCCGCGCTTCCGCTACGACCAGCTCATGCAGCTCGGTTGGAAGCGCCTCATCCCGACGGCCCTGCTGTGGCTCATCCTCACCACGCTGGTCGTCTCCTTCCGCGAGTTCGGAGCACCCTGGGCATGAGCGAGCAGCAAGACCTCTTCACCGCCGTCGCCAACATGTGGAAGGGCTTCAGGGTCACCTTCCGCCAGATGCGCAAGCCCCGGGTCACCACCCAGTACCCCAAGGAATTCCGCGAGAAGCCCCAGCGCTTCCACGGTCGCCACGTGCTGAACCGCTACGACGACGGCATGGAGAAGTGCATCGGCTGCGAGCTCTGCGCCGGCGTTTGCCCGGCCAAGTGCATCTACGTGCGCGGTGCCGACAACCCGATCGACGACCCGGTCAGCCCCGGCGAGCGCTACGGCTACGTCTACGAGATCAACATGCTCAGGTGCATCTTCTGTGCGCTGTGCGTGGAGGCCTGCCCCACGGAGGCCATCACCATGACCCACCTCTTCGAGATGTCCACGACGAACCGCCAGGACGCCATCTACACCAAGGACGAGCTCCTCGTCCAGCCCGATGGAACGCCGAACCACATGTTCGACGAGGACCACCTCGCCGACTTCGGCGAGCTCGCCGCTGCCGACGGCTGGATGCGGGCGACCTCCCCCCAGGGCCGGGCCGACTTCTCGGGTGTCCCGGGTTGGACCCCGAGTGCTGGAGTGGGCCTGCGGCCCGCGGAGCAGGGGCAGAGCGGCACCGAGCCCGAGGGAGAGGACGCGTGACTCCCCTCCCGTTCGCTTCGCTCACGGGTCCCACCCCCCCTGATGGGGGGATCTCTCGAGAGGTGGCCCATGTCTGAGCTCGTCATCTTCGTCGTCGCCGGCGCGGGCGCCCTTGCCGGGGCCCTGACGCTCATCCTCGCCAAGCACCCCGTGTACTCGGCGCTGGGCATGCTCGGGACGCTGTTCTCGCTCGCCGTGCTCTATGTGAGCCAGCTCGCCCACTTCGTGGCGGCCGTCCAGGTGGTCGTCTACGCCGGGGCGATCATGACCCTCTTCCTGTTCGTGATCATGCTCATCGGCGTCGACCAGGTGGAGGACACCTCGGAGACGATCCGCGGCCAGCGGGTCGGCGCCATCGGTGTCGTCGCCGCCTTCGCGATCCTCTCCGGCTACCTCTGGCTCTCGGGCATCTTCAGCTGGGAGGTCGTCGGGACCGGGACCGAACCGGTCAATGGTTCGATCGAGGCCACCGGCCAGCTGCTGTTCGCCGAGTGGGTGCTTCCTTTCGAGGTGACCTCACTGCTGCTCATCGTCGCCAGCGTCGGCGCGGTCGGACTCGCCCTCTTCAAGCCCAGGAAGGCGGAGGACGAATGACCGTCGGACCCGCCTGGTACATGCTCCTGGCCGCCGGCCTCTTCGTGATCGGCATCGCCGGGGTGCTCACCCGCCGCAATGCCCTGATCATGTTCATGTCGATCGAGCTGATGCTCAACGCCGTGAACCTGACCTTCATCGCAGCCGGTACCGCGCTGGGTGACCTCTCCGGCCAGGTGGCCGTCTTCTTCGTCCTCGTGGTCGCGGCGGCAGAGGTCGTGGTCGGCCTCGCCATCGTCGTGGCCGTCTACCGACGTCGGGGGACGGCCAACGTCGACGAGCTATCGGAGATGTCCGGCTGATGGACCAGCTCGTCACCTTCGCCGAGCAGTGGATCTGGCTCGTCATCGCCCTCCCGCTCGCCGGGTTCGTCTTCAACCACTTCCTCGGTAGTCGACTCCCCGAACCCCTGGCCGGTGTCATCGCGACGCTCGCGTCGGGTTCGGCCTTCGTCGTTGCGTTGGTGGCAGCGCTGCCGTGGATCGACGGGGGTCGCCACGGCGTGACCGTGGAGCTGTGGGACTGGATGCCGTCGATCGGGGCCGAGTTCGAGATCCTCTGGGACCCGCTCTCGATCGCCATGACGCTCCTCGTCACCGGGGTCGGGACCCTCATCCACCTCTACTCCGTGGGATACATGCACGGCGACGGTCGGTTCTCCCGCTACTTCACCTACCTGAACCTGTTCGCCACCTCGATGCTGATCCTCGTGCTGGCCAACAACTTCGCCATGGTCTTCCTCGGCTGGGAAGCCGTGGGCATGTGCTCGTACCTGTTGATCTCCTTCTGGTACACCAAGCCGGTGGCTGCCGAGGCCGGCAAGAAGGCGTTCGTCGTCAACCGGATCGGTGACTTCGGTTTCATCCTCGGCCTCGTTGCCGTCTTCGCGTTCTTCGGCACGATGTCGTTCGACGAGGTGCTCGTCGAGCCGGGTGCCGTCCTCGACCAGAACTGGGCGACGGCAATCGGCATCGCCTTCCTGGTCGCTGCCATCGGCAAGTCCGCCCAGATCCCCCTCTACGTCTGGCTTCCCGACGCCATGGCCGGTCCGACGCCCGCCTCGGCCCTCATCCACGCCGCGACGATGGTCACGGCCGGCGTCTACCTGATCGCCCGCAGCGCTGCCATCTTCGACCTCTCCGAGACCGCCCTCATGGCAGTCGCCACCGTCGGCGCCCTCACGGCGCTCTGGGCGGCGATCATCGCCATGGGCCAGAACGACATCAAGGGCGTGCTCGCCTACTCGACGATCTCCCAGCTCGGCTACATGGTCGTCGGAGTGGGCTCGGCCGCCTTCACCGCCGGCATCTTCCACCTCATCACCCACGGCGTGTTCAAGGCACTGCTCTTCCTCGGCGCCGGCTCGGTCATCCATTCGATGGGCGACGAGCAGGACATGCGCAAGATGGGTGGCCTCCTCAAGAAGATGCCCGTCACCGGCTGGACGATGGCCGTGGCGACGCTCGCCATCGCCGGGATCCCGCCCCTGGCGGGCTTCTGGTCGAAGGACGAGATCCTGTCCGCAGCGTTCAACCGCGGCGGCTACTACCAGTTCATCTGGGCGCTCGGCATCATCACGGCGGTCCTGACTGCCTTCTACATGACCCGCTGGTTCGTGCTCGTCTTCCTCGGTGAGCCCCGCTGGGACTCCGACGCCCATCCGCATGAGTCGCCCGGCGTCATGACGCTCCCGCTCGTCCTGCTCGCCGTCGGTGCCGCCGTCATCGGCGTCATCAACACGCCGTGGCGCCTCGGATTCGAGCACTTCCTGGAGCCGTCCTTCGAGTCGATCCACCTCCAGCACGCAGCGGAGGGCACGATCGCCTGGGTCATCGCCGGTATCGCCACCATCGGTGCGATTGCCGGGGTCGCCTTCGGCTACCTCACCTATCGGAACCGGGAGCGCAAGGAGCGCTTCGAGCGTGGTGCCTCCCGGCTGCTCTCGGGGGCCGAGAGGGGGTTCGGTGTCGACGGCTTCTACGGCAAGCGGGTCGTGGCACCGCTGGCCGCCACGGCGGAGGCTTCCGCCCGCTTCGACTCGAAGGTCGTGGACGGCGCCGTCAACGGTCTGGCAGCGCTGGTCGCCAAGGCCGGAACGGCACTCCAGCCGCTGCAATCGGGCTTCGTCCGTTCCTACGGGGTCGGCCTCGTGGCCGGCACGCTCGTCCTCGTCGTCTGGTTCGTCATGAGGGGCGTCTGATGGAGATCTCGGTCATCTCGCTCCTCATCGGCGTGGCCATCGCCGCAGCCATCATCGTGTCCCTGCTGCCCGCCAGGCGCCCCGAGCTGCCGATCCCGGTCGGGCTCCTCCTGTCGCTGATCCCGGTGGCCATCGCCGGCTGGATGTTCTGGGAGTTCGAGTCGAGTGCGGGCATCCAGTTCGCCGAGTTCCTGACGATCTACGAGCCGTGGGGGATAGCGTGGAACGTCGGCGTCGACGGCTTGTCGATGCCGATGGTCCTCATCACCACGATCCTCGTGCCGGTCTCGATCGGGGCTTCGTCGTCGATCAGCGATCGACCCAGGCTCTTCGTGACGATGATCCTGCTCCTCGAGGCAGCCACCCTCGGCGTCTTCGTCGCCCTCGACCTGATCGTCTTCTACGTCTTCTTCGAGTTCGTCCTCGTGCCGATGACCTTCTTGATCGGGATCTGGGGCTCGGAGAACCGCATCTACGCGGCCGTGAAGTTCTTCCTCTACACGGCGTTCGGCTCGCTGCTGATGCTGGGCGGCATCATCGCCCTGGTGCTCACGGCCTCGGCCGGCGGTGTGCCGTCGTTCGCCTGGCAGGACCTGGTCGGGCTCGGGCTCCCCGAGTCGACCCAGCTCTGGCTGTTCGCCGCGTTCGGCATCGCCTTCGCCATCAAGGTGCCGCTGGTCCCGGTCCACACGTGGCTCCCCGACGCCCACGTCCAGGCGCCGACCGCCGGCTCGGTGCTGCTGGCCGGCGTCCTGCTCAAGATGGGCACGTACGGTCTGCTGCGGTTCAACGTGATCCTCTTCCCCGAGGCGGCCGTGCAGGCCGTCCCGGTGATGGCCACCCTTGCCGTGATAGGCATCGTCTACGGCGCCGCCGTGGCGATCGTGCAGCCCGATCTGAAGAAGCTCGTCGCCTACTCGTCGATCTCCCACCTCGGGTTCATCGTGCTCGGCATCTTCGCCCTCACCGGAGCCGGCCTCGAGGGTGCCGTGATCCAGAACGTGAACCATGCGATCACCACCGGCGCGCTCTTCCTCCTCGTCGGCATGCTCTACGAGCGACGTCACACGAAGCTGATCGCCGACTACGGCGGCGTCGCCAAGAACGCCCCCATCCTCGCCGGCATGTTCCTCTTCATGAGCCTCGCCTCGATCGGCGTCCCGGGACTCAACGGCTTCGTCGGCGAGTTCCTCGTGTTGGTCGGTGCCGGTCGCACCCTCCCCGTCTGGACGGTCATTGCCGCAACCGGCGTGATCCTCGCCGCCATCTACCTCCTCTGGGCCTACCAGCGGGTTTTCACGGGCGAGCCCGACAAGGAGGAGAACAAGACGATCAAGGACCTGCACTTCGGCGAGATCGCCCTGTTCGTGCCGCTCGTGGCGCTGGTGCTCGTACTCGGGCTCTACCCGAACGTGCTGCTGGAGAAGATCACCCCGACCACCGACGCCATCCTCGAGCACCTCGAGGCGACGACCGACTACGAGGTGCCCGACACGATCGAGCTGACGCCGATCGGCGAAGTGGAGCAGGACCATGGTTGAGACGCCTGAGATCAGCCTCGTCGCGATCCTCCCCGAGCTGGCGCTCACGGTCGGTGCCGTCGTCGTGCTGATGGTCGCCGTCAGCTCCCGCCGGGCAGCCACCTACCTGCCGTGGATCGCCGGCCTGACCGTGGCCGCGACGGGTGCGGGCCTCATAGCCCAATACAACGATGTCGCCGCCAACGGCTTCTCCGTCTCCTACGCCGGCATGATCGTGCTCGACAACCAGGGCATCGTGATCCGGACGGTGATGCTGGCCGCCATCGCCGTCGCCCTGCTGGTCGGTTGGCGATATGTGACGGGTCTGGGCACCCGAGGCGGCGAAGCGCTCTCGCTCGTCTTCTTGTCGGCCGTCGGTTTCATGCTCATGGCCTCGTCGATCCACTTCATGCTCCTCTTCCTCGGGCTCGAGGTCGGCTCGATCAGCCTCTACGTCCTCGCCGCCCTCGGTCAGCGGGCGAAGCGTGCCGACGAGGCGGCGATGAAGTACTTCTTGCTCGGATCGGTGGCGTCGGCGATCTTCCTCTACGGCGTCGCGCTGCTCTACGCCGGGACCGGGTCGCTCACCTACTTGGGCGTCTTCGAGTTCTTCTCGGGCGACACGCTCGTCTTCTCCGATGGCCTGCTCAGCGCAGGCGTCGCGCTCCTCTTCGTCGGCCTGCTGTTCAAGATCGCCGCAGCACCGTTCCACTCCTGGGCACCGGACGTGTACCAGGGCGCTCCCGCCGGCATCGTCGGCTACATGGGGGCTGCAGCCAAGATCGGAGCCATCGCCGCGCTCCTGCGATTCGTCCAGGTGCCGTTCCAGTCGGTCATCGAGTCGATCCAGGTGCCTTTGGCGGCGGTCGCCGCGTTCTCGGTCGTCCTTGGCACCCTCTACGCCATCGTCCAACAGGACCTCCGACGCGTCCTCGCCTACTCGGGGGTCTCCCACGCCGGCTTCCTGCTCATGGGCATCGCCACCGGCGGGGTCGCCGAGGTCCAGGTGCTGTTCTACCTCGCCACCTACGTCCTCGTCTTGGTCGGCGCGTTCGGCATCGTCTCCCTGCTCGAGGGCTCCGGGTCGGCCGGATCGCCGATCGAGAACTGGAAGGGCCTCGGACGACGCTCACCGTTCCTCGCCTGGTCGCTGACGGTCTTCATGCTCGGCATGGCCGGCATGCCTGCCACCGCCGGGTTCATCGGCAAGTTCGGGATCTTCACCCGGGCCTGGTCCGGCGACCTCGAGTGGCTCGTCATCGTGGGCCTGCTGGCGTCGGTGGCCGCGTTCTTCTTCTACCTGAGGGTCGTTGTCGCCATGTTCTTCGAGGACGGCGACGGGAAGACCCCGAAGCTCGGCTGGCCCGCCGGTATCGGCATCGGCCTGACTCTCGTCATCACGGTCGGGCTCGGCCTCTACCCGACCCCCCTCCTGGACGTCCTGACCGCAGCCCTGGGCTGAGTCGGCACCCAAGAGAGGTCTCCCCGCAGGGGGGATGGGCCCCGCCGGCGTGGCCGGTGGGAGGGGTGCTTCGCCAGAACGTAGGGCGTCGGTACGTCAGTACCCCTGCCGCTTCAGCCGCCGAATGCCAGTGAGCCCAGCAGGGTGAGGGCGGCCAGGGCCGACACCACCAGGACACCCTCGCGCAGGACACGTGCCGGGACCCGCCTGGCGACCCAGCTCGAGAGGGCGAAGCCTGCTGCGAGGGGGATGAGGAGGATCGCGGCCGTCGTGAGCTCGGTCGGCCCCACCCGGCCGGCGAGGGCGAGCGTGGTGACGTTGATGGTGATGCCCAACGTGAACACGGCGCCGAGCGTGGCGCGCAGCTCGGGGCCCGACTGGTTGCGGTAGAGCATGCCGAGGGGTGGTCCGCCGACGCCCGTGCTGAGTCCCATCGCCCCGGAGGCCACGCCCGTCAGTACCTGACTCGACCGGGTGATGGGGATCGACCAACCGAATGCCATGGCCGCCACGCCGAACAGGACGACCAGGCCGACCGTGAGACCGAGGGTGGTCTCCGAGAGGTTCGACAGGAGCCACAGTCCGAGGGCGGCGCCGGGGACCCGACCGACGAGGACCAACCCGGCCCCCCTCACATCGAGGGCCTTTCGCTCCCGGACCAACTGGGCGGCGGCTATCAGCACGGCTATGAGCTGCACGGGGACCGGCACGAAGGTCGGGTCGATGAGGGTGAGGATCGGCACGGACACGATCGCGAGACCCAGACCGATCGTCCCCTGGACGGTGGCACCGGCGAGGACCGCCAGACAGGCGGCCGTCCACTCGAGGGGTGAGGCGAATTCGAGCACGAGAAGCGACGGTAGGACGACGGATGCCGTCACGGTGTCGACAAAATTGATATCGGCGCCGTCCACGGGGTAGGTTGCCCCTCGTCCACCAGCAGAGGACTCGAGAGGAGAGAGGGAGCTATGTCGGACGAAGCCGACGCGGCCGCCGAGACGGCCCACGAGCACGACGAGCACCACCCCCGTGGCACTTTCGTCCTGCTGCTCGCCTTCCTGGCCGTGACGGCCGGTTATTGGATCTGGGCCTACGTGGCACTCTTGGAGCGCCACGGATGATCAAGACGCTCGACCGCTACGAGAAGATCATCCTGGGGCTGACCGTGCTCGGCCTCATCCTCGGTGCCGGAGCCATCGCGCTGTCCGTGCTCGAGGCGGGGATCCACCTCCCGACGATCGAGGACCGCATCGACCCTGCCGCCGTGCGCGACACCGCGCCATTCGACGAACCGGGCGTGACGATCAACAGCGACGGGACCGCCACCGCGGTGATCATCGCCCAGACCTGGCTGTGGGAGCCCGACACCATCGAGGTGCCGGCCGGCACCGAGGTCGAGTTCGTCCTCACCTCGCCCGACGTCCTGCACGGATTCCACATCTGGGACACCGCCGTCAATGCGATGGTGATCCCTGGTCAGGTCACCCGGGTGACCCAGACCTTCGACAACCCCGGTGAGTTCGGCATCGTGTGCCACGAGTACTGCGGTATCGGCCACCACACGATGTTCGGCCGAGTGCTGGTGACCCCATGATCGACGAAACCCCCCACGAAGACGCGAAGGCGACCCTTTCGGGCTTCGCCGGCGAACTCGACGCCATGCCGGGAGGCCGGGTCCAGCGCAGGTACGCGCTGTACCAGGCGTACCTGGCGTTCTTCGGCCTCGCCCTCGGCGGAGCGATCGGACTACTGCAGGCCATGGACCGTGCGGGACAGGACCTGTACGAGAGCGTCGGCCTCCAGTCGTACTACCAGGGCCTCGCCATCCACGGCGTGACGCTGGCCATCGTGTTCACCTTCACGTTCTCCAACGCCTGGCTGCAGTACGCCACGATGCGCGGTTTCCAGCGCCCGTTGGCCCACACCTGGATCGTGAAGACCTCGTTCTGGCTGTCGGCCACCGGTATCGCGTTGGCGTCATATGCGCTGCTCACGAATCAGGCCACGGTGCTCTACACGATGTACGCGCCGCTGGCCGCCCACTGGACCTACTACCTGGGGGCCGCCCTCCTCGTGGTCGGCACCTGGGCCGTGCTCGCCAACCAGTTGCTGACGCTCAGGGCCTGGCGCAAGGACAACCCGGGGGAGCGGATCCCGCTCATCGTGTTCGCCTCGCTCATGACCTACCTGATGTGGTTCATCGCGTCACTCGGGATCGCCGTCGAGGTGCTGGTGTTCCTCCTGCCCTGGTCGCTCGGCTTGATCGACGGTGTCGATCCGCTGCTCACCCGGACGCTCTTCTGGTTCTCCGGTCACCCGATCGTCTACTTCTGGCTCCTGCCGGCGTACACGTCGTGGTACATGGTCGTCCCGAAGCGGGCGAACGGACGCCTGTTCTCCGACCCGGTGGTCCGGGTGGTCTTCATCATGTTCCTGCTGCTGTCGACCCCCGTCGGTCTGCACCACCAGTTCACCGACCCCGGCGTCGACGAGGGCCTGAAGTTCGTACACGGGATGCTGACCTTCGCCGTGTTCTTCCCGTCCGTCATCACGGCCTTCACCCTGATGGCGGCGTTCGAGGACGGCGGCAAGCGGGCAGGCGGCAAGGGCCTGTTCGGTTGGATTGCGAAGATGCCCTGGAAGGACCCGATGGCATCGACCCAGATCGTGGCGATGATCACGTTCCTGTTCGGCGGGATGTCGGGTCTCATCAACGCCTCGTACACGGTCAACCAGGTCGTGCACAACACGTCCTTCATTCCCGGCCACTTCCACATGACCGTCGGATCCGCGGTGGCGCTGTCGTTCATGGGCATCGCCTATTGGCTGGTGCCGCACCTGACGAACAAGAAGTTGCACTCCGACCTGCTCGGTGTCGTGCAGGGGTGGACCTACGGCATCGGCGTGCTGATCTTCGGGCGCGGCCTGATGGTGTCAGGCCTGAACGGACAGCCCAGACGGGTGCCCATCAACCAGGCCAGCTACGCCAACCCGGAGTGGTTCGAGGGCGACGCCCTCGGTGCCATCGGCGGGTTCTTGATGGTGGCGGCCGGCCTCATGTTCTTCTACAACCTCATCCGGACGATGGCCTCGAAGACGCCCGCCCGGGAGCACGAGCTCGCGTTCGAGGTCTCCGACGTCATGGTCCCCGCCGAGGACGGACCAGCCATCCTCGACCGGGTCGGCTTCTGGTTCGTCGCGGCGTTCGCCCTCGTGCTCCTCGCCTACATCCCGGCGTTCATCACCCAGGGCTTCGACCCCGCCAGTCCCATGTGGCAACCCTGGTAGGCCGCCCGCGGCGGCAGTACTCGAGACGAAGGCCCCGCCTGACGGCGGGGCCTTCGGTCGTTCTGTCCGGTCTTCGGTACTCCAGCCACGAGGTGGCTTGGTCAGGCCTTCATCCCCTGGCGGACGAGGCCGCCGGTGAGGTTGGCGACTTCGTAGCCCTGGCGCGAGAGCCAGTTGGCGACGGTCATGGAGCGGTTGCCGGAGCGGCACACCACGAGGATCTTCTCCTCGGGCAGCTCCTCGAGCCGGTTGGGGATCTCGCCCATGGAGATCCGGATGGATTCGGGAAGGGTGCCCATGGCCCACTCGTGGGGTTCACGGACGTCGAGGATCGCACCGCCGTCGGCCTTCCAGGCCTCCCAGTCGGTCGTTTGCTCGAAAGAAGGTGCTTGTCTACGGAACATACCCTGGGGAGTATAGACTTGCGGTACCCTACGGGGTAGGGGTACCCGTCCAGGAGTTCAGATGCAGTTCGAAGACGAAAGCACCCAGGAAGCGATCCGACGCCTTCGCCGGGTCGAAGGGCAGATCGGTGGCGTCGTGCGCATGCTCGAAGAGGGCCGCGACTGCAAGGCCGTCGTCCAGCAGCTCTCCGCTGCCAACCGCGCCCTGGACCGGGCCGGCGTGAAGCTGCTGGCCGGCCAGCTCCGTCACTGCATGACCGAGGACTCCGACGTGGACCCCGCAGAGGTCGAGCAGCTCTTCCTCGGCCTGGGCTGATCGCAGGCGCGCTGCGTGGTCCGAAGGCCGGACCCGCTCCCGTCTCGTCGCCGACGCTCCTCTTGGGGGCCACCCCCTTCCGGGGGGTCCTCCACTCAGTACAGGCGGACCCAGCCGCGTTCGAAGTCCTCGACGCCGTCGGCGTATCCGGAGTCGCCGGGGAGTAGGACGTCGTAGCCGGACTCGGCGAAGACGACCCTTGCCCGCACCCACGGTCGACGCTCGGCGGCTCGCTCGATCGCTTCGACGGCGGACCCGAACCGGCTGAGTGTCCGCAGCATCCGCAGGGTGGGGGACATGATCTCCCACTCGCCGGCTTCGAATCGACCGATCGCCTCGCCCGGCGTCACCCAGGCCGCTTCCACCAGCTCCGACCCGTCGTGGACGGCGTCGCCGGGCGGAGGGGCGGCGAGGAAGAACCGGGTGTCGAACCGACGAGGTGGCCCGACCGGCGTGATCCAATGAGCCACGTAGTGGAGGTCGTCGACCGGCACCTGCCAGTCGCGCTCGGCCAGCAGTCTGGCGATGGGCCTGCCGGCGGCCACGGCCGTTCGGTCCTCGTCGGCGAGGGACGAGACCCAGTCGTCGCCGGACTTGGCGAAGACCAGGCCCGCTTCCTCGAGCAACTCGCGGACCGCAGCGGCGTGGAACCCGTCGGGAAGTCGGCTGGATCCCACGACGCCCGACTCGACGTCGGCGGGGTCGACCCGCCCACCGGGGAAGACCCAGGCCCGCGACCCGAACACGGCCCGTTCGGTCCTCCGCACCATCAACACGGACAGATCGGGGCGGTCCTCGACCAACATGACCGTCGCTGCGGGGGCCACGTGGACGTCCCGGGGGTCGTAGGCTTCGCTCACTGGCGGCGACGCTAACCCGTAGCCGTTGGCGTATCTCCGCGACTCTCGCGATAATCGTCCGGTCCCACCTCGTTCAGGAGTCTCCACATGTCCTCGTCCACCGTGTCCCTTGTCGCCGATACGGACCGGCAGACCGGTTCCGGCCCGGCCGGGCGCATCCGCGCCGAGGGCAAGGTCCCTGCCGTCGTCTACGGCCACGGGACTGATCCGAAGCCGATCGCCGTCGACCATCGCGAGCTCGACCTCGCCTTCCACACGGACGCCGGCCGCAACGTCATCTTCGAGCTCGACATCGAAGGCAAGAAGATGACGGCCGTCGCCCACATCGTCGACCGCCATCCCACCAAGAACCGAATCGTCCACGTGGACTTCCTGCTCGTCGACCTCGACGAGGTCGTGTCCGCCGAGCTCCCGATCCGCATCGAGGGCGAGGGCCCGGGCGTCAAGGAAGGCGGCGTGATCGAGATGATCCGACCGTCCGTCCAGATCCGCGGCATCATCTCCAAGCTCCCCAGCGAGATAGTCCTCGACGGCTCCGAGCTCGAGATCGGCGACATCGTCCGTATCGAGGACCTGCCCGAGTTCGAGGGCATCGAGTACCAGGCGGACAGCCACCTCACGGTGTTCACGGTCACGATCACCCGTGCTGCAGAGCTCGACGAGGACGAGGAGCTCGACGAGGAGCTCGACGAGGAAGCCGGCGAAGAGGCCGACGAAGAGGCCGACGAGACCGAAGAGGGCTGACGTGCTCGTCGTCGGGCTCCAGAATCCCGGCGATCGATACGGCGGCACCCGCCACAACGTCGGCGCCGAGGTCGTGGACCTCCTGGCCGACCGTTGGTCTGCCCCGATCGGAAAGGGCCCGAAGGGCATCCCGGTGCGTGTCGGTACCGGTCGGGTCGGTGGCAAGGCCGTTCGGCTCGCCCTGCCGACCACGTTCATGAACGAGTCGGGGCGGGCCGTGCAACCGCTGGCCGCGTACTTCGACGTACCCACCGATGAGATCCTCGTCATCCATGACGACATCGATCTCGACTTCGGTCGGATGCGGGTGGCCCACGATCGGGGTGCCGGTGGTCACAACGGGATTCGATCGATCACCCAGTCGCTCGGCACGCCGGCGTTCTGGCGTCTCAAGGTCGGTGTCGGCCGCCCCCCGAGTCGCATGAACCCCGCCGACTACGTCCTGGCGAGGTTCTCCGGAACCGAGCGGCCCGAGGTGGACCTGCTCGTCGAGGATGCCGGCGACGTGGTCGAGGCATGGCTGGACGATCCCGAGCGGTCCCGCGAGGCCGCCGCGCACCGGCAGCCGGAGTGAGGGCGTTCCTCGCCGCGATCGCCGTGGCGTGGCTTCTCCTGTCCGCGCCGGCCGCCGCACTGTGCGAGCCGTCCGGCGCCTTCGACGTCGCCACCCACGAGGAACTGCCCGGCGCCATCATCGTGTGGGACTCCTCCCGGGGGCTCTACGAATCCGTCGACGATGGCGCCTCCTGGTACCCCACGAACCGACTCCCGCTCGGATCGGAGCGGTCATCGACCGAGGTCTGCATCGGTGACGACTGCTATCGGGTTCGAGCCGATGGGCTGGGCCTCGAGCGGCAGGTGGCGAGCGGGTGGGAGACCCACTGGGAGTACGAGGCCAGTGATGTCGCCTTCCTGGAGCGCCAGCTCCCCGGCTACTGCGGGGAAGGGCATGCCCAGCTCGGCCTCTCGACGCTGATCGCGGCTCCCGAGGGCTCAACGCACACCGTGCTCGTCGCCGCCGGAGCCGATGGCCTCTGGTCCATCGACGCCGACGGTGTCGTCACCAAGGGCGTCTTCGGCGCACCAGCCGACCCCCAAGCCGACCCCTCATCGGTCTACCTGACTCCGGAACGGGTCGGTGTGGGCGTGGGCGTCGTTGCGTTGGGCACTCTCCTGCTGTTCTGGACCGGGCCGGCGAAGAGCCAGGCCCTGGTGTCCGGTGGCCTCGGACTGGCCGCCCTGGTGTGGACGCTGCTGCCTGACTTCGGTGTCCGGAGCGACGTCGCCCTGATCGGCCTGACCGTCGTCGTGGTCGTGGCCACCGTGGTCCTCGGGCGGCGAGCGGACTCGGACGCGGCGGAGTTCCTCATCGGCCTGCTCTGGGCCTTCGGGTTGGGAGCCGCCGTCCGCTCGGTCCTCGGCGCCGGTGAGGCGAGGCTCTACTCGTACGTGCCGGCCATCGTCGGTGCGGGGCTCATGGCGTTGACGGTGTGGGCCTCGGGGGACCGGGCCGGCGGGAGCGGTCCTTGGCGCTCGGTCGTGCCGGTGGCCGTGGGTGGGTTGGTCGCGCTCGCCATCTACCAGGCGTGGGCGATGCGGGTCATCGAACCGAAGGTCGTGGCCGATGCCCTGGCCGCGGCCTGCGTCCCGCTGGCGGCGTGGTGGGGTGCGCGAACGGGTATCAGCAGCACGTAGCCTCGGGGCCATGTACGTAGCCGCGATCGACCAAGGCACCACTTCCACCCGCTGCATCGTCTACTCCGCCGACGGCGCACCCCTCGGGGTGTCCCAGGAGGAGCATCGACAGATCTTCCCCAAGCCCGGCTGGGTCGAGCACGACGCATCGGAGATCCTCGCCAAGACCGAACGAGTCGTGGCCGGAGCGCTCGACATGGCCGGCATCGCCCCCTCCCGCCTCCTCGGCCTGGGGATCACCAACCAACGAGAGACGGTCGTCGCCTGGGACCGCGAGACCGGCAAGCCGCTGGGCAATGCCATCGTCTGGCAGGACACGAGGACGGACGACCTGTGCCGGTTGCTCGGTGGCGCCGTCGGACCCGATCGTTTCAAGGCACAGACCGGGCTCCCGCTCGCGACCTACTTCTCCGGCCCGAAGGTGCGCTGGATGCTCGAGCACCGACCCGAGGTGGCGGCGGCCGCCGACCGGGGCACCCTGGCGGTGGGGACCATGGACTCATGGCTGGTCTGGAACCTCACCGGTGGACCATCGGGCGGGGTGCACGTGACCGATGTCACCAACGCCTCCCGCACGCTCTGCATGGACCTCTCGAAGCTCGACTGGTCGCCCGACCTGTGCGAGGCCATCGGGGTCCCGATGGGCGCCCTACCCCAGATCCGGTCGTCGTCGGAGGTGTACGGCGAGGCAGGCGGTGTGCTCGCCGGGACGCCGATCGCCGGCATCCTCGGCGACCAGCAGGCCGCGCTGTTCGGCCAGGCCTGCACCGAACCGGGTGAGGCGAAGAACACCTACGGGACCGGGTGCTTCATGCTGTTGAACACCGGAACCGAGCCCGTCCCGTCCGAAGCCGGTTTGTTGACGACGGTCGCCTACCGGCTCGGGGATACCGACACCGTCTACGCCCTCGAGGGCTCGATCGCCGTCGCCGGGAGCCTCATCCAGTGGCTGCGGGACAACCTCGGGATCATCGAGGCGGCCACCGATGTCGAGGACTTGGCCGCCACCGTCGCCGACAACGGGGGGGCCTACGTGGTGCCGGCGTTCTCGGGTCTCTTCGCCCCCTATTGGCGTGACGACGCTCGGGGGGTCATCGCCGGTCTCACCGGTTTCGTGACGAAGGGTCACATCGCCCGGGCCTCGCTCGAGGCGGTCGCCTATCAAGCCCTCGATGTCCTGGATGCCATGCGCTCGGACTCGGGCGTGGAGCTGACCGCACTCAAGGTCGACGGTGGCATGGTGCGCAACGAGCTCCTCATGCAGTTCCAGGCCGACCTCCTCGGCATCCCGGTGGTCAGGCCCGCCTTCCCCGAGACGACGGCGCTCGGCTCGGCCTACGCCGCCGGACTCGCGACCGGGCTGTGGGCGTCCACCGAGGACATCCGTGATCGCTGGTCCGAGGACGCCCGCTGGGAGCCCCGGATGGCCACCGAAGAACGGGACGGGTTGGTCGCCGGGTGGCACAAGGCCGTCGAGCGCACCTACGACTGGGTCTAGGGCAGACCGCCTCGTTCGCTTAGCCTGCGGCTCGTGAAGCGGCTCCCCAACCTCCTCGCCTACCTGCGCATCCTCCTCGTGCCGGTGGTGATGGTCATGGCCCTCGGGGCCGATGCCGGCCCCACCGAGCCCATCGTCGGGGCGGCGATCCTGTTCGTGACCGCGGCCGTGACGGACTTCCTGGACGGCTGGATAGCCCGGAAGTGGGATGCCACCTCGGTCTTCGGGGCGTTCCTGGACTCCACGGCCGACAAGCTCTTGGTCACGGGCCTGCTGCTCGTGCTGCTCGTCATCGACCGGGTCTGGATCTGGTTCGCTCTCGTCATCATCATGCGGGAGTTCGTGGTGATGTCCCTGCGCGGGCTCACCGCCATGCAGGGAGCCACGATCCCCCCGAGCCATTGGGGCAAGACCAAGGCGGCCGTGCAGTTCACGGCGATCTCGCTCGCCCTCCTCCGTTCGGGGATAGAGCTCGGCGGCTGGTACCTGGACGAGTGGGTGATGGCCCTCGCCGTCGTCCTGACGCTCGTCTCCGGTTGGGGCTACCTCTCCGGTTTCTGGAAGGTCGCCAAGGCCGTCGACGAGCCGGCCTGATGCAGACCGCCTACTTCGGCTGCAAGTACCGGCCGGGGGGCGTCAACCGAGCCTGGGTCGACGAAGTGGCCGAAGCGCTGGCCCGTGAAGGCTGGGAACTGCTCAACGTCGAGCGTGACCTCGAACGGTGGGGCGAGGTCCAACCAGACGCCACGACGCTGATGGAGGAGACGTTCAGGATGATCGACCGATCCGACGTCGTCCTCATCGACCTGGCCGAGAAGGGGGTCGGTCTCGGCATCGAGGCGGGCTATGCGAGCGCCAAGGGCCTGCCGGTCGTCGCAGCCCTCCCGCACGGTGCCGATCTCTCGGTCACGTTGGCGGGCATTGCGACGGCGGTGGTCAGGTATGGGTCCGCCGATGACGTCGCCGCAGCGCTCGATGGGGTCGGAGCGCACGCGTGAGGGTCTTCGTCACCGGCGCTTCGGGCGTGGTCGGCTCGGCGGTCGCCCGACATCTCGTGCTCGCCGGCCACCGGGTCCGGGCCCTCGCCCGGTCGGCGGAGGCGACCGCCTACGTCGCCGCACTCGGACTCGAACCGGTCACCGGGGGCCTCGGTGACGAAGGGGCGCTCCTGCGAGGCATGGATCGGGCGGACGTCGTGTTCCACATCGCCGGGGTGAACCAGATGTGCGTTCCCGACCCCGGCCCGATGATCGCGACCAACGTCGACGGGACCCGACGCGTCCTCCGGGTCGCCGAGCAGGCGAACGTTCCGCGGGTAGTGGTCACGTCATCCGCGGCCACCCTCGGGGAGGAGCACGGCACGGTCGGCGACGAGACATCCACCCATCGCGGCTGGTTCCTCTCCGACTACGAGCGATCGAAGTACCTACAGGAGCAGGCAGCACTCGATCATGGCGGCGACACGGAGGTCGTGCTCGTCAACCCCTCGTCCGTCCAGGGTCCCGGGCGGGCCACCGGCACCGGGAAGATCATCCTCGACGTGCTCTCGGGTCGCATCCCCGCACTACCGGACTCGGCGCTCTCGATGGTCGACATCGACGACTGCGCCGCCGGGCACCTCCTCGCCGCCGAGAAGGGCGTCCCCGGCGAGCGCTACGTGCTGAACGGCTTCACGATGACCACGCGAGAGGCGATAGCCGTCCTCGCCCAACAGACCGGTGTGGAGACGAAGGTGCGGTTCCTGCCCGAGCGGGTGACCACAGCGCTGGCGTCGGGGGCGACGACCGCCGAGAAGGTCATTCGGCTCCCGGCCCCGTTCTGCGGGGAGATGCTGCGCACGATGGCCCACGGCCACGTCTACGACGGGTCCAGGGCTCGCGATGAGCTCGGTCTCGAGTACCGCCCCGCCGAGGCGACGTTCGATCGACTCGTGGCGTGGTTCCGCGCCGAGGGCCTGCTCGGCCGGTAGCCGATAGCCTCCCGGCCCGTGGAACTGACTCCCGAACTCATCGACGCCCGAGTAGCGGAGCTCTACCCGGCCAGCCTCGAGAGCGGCCTGCGCTGCGAGGAGCTGACCGAGGGCGGGGCGCTCGTGCGATGGCCACTCGACGAGAGCCAGCTCCGACCCGGTGGCTACATCAGCGGTCCCACGCAGTTCACTGCCGCGGACCTTGCGCTCTGGTACGCCACGTTCACGGTGATCGGGTTCGAGCCCATGGCCGTGACGACCCACCTCCACATCACCTTCCTCCGACCGGCCGTCGGCGGCGACCTGATGGCCCGGTGCCGGATCCTTCGACAGGGCCGCACGCGGATCTACGGCGACGTCGACCTCTGGATCGACGGCAAGCCCGATGACCTGGTCGCCCACGCCGTCGGGGCCTACAGCAACCCGACCGCCTGACGGCAGGAAGCGCTACCTCCCAAGACAGGTGTCGGCTCACTGGTTGAGTGATCCCCCAGGGTGGTGGGCCCCGCCCAGGAGCACAGCGACGAGACGGGAGGGGGTCCCGACGCATCGGTCGATGGGGCCCCTGAGAACGATTTGGTCTCCCCCCTCCCCCTGGTCCTGACGGACCAGTGGTCCCATCCCCCTTGCGGGGGGTCTCTCTCAGAAGGCTGCCTACGATTTGGCCATGCCCACCCGTCCGCCGCTGGGCGCGCTCGTCGCGCGCTGGTCGCCTTCGTCGCTGCCGCCGAGCGACGGGCGGATGGTCATCCCGCCGGGGGCCCGGGCGTTCGTCCTGGCCGGTCTGGCCGCCCATGCCGACGCCCCGATCCTTGCCGTCGTGCCGGGGGAGCAGGAGGCCCGGGACCTCTCGGACGACGTGGGGCTGTTCGTCGAACAGGTCGCGCACCTCCCGGCGTGGGAGACGCTCCCCTTCGAGCACGTCTCACCCAACCCGAGCACGATGGCCGCTCGCTCCAAGGCCCGCCATCTCCTCGCCACGGGTGGGCCCGGCACGGTCGTGGTGGCACCGGTGCGTGCGGTCATCCAGCGGGTCGCCCCA
Organism: bacterium; assembly: GCA_024639975.1. GTDB lineage: Bacteria > Actinomycetota > Acidimicrobiia > Spongiisociales > JAENVV01 > JAHEFX01. The sequence continues at coordinate 38,034 of JAHEFX010000003.1, forward strand.
TCGGACCCGACCCCGCTCCGACTGGAGGTCGGGACGACCGAACCGTTCGACGGACTCGTCGGGCGGCTGTCGGCCCTCGGCTACGAACGTACGGAGCGAGTCGAGCACCGAGGAGAGTTCGCCGTCCGGGGCGGGATCATCGACGTCTTCCCGGTGGAGGGCCGGACCGCGGTCCGGATCGACTTCTGGGGCGACGACGTCGACGCGATCCGCGAGTTCGATCCCAACACCCAGCGCTCCGAGGACGCCATCGAATCGGTCGAGTTCCACCCCGCCCGCGAGCTGCGACTCGACGAGGGGCTCTCGGCGATCGCCGCCCGCCTGCGTGACGAGCATCCCTGGAACCAGGCGGTGTGGGACCTCATCGCCGAGGGCCACACCTTCGACGGCATGGAGTCGTGGATGCCGTGGCTGGTGCCTGCCCGATCCGTGCTCGACGACCACGAAGGGCCACTCGTCGTCTTCGAGCCGACACAGGCCCTGGCCCGCGCCAACGACCTCGCCGCCGAGGAACAGGATCTGGCCGAGGCCCTCGCCCCCACCTGGGGGACCGGCAGTCCCGACGCCACCGAGGCCCCGCCGCTGTACCTCGACCTCGAGTCCCGGGTCGCCGAGCGCCCCGCCCTTCTGGCCCCCTCGCTCGCCGCCGGACCCGACGACGCCCGCCTCGAATCCCGGGCCCTGGGGGCCACCCCCGGCGAACCCGAGGAGTTGGTGCGCGCCATCACGGCGCTGCGGGCCGATCGGGTGCAGACCATCCTCTCGATGGACGGCGATGCGGCGGCCGACCGGGTCGTCCGGATCCTCGGCGACGAGGGGCTCGCCCTCGATCGGCTCGAAATGGTCGACGCCGGCGAGTCGGGGGTCATCGGCCACGGCGTCCACCTCGGTTTCGTGCTCCCCGGACTCGGCATCGCCGTCCTCGGTGAGCAAGAGATCGCCGGGCGCCGCCGAGCCCACCGGCGGGTCGGAAAGGCACGCGCCACCGACACGACTGTCGGCTACCGGGACCTCGTACCCGGCGACCACGTCGTCCACCACCGTCACGGCGTCGGTCGTTTCGAGGGCCTCGTCACCCGGGAGATAGCCGGCGTCGAACGCGACTACCTCGTAGTCGCCTACGCCGGCGAGGACCGCCTCTACGTGCCCACCGACCAACTCGCCGGCATCGACCGGTACACCGGCGGCGAGCAGCCCCGGCTCTCACGCATGGGAGGATCCGATTGGGAGAAGACCAAGGGACGGGTCCGCAAGGCGGTCGCAGCCGTGGCCGAGGAGGTCGTCCGACTCCACAAGGAACGAGCCGTCGCCTCCGGCCACTCGTTCCCGCCGGACACCCCGTGGCAGCACGAAATGGAGGGGGCCTTCCCCTTCGAGGAGACCCCCGACCAGATGTCGGCCATCACCGACGTGAAGGCGGACATGGAGTCGGCCGACCCGATGGACCGGCTCGTGTTCGGCGACGTGGGTTTCGGCAAGACGGAGGTCGCCATTCGTGCCGCTTTCAAGGCGGTGAACGCCGGCAAGCAGGTGGCAATCCTGTGCCCGACGACGCTGCTCGCGCAGCAACACCACCAGGTCTTCGGCGAGCGTTTCGAGCCCTACCCGATGCGCGTGGAGATGCTGTCGCGCTTCCTCACCGCCAAGGAGCAGAAGGAAGTCGTCCGGGGACTCGCCTCGGGAGAGGTCGACGTCGTGGTCGGCACCCATCGGCTGCTGTCGGACGAGATCGTCTACAAGGACCTCGGGCTCCTCGTGGTCGACGAGGAGCAGCGATTCGGGGTTTCCGCGAAGGACAAGATCAAGGCGGCTTCCGTGGGCGTCGACGTCCTGACACTCACTGCCACACCGATCCCGCGCACCCTGGAGATGGCGCTCACCGGGGTACGCGAGGTGTCGCACATCCGCACGGCGCCAGGAGAGCGCCATCCGATCCTGACGTACGTGGGCCCGGTCGACGAGCAGTCGATCTCGGCGGCGATCCGCCGCGAACTGCTCCGCGAGGGCCAGGTCTTCTACGTCCACAACCGCGTGCAGTCGATCGACCGGGCGGTGAAGCGGATCCGCGGGCTCGTGCCCGACGCCCGGGTGGCCGTGGCCCACGGGCAGATGTCCGAGGGCCAGTTGGAGCAGGTGATGCTCGACTTCTGGAACCACGAGTTCGACGTGCTCGTGGCCACCACGATCATCGAGTCCGGACTCGACCTCCCCGCCGTCAACACCCTCATCGTGGAGCGAGCCGACCTCCTCGGGCTGGCCCAGCTGTACCAACTGCGGGGCCGGGTGGGGCGTTCGAACCTCCGTGCCTACGCCTACCTCTTCCATCCCCCCGAGCACGCCCTGTCCGAGACCGCCTACCGCCGGCTGCAGGCGATCGGTGAGGCGACCGACCTCGGATCCGGGTTCGAGCTGGCCCGGAGGGACCTCGAGATCCGTGGCGCCGGTTCGATGCTCGGTGAGGTCCAGTCGGGCCACATCGCCGCCGTGGGGTTCGACCTGTACGCCCAGCTGGTCGGCGAGGCCGTCGGGGAACTGACCGGCGGCCCGAGCCCGACCTCCGAGCCGGTGGAGGTGCGGATCGATCTCCCCGTGGACGCCCACCTGCCGGAGGAGTGGATCTCCGACGCCCAGGCGAGGCTCGAGGCATACCGAAGGCTCGCCGCCGCCAACACCACCCCGGACGTCGACGACGTCGTCGAAGAGTGGGAGGACCGGTTCGGTGAACTGCCCCCGGAGGCCGAGTCGCTCATCGACATCGCCCGCCTCCGTGCCGCAGCCGCCGGCGTCGGCCTCACCGAGGTGGTGAAGCTCCGCAACGAGATCCGGATGGGCCCGGTCGATTTCACGCCGCCCCAGGAGGTCCGCTTCAGGCGCCTGTCCAAGCGTCGGGGCGTCTTCAAGCCCAACGAGGGCGTCATCTTCTTCCCGGCCCCCCGCAAGGATCAGACGGTGGACGTCTTGCTGGCGTTCATCGCCGACATGTGGCCGACCGCCGTTGGTGGGGAAGACTGAGGCGACCTGCTCATTCGTTGGCGTTGAATCGTGGGGTTCCTAACCTGTCGGCACCCCTTCCACTCCGACTGGATCGACCATGTCCCGCCTCATCGCACTACTTGCCGTGCTCGTCCTCGCCCTCGCCGCCTGTGGCGGGTCGGCCGGGTCGGGTGCTGTCATCGCCACCGTCGACGGAACCGAGATCACCGAGGGCGACCTCGACTCGCTCCGTCCGGGCGGCACGACCGACGTCACCCAGGCCGCCGACGACCTCAACCTGCTGATCTCGACGCAGATCGTGGAAGACGGCGCCGTCGGTCTCGGCGTGGAGATCACCGAGGACGACATCACCGAGGCGACCGACGAGCTCGTCACGAACATCGAGGGCCAGGGGCAGACCTACGACGAGTTCCTGTCCGAGAACGAGGTCACCGAAGACCTCGTCGAGCTGGCCATGACCCAGCAGGTCGCCCAGCAGGAGTTGATGGCGTACTTCCAGGACAACGTCGAAGTCACCGATGAGGACATCGAGGCCCAGTACAACATCGAGCTCCAGCAGCGCTCGAACGTCTGCGCCGCCCACATCCTCATCGGTTGGGAGGACGACCTCGAGGCCTCCGACGAGGAGAATGCCGCCGCCGAGGACGAGGCAGAGGCAACCGCCACCGAGGTCTACGAGCTCTCGCTCGAAGAGGACGCCGACTTCGCCGAACTCGCCATGGAGTACTCCACCGGCCCGTCCGGACCGACCGGGGGCGACCTCGGGTGCTCCCCGCCGGCGCAGTACGTGCCCGAGTTCGGCCAGGCCACCCTCGACGCCGAGATCGGCCTGCCCTACGGCCCGGTGAAGACCCAGTTCGGCTTCCACGTGATCCTCGTGTCGGAGCGGACGGTCCCCGAGCAGGCCGAGATCGAGGCGGAGCTGGAGGAGAACGTCGCCTTCACCAAGGCCACCGAGGAGATCGGCACCTGGTACCAGCAGACGCTCCAGGACGCCGAGGTGACGGTCGAGCCGGAGTTCGGGACGTGGGAACAGGACGAGCAGGGCTACCCGCGCGTCGTCGCTCCGTCCGCCTGATCCAGTGAGCATCCATGTCGTAGGGCTCGGCCCGGGAACCCTCGATCGGGTCTCGGGCCGGGCCCTTCGGCTCTTGGAGGACCTTTCCGCGACGGTCGTCCTCCGCACCATCGAGCATCCCGCCTGCGAGGAGCTGGCGGCGATGCGCCCGGTCGTGGCGTGTGACGACCTCTACCAAGCGGCCGACGAGCACATCGACGTGTACGCCGGAATCGTCGATCGGGTGGTCGCCGCACACGATGGCGGCGCCGTCGTCTATGCCGTGCCGGGTAGCCCGCTGGTCGGTGAGACCGCTGTCGGCCTCATTCGCGCCGCGGGCACCGAGCGCGGCATCGAGGTCGAGGTGCTTCCGGCGGAATCATTCGTGGACGCCGCCCTTGCCGCAATCGGCATCGACCCGCTGTTCGACGGCCTCCAGGTGCTGGACGCCCAGGACCTCCCGCACCAGCTGGCGTTCCAGGTCCCGACGATCATCGGCCACCTCACACTCGGTCCCCTCGTCGACGAGGTGCGGGACCGTCTCGACGTGGTGCTCGGTTCCGAATCCGTCGTGACCGTGCTGACCGATCTCGGCACCCCCGACGCCTCGTCGGTCGAGGTCGCGGTGGGCGAGCTCGGCCACCGCCATGCCGGGCTCCGGGTCTCCCTCCACGTCCCGGCCCAACCCGTCGGGCTGCTGGGAGCCGTGGAGACCATGCGTCGGCTCCGCACCGAATGCCCGTGGGATGCCGAGCAGACCCACCAGTCGATCCTCCCGAATCTCGTGGAGGAGACGTTCGAGCTCTATGACGCCCTCCAAGCAGTGGGCGACGAGGTGCCGGGGGATGACGAGCCCGACTGGGGTGCCTACGCCGATGCAGAGGAAGAGCTCGGCGATGTGCTCCTCCAGGTGCTGTTCCACACGACGATGGCCGAGGAGACCGGTGGCCTCTCGCTCGAGTCCGTGGCCACCCAGCTCCGGGAGAAGCTGGAGCGCCGTCACCCGCACGTGTTCGGTGACGTCGAGGCCGGGACTGCCGAGGACACGCTCGAGCGCTGGGAACGGATCAAGGGGGAGGAGAAGGGCCGCGAAAGCCTGATGGACGGTGTCGCCGAGAGCCTGCCCGGGATCAGCAGGGCCGAGAAGCTGGCCGAGCGAGCAGCGCGTATCGGGTTCGACTGGTCATCGGCCGATGCCGTCGTCGAGACGCTCCACGCCGAGCTCGGGGAGCTCGCCGCCGCCGACGATGCCGAGGCGATCGCCCACGAGTGGGGAGACGCCGCCCTGACCCTCGTGAACCTGGCCCGACACCTGGACGTGGACCCGGAGCTGGCGCTCCGCCGCGCAGCAGGACGCTTCGAGTCCCGGTTCCGGGCGATGGAAGCCATGACCGACCTCGAAGGCCTCTCGCTCGCCGAGCTGGACGCCCTCTGGGAGCGGGCCAAGGAAGCCTGACGTCCGCCGGGGCGCATGGAACCCCCGGCCGGCAGGGGATCGCCAAGCCCCGTTCGGCGGGCTTCACCCCTCGTCGCGGTACATTGCCGGGTACGCCTCTCCCAAGGACTCCGACTGTGAGCAACACCGCCATCAAGGCCATCAAGGCTCGCGAGATCATCGATTCACGCGGCAACCCGACCGTCGAGGCCGACGTGATCCTGGAAGGCGGCGGCTTCGGTCGCGCCGGGGTCCCATCAGGCGCATCCACCGGCATCCACGAGGCCGTCGAGCTGCGCGATGGCGGTCCCAAGTGGCTCGGGAAAGGGGTCGGCGACGCCGCTCGCAACGTGACGGAGACCCTCGCCCCTGCCCTCATCGGCCGTGACGCCACCGACCAGGAACGCATCGACCAGATGATGCTCGACCTCGATGGCACGCCCAACAAGGCCCGCATGGGTGCCAACGCCATTCTCGCCATCTCGTTGGCGACGGCCCGCGCCGCCGCCGACGGTGTCGGCCTGCCACTCTTCCGCTACCTCGGCGGCCCCGCAGGCCGGACACTCCCCGTCCCCTGCCTCAACGTGCTCAACGGAGGGGCCCACGCCGCCAACTCCGTCGACATCCAGGAGTTCATGCTCGTCCCGGGCGGCGCACCCTCGTTCAAGGAAGCCATGCGGGCCGGTATCGAGGTGTACCACACGCTCAAGAAGGTCCTCGGCGGCCGTGGCCTCGCCACCAACGTCGGCGACGAAGGCGGTTTCGCGCCCAACCTCGCCACCAACCGCGAGGCGCTCGAGCTGCTCGCCGAAGCGATCACCGAAGCGGGCTACAAGGTCGGCGAGGACATCGCGCTCGCCTTGGACGTGGCGGCCTCGGAGATCTACAAGGAGGGTTCGTACCACCTCGAAGGTCGGGAGCTCAGCTCCGACGAGATGGCCGGCTACCTGGACGGCCTCGCCGACGAGTTCCCCCTCGTGTCGATCGAGGACGGCATGAACGAGGACGATTGGGACGGCTGGAAGACCCATACGCACCTCACGGGTCCAAAGACGCAGCTCGTGGGCGACGACCTCTTCGTCACGAACGAGACGATCCTCAGGCGGGGCATCGACGAGAACGTCGCCAATGCCATCCTGATCAAGGTCAACCAGATCGGCTCGCTCTCCGAGACGCTGCACACCATGGAGACGGCGCTCGGCGCCTCCTTCGGACGGATGATCTCGCACCGGTCCGGGGAGACCGAGGACGCCTTCATCTCGCACCTCGCCGTCGCGACGAATGCCGGCCAGATCAAGTCCGGCGCTCCGGCCCGCTCGGAGCGCACCGCCAAGTACAACGAGCTCCTTCGCATCGAGGAGCAACTCGGCAGCCAGGCCCGCTATGGCGGGTGGGGCGCCTTCAAGGGCGCAACTGCATGAAGCGGCGCCTCGTCGTTGCGATCCCGATCGTGCTGGTCGTCGTCCTGGCGGCCGCCGTCACCAACATCTTCCCGTTTCGGTCGATGCTGGCGGCCGAGCGTGCCATCGACCACGAGCTCGAAGTCCTGGACGCGACGATCGAGGAGAACGAGGCGCTGGTCGCCGAGCGTGACGCCCTCCTCACCGACGGCGAGGTCGAACGGGTCGCTCGTGAGAAGTACGGCTACGTGAAACCTGGCGAGCAGCCCTACGTGGTCGTCGTCCCACGCGAGCCGGTGGCCGAGGAGGCCGAGGACGAGGAACCCGACGAGCCGCCACTGTGGTTCGACGGCATTCTCGACTTCCTCACCGGTCGTGACCTGACCGACGGATGAGCGACGTCGACGACGCCGCCGCAGCCGCCGCCCAACTCGGACGGCCCCTCCGCTCGGCAGTGAAGGTGTCCGCCCGCTGCCACCTCGAGCTGCCGGTCGTCATCGAGGTCCCGCCGATCCTCGACGACGGAACCCCCTTCCCGACGACCTGGTACCTCACCTGCCCCCTTGCCACCAAGCGGATCGGCCGCCTGGAGGCCGCGGGAGGGGTCAAACGAATCGAGCGGTTCGCCGAGCACGACACCGCCTTCGGGCTGGCCCTGGACGTGGCCCATGCGCGGTACTCCGCCCAGCGCGACGGGCGCCTACCCGCCGATTTCGAGCACGCGCCGTCGGGTGGGGTGGGCGGCACACGCGTCGGCATCAAGTGCCTCCACGCCCACTACGCCGACCACACCGCCGGGAATGAGAATCCGGTCGGGGAGGCGACCGCCCCGTTCGTGGAACCACTGGACTGCACCGTCCCATGCGTCGTCGCCGACGGTGACGACGTGGTGCCCAACCCTCGCTGGAGCGAGCCTCGTTGAGCCGCGTTGCGGCCTACGACATCGGCACGAACACCGTTCGGCTGCTCGTTGCCGAGCCCGGTGATCCGGGCCGTCCGACCGAAGTCCTCAGGACCAACCGGGTCGTGCGCCTGGGCGAGGGTGTCGACCGCAACCATCGCTTCCTGGACGCCGCCATCGACCGGGCTGTGTCGGGTCTCACCGACCTGGCCGAGCTGGCGGGCCCCGTGGACGCCTCCGACGCGGTGGCGACATCGGCTACCCGTGACGCCGAGAACCGGGACCGGTTCCTCGATCGGGCCGAGCAGGTCCTCGGGGTACGTCCCCGGGTCATCCCCGGCGAGGAGGAGGCCAGGCTGTCGTTCCTCGGCGCCACCGGCGGTGGCTCGGCCCGTCCGGTCGCGGTCATCGACGTCGGCGGGGGATCGACCGAGGTGGTCGTCGGGGCCGAGCACCCAGAGCAGGCCATCTCGTTGCAGATCGGCTCCATCCGACTGACGGAGCGAGTACTGCCCGACCGGCCGACCGACCAGGTGGACGCTGCGCTGGATTGGGCGGCCGAGCAGTTCGCCGCCATCGACTTCGACGTGCCCGCAGAATCGATCGGGGTCGCCGGCACGTTCACAGCACTGGCGGCGATCGACCAGGCGTTGGACACCTACGCCGATCGGGCCGTCCATGGCCACCGGCTCACATCGGCGGCGATGGAGCACCTCGTTGCATCGCTGGCCACCATGACCATCGAGGAGACGGCGGCGATTCCCTCCCTACCGGCGTCGAGGGCACCCATGCTCCTCGGCGGCGCAGTGACCGTTCTCGCCGCCATGCGGCACCTCCAGCTGCCGTCGATCGAGGTCCGGGTGACCGATATCCTCGACGGGGTCGCCGAAGAGATGCTCTCGGCCTGACCAATCCGGCCACCTGGCACGGCGCCCGGTGCCACACTCCGCCGATGCCCTTCCCCGAACACGACCTCGCCACCCCGTCCGTCGACCTCGGCGAAGGCGCGGTCCTGGTGCGAGCCGATCCGGCAGCCTGGGTGCGCGCCTGGACGGTCTACCGGGGGATCGACGAGGATTTCTCCCAGGGTTTCGAAGCCAGGTCAGAGGACGTCGCGGGTATCCCGGTCGCCCACTGGCTGGAGCTCGACGGCAAGCCGGCCGCCGGATTCGCGCTCCTCCCCGGTGGCATCGGCGACACGTTCCTGATCCCGCCCTTCGGTGATGCCGGCAGGGTGGTGGCTGCCGTCCTCCCGCTCCTCCGGGACTGGTCGGACGGTCTCATCCGGGCCCAGGGGATCGGGGAGGACTTCTTCGATGCCCTGGTCGATGGGGGGTTCGAACCGGAGGAGACCCGCCGTTGGATGATCCGACCGGTCGTTCCCGGCGAGGTCCACTGGGACACCACGACGGTTGCGTCGGTCCGGCCCGGGGATGCGGAAGAGATCGCCGCATTGCTCCACCGATCCTTCTCCGGCCTCCCGACGAGGGATGGGCAACGCGACCTCGACGGGTTCGCCGGTGCCGTCGATCGATTCTTCGCACAGCGGGGCGGCTCGGTCATTCCCGACGACGCCTCAGCACTCGTGCGCCGCCCCGGCGGCACCCCAGTGGCCGTCTGTCTCGTCAACGAGCACCACGGCCTCCCGACGATCCAGTTCCTCGCGACCGCCCCGGACGCGAGGGGAAGGGGTCTCGCCACCAGCCTGATCAACAGGGCCATGGCCGAGCTGGTCGGGGTGGGTGATTGGGTGAAGCTGGCGGTGACGGTGGGTACTCCCGCCGAAGCGCTCTACGAGCGGCTCGGCTTCAAGGCGGGCCCGCCGGTGAGCTCACTGGTGCTCGAGTGAGCGCCTGACCCTCGCTTTCCAGGCCTCCACACCGAGCATCACGACGGCGGCCCCGCCGACGGCCAGCAGCAGCTCGGTCCCCGAGAGCGGCTCGGTGTCGAACACGTTCTGGAGGAACGGCAGGTAGATGATGGCGAAGTGGAGGCCGACGCCCAACCCCACGGCGCCGAGCATCCCCTTGTTCGCCAGGAAGTTGTGCCAGACCGGCTGGTGGTCCGAACGGACCTCGAGAGCGAGCCCGAGCTGGGCGAAGATCAGGCCGGTGAAGAGGATCGACTGCCAATGGCCATCGGGGTTGTCGTTCCAGAACCACCAACCGAGGCCGAGTGAAACGATCGACATGAGCGTCCCGAACGTGGCGATGAAGGCTGTGGTCCCGCCACCGAACACCGACTCGTTGGCATCGACCGGCTCCCGCTCCATCACGTCGTCCTCGGCCGGCTCCACGCCGAGTGCGAGGGCCGGGAGGCCGTCGGTGATGAGATTCATCCAGAGGATCTGGAGTGGCAGGAGGGGCAGGGGCATGCCGAACACCGGTCCAAGGAGCATCACGGCCAGCTCCGAGGTGTTGCACGTCAGCAGGTACCTGATGAACTTGCGGATGTTGTCGTAGATCACCCGCCCCTCTTCGACGGCCGAGACGATCGTGGCGAAGTTGTCGTCGGTGAGGACCATGTCGCCGGCCTGCTTGGTGACGTCGGTGCCCGTGATGCCCATGGCCACGCCGATGTCGGCTGTCTTGAGCGCGGGAGCGTCGTTGACGCCGTCCCCGGTCATGGCCACGAGGTGCCCCTGCTTCTGCAGTGAATCAACGAGCCGCAGCTTGTGCTCCGGAGAGACCCGGGCGAATACGGAGGTCTCGATGGCCGCCCGGTCGAATGCCTCGCTGTCGAGCAAGTCGAGCTCCAGGCCGGTCAGGGCGGTGGCGCCGTCTTCGACGATGCCGACGTCCCGGGCGATCGAGGCAGCCGTGAGGGGGTGGTCGCCGGTGATCATCACCGGGCGGATCCCGGCGGACTTGCACTGGGCGACCGCCGCAGGAACCTCCGTTCGGGCCGGGTCGATGAGTCCGACCATGCCCACGAACACGAGGTCGTCCTCCATGGCCTCCGGATCGGGGACCTCGCCGTGCGTGCGCACAGCCAGGCCGAGCACCCGCATGCCGTTCGAGGCCAGCGACTCCTCGGCGTCGGCGATTCGGCCCCGCCAGCCGTCGTCCAGGCGCTCGATCGACCCGTGGTTCCATACGCTCGTCGACTGCTCCAGTAGGCCGGCCGCGGCGCCTTTCGTGAACCCGACGTAGGGCGGCCGGCCGGCGGCCTCCACCACCGCCGAGAGCTCGGCTATCTCCGGGGGGAGTGCGGTGCCGGCCGGCAGCGCGTGCACGGTCGTCATCCGTTTTCGGACGGAGTCGAACGGGTTCTCCGCGACGCGTGGCATGGCCTCCGTGATCACATCCTTGCGCAGGCCGGTGTGGGTCGCTCCGACGACGAGCGCCGCCTCTGTCGGCTCGCCCCGGGCGGCGATCCCGTTCTCGTCGACCACCGGTTCGGCGTCGTTGCAGAGCAGCCCAACCAGGAGCGCGAGCTGGATCGTCGACTTCGGGTCCTCCGATTCGGGGCCTTCCTCCGTGAAGGCAAGCCGGTGGTCGGCGACGTCGAGGACGACCATCGTCATCCGGTTCTGGGTGAGTGTCCCGGTCTTGTCCGAGCAGATGACATCCACGGAGCCCAGGGTCTCCACGGCGGGCAGGCGTCGGATGAGGGCGTTGCGGGCGAGCATGCGCTGCGCCCCGAGGGAGAGCGCGATGGTGACGACAGCAGGCATCGCTTCGGGGATGGCGGCGACGGCCAGGGACACCGAGGTCAGCAGGATGGTCTCGGGGTCCTCCCCCCGGAGCCAGCCGATGAAGGCGAGGACCACGACGATGGCGCCGGCGGCGATGGCGAGGATCTTGCCGAGTTGGTCGAGGCGTGCCTGCAAGGGGGTCTGCTCGTCCTCGACCCCTTGGAGGAGGTCTGCGATATGACCAAGCTCGGTGTCCATGCCCGTGCCGGTCACGACGGCCTCGGCACGCCCCATGGACACCGTGGTGCCCATGTAGACCATGTTCTTGCGGTCGGCCAGGGCCACCTCTCCCTCCACCACCGGATCGACCGTCTTGTCCACGGCTTCGGACTCGCCCGTCAGGGCCGCTTCCTCCACCCGGAGGTTGGCGGCTTCGAGGATCCGGCCGTCGGCCGGGACGATGTTGCCGGTCTCGAGGAGGAGGCGGTCGCCGGGAACGAGTTCGGCGGAAGGGATCTCGACGACATCGCCTTCGCGTCGGACCTGGACGAGGGGAGCGGCCATCGCCTGCAGTGCCGCCATGGCCTCCTCGGCCCGGTACTCCTGGACGAAGCCCATCACGGCGGAGAGGACCACGATCGCGACGATCGCGACTGCTTCGACCCAGTCGCCGAGGATCGGGCCCGAGATGATCCCGGCGGCGATCAGGACCCATATGAGGACGTCCCGGAATTGGTCCCCGAAGATGGAGAGCCTCGATCGTTGGTCCTCGGCAGCGAGCTCGTTGGACCCGAACCGGTCCCGGCGGGCACCAACCTCCGATGTGGTCAGCCCCGCCTGCGGTGACGACAACGTCGACGCCACCGTGGCGGCATCGACGCGATACGGCTCGACGGGGACGTCCATGTCGTCGAACGCTACGCCGTCGTCGGATGGCACGGTCGTAGGCTCACGGTGCCCCGGTAGCCCAATTGGTAGAGGCAGCTGGCTTAAAACCGGCCAAGTATGGGTTCGAGTCCCATCCGGGGCACTCAGCCGGGTTGGTTGGAGAGCACCACGTCGAACTCGAGGACCGCCGAACCGCTGGCGACCGGCGCCTGCGAGGACTGGGCGTGGCCCTGGGAGAAGGCCTGTGACGAGGCCCAGGCCTCGAACGCCTCGGCGGATTCCCAGTGGGTGACCACGAAGTATCGGTCTTCGCCCTCACCGGTCGGCCGGAGTAGCTCGAACCCCTCGAAGCCCGGCTGCTGGTCGACCGCACCGAGACGCGCGGCGAAGCGCTTCTCGAGCTCCGGTCCTGCTCCCTCGGGGACGGCGATGGCATTGATACGAACGACGGACATGTGTTGATCCTCCGATGGCGTCGGCCCATTGTGGCCGAGCGGGGGGAGCCCGCATTGAGAGATCCCCCCGGAGGGTGATCTCCGACGGACAGCGAGGGATCTCACCACCAGACGCGCTCCTACCCTTTCCCCATGGACGTTGCCCCGGGTCTCTCCGACTCCCGCCTCGCCAATCTGGGTTCCCGGGCCATCCACGATGGCTTCGAGGCGTACCAGAAGCGCTTCCGGATCATCACGCGGCGCGCCCGCATCCGCTTCGAGCAGCGGGATTGGGTCGGGATGCAGTCGGACACCGTCGAACGCTTGCGCGCCTACGGCGAGGCGGTCGATCCGGTGGTCGACCAGGTCCAGGAGCTGTTGGGTGACCGATCCCAGGAGTACCTCATCTGGGGGCAGATGAAGGCCGTGTTCTCCGGCCTCATCACGGCCCGGGACGACTGGGACATCGCCGAGACCTTCTTCAACTCGATCACGAGACGGGTGTTCACGACGGTCGGCGTCGACCCCCGGGTCGAGTTCGTGGCGACGGACTTCGACCAACCGCCCACGGCCGCCGTCGGGTCCGTCTACCGCTCGTACGGGCGGACCGACGACATCGACTCGCTGGCCGAGGCCGTCCTCGCCGACCTGCCGGTCTCGGCGGACTTCGCCGACCTGGCGGCGGACGCCGAGGCGGTGGCCGACCGGATCCGGGATCGCCTCGACCAAGCGGGTGCCGCCCGCTACATCGACCGGGTGGAGGTGCTGACGCCGGTCTTCTACCGGGGGCGGGCTGCCTACGTCGTGGGCCGGTTCACGACCGGGTCCACGTCGTTCCCCTTGGTCCTCGCCCTCGAGCACGAGGATGAGGGCGTCGTCGTCGATGCCGTGCTGCTGCGCGAGAACGACGTGTCCATGCTCTTCTCGTTCACCCGGTCCTACTTCCACGTGGACACCGACCGGCCATTCGACGTCGTCCGGTTCATCCGCCGTGTCCTGCCGCGCAAGCGCGCCGCCGAGCTCTACATCTCGATCGGCAACAACAAGCACGGCAAGACCGAGCTCTATCGCGACCTCCTTCGTCACATGCGAGCCACGCATGACGCGTTCGAGGTCGCGCCCGGCAAGCCCGGGCTCGTGATGATCGTGTTCGGGTTCCCAGGCCACGAGGACGTCTTCAAGGTGATCCGCGACAAGCCCGGGCACCCGAAGGAAGTGACCCGCGACCAGGTGCACGAGAAGTACCGGCAGGTCTTCCTGTCCGAGCGCGGCGGCCGCCTCGTCGACGTCCAATCGTTCGAGCACCTCACCTTCCCCCGGCACCGATTCGACCCCGACCTGCTCGACGAGCTACTCGCCGATGCCGGGGAAACCGTTTGGCTCGAAGGCGACACGGTGGTCGTCGACCAGACCTACGTGGAGCGCCGGGTAACCCCGTTGGACCTCTTCGTCCGTCAGGCCAGTCCGTCGCATGCCAAGTCTGCGGTCGTCGATTTCGGTTGGGCGATCAAGGAGCTGGCCGCCAACGACATCTTCCCGGGAGACCTCCTTCTCAAGAACTTCGGCGTCACCCGCCACGGGCGGGTGGTGTTCTACGACTACGACGAGCTCTCCACGCTGCAGGAGGTCAACTTCCGGGCGATGCCCCCGCCCCGGTCCTACGAGGACGAGATGTCGAGCGAACCGTGGTTCGCCGTCGGGGTCGGCGACGTGTTCGTCGAGGAGTTGGAGCGATTCCTGGGACTGACGGGGGAGCTGCGGGCGGCGTTCCTCGCCCACCACCGGGACCTCTTCACGACGGGCTTCTGGGAGAGCACCCAGCGCCGGCTCGCCGCCGGGGAGATGCCACCGGTCTACCCGTATCGGTCAGCGACCCGACTGGATCGGTAGTGTCGATGCCGTGGAAACCATCGACCGCGAAGCCGCCATGGGCGTGTTCGAACGAGGTGAGGTGGCGCACGTCGCCGTGACCGACGTCGACGGCCCCTATGTCTCGCCGGTTTCCTACGTCATCGTTGGCGATCGGCTGTGCTTCATCACCGGCCGTGGGCGTCGTCTCCGAGCCATGAAGCACGACCCGCGGGTCTGCGTCGAGGTGACCGAGCTCTCCCATCCGGGCTGGCGATCGGCGATGATCGAGGACGAGGCAGAGGTCGTGACCAGGTCCGAGCTCCACACCGACGTGCTCCAGGCGTTGATTCGCAAGTACCAGAGCGAGGAGGACTCCCTCCTCGGCACGTCCCGCACACCGGGCCCCGACCTGACCGAGGTGGTAGCCGTCTCGATGGAGCGGGTGTCGGGGCGGTCGTCGGGCGAAGGTAGGAACCGACGAACGAGGCCGGGTCGGATGTGAGGGGCTATTCCACGATTCTCGTTGGTGTCGACTCGGAGCCGGGTGCCGCTCCCGCGCTCAGCCGTGCGGTCGACATCGCACGCGGCTCGGATGCCGAACTGCACGTCGCGCACGCCGTCTACATCCCGCCGTCGTGGTGGGGGGCCGGTCCGACGGCGGGGATAGACGTCTCCCACCTCCAGGAGGCCAGCGCAGAATCGCTTTGGGAGATCGTCGAGGAGGAGCTGGGCAAGCACCCCGATCTCGTGGTGCACCGCCACCGGCTCGAGGGCCACCCGCCGGACGCCCTCCTGGACCTCGGCGAGACGATCGGTGCCGACCTCATCGTCATCGGCAGCCATGGACGGGGCGAGGTTGCCTCATTCCTGCTCGGCTCGACCGGTCATCGCATCCTGGCCCACTCGGGCGCCGACGTCCTGGTGGTCAAACACGGTCCGTAGAGGCGGGCGGCTCGTCGAGCAGGATCTGTGACCCCAACTCGACTACGGCGTCGGCAGGCAGTTGGTAGTACCGGGCAGCGCTTGCGGCGTTCCGGTGCATGGTCGCGAAGAGGTGCTCCCACCAACCGGGCACCCCCCGGTGCGTTGGGACGACCGTTTCCCGCCCGAGCACGTACGTCGCTTCCGTCGGGTCGAAACCGAATGACCGGTGCACGATCTCGGCCAGTGCCGTTGGAACGTCCGGTTCCTCGAAGAACCCGAACTGGAGCACGACCTGGAAGAAGCCATGGTCGAGGTCGTGGACCGTGGCTCGTCGCGCCTTCGGTACCCGGGGGACCGGCAGGGTCCGAACGTTGGTGAGAACGATCGTTCGATGGATGACCCGGCTCAGCCGCAAGCTGGAGAGCAGAGCCGGGGGACTGTGTCGGATGTCCGCGGTCATGTAGACGGCCGTCCCGGGAACCCGTTCGAGGTCGTGCTCGACCAGCGAACCGATGAGCCGTTCGACCGGCAAGCCATGCCCGGCCCGCCGTCCGACCAGCAGGACTCGCCCGCGACGCCAGGTCACCATTGCGCCGAAGACGAGGAAGCCAATTGCCAGCGGGAGCCAACCGCCCGCGGGGATCTTGACGATGTTGGCGGCGAAGAAGGCCAGGTCGATGGCCAGGAAGATCCCCGTCGCCCCAGCGGCGGCCCACAGTGGCCAACCCCATCTGCGGCGCATCACGGCGAACAGGAGAACGGCGGTGATCACCATGGTCGTCGTCACGGCGACGCCGTAGGCGGCGGCCAGCCTCGTCGATTCCCCGAACGCGATGACCAGCGTGACGCAGGCTGCCATGAGGGCCCAGTTGAGAGAACCGATGTAGACCTGTCCGAACTCACGGTCCGATGTGTGCTCCATCGACATCCTCGGTAGGTAGTCGAGTTGCATCGCCTGGGCGGTGAGCGAGAACGCGCCCGAGATCAGCGCCTGGGAGGCGATCACCGTCGCCATGGTCGCCAACACGACCATCGGGACGACCGCCCACGAAGGAGGCATCCGGTAGAAGGGGTTGTCGATTGCGGACGGATCCTGGATCAGTAGCGCCCCCTGCCCGAGGTAGTTGAGGAGTAGGGATGGGAACACGATTGTGAACCAGCCGAGGCGTATGGGGCCGGCACCGAAGTGGCCCATGTCTGCGTAGAGGGCCTCGCTGCCGGTGACGACGAGGAAGACGGCGCCCAGCGCGAGGAAGGCAAGGCGTGGCTGGGCAACCAGGAAGGCCGCGGCATGGGTCGGAGCCAGGGCTGACAGCACATGGGGCTCGAGGAGGATCTCATGGATGCCCAGCACGGCCAGCGTGAGGAACCAGACCGCCATGACCGGGCCGAAGACCCGGCCGATGGCGGCCGTTCCCTTCGACTGGATCGCAAAGAGTGCGACGAGGATGCCGATGGCGATCGGGACGACCCAGTTGCCGACGTCCGGGGCGGCGACCTGCAGGCCCTCGACCGCCGACAGCACCGATATCGCCGGCGTGATCATTCCGTCCCCATACAGCAGGGCGGTGCCGAACAGCCCCAGGGCGATCGCCCCACGCCTCAGGCGCGGCCGGGACGTCCGGCCCGTGGTGGCGAGGGTCATCAGGGCCAGGATGCCGCCTTCGCCATCGTTGTCAGCCCGCATGACGATGGCGATGTACTTGATCGACACGATGGTGACGAGAGCCCAAACCATCAAGGAGAGGATCCCGAGGACGGATGCCTCCTCGACGGCGAGTCCATCGGCGGCGCTGAAAGCCTCCCGGAACGCGTACAGGGGACTCGTTCCGATGTCGCCGTAGACCACGCCGAGTGCCCCGAACGACAGGAGGACCAGATACCGCCCCCGCGGGGTTGTTGCCGATTCCGTCATCGTCGGTCGCATTGTGCACGGCCTGTCTCGAGGTTGGCGCCATCTGTGGCGCGGCGGTCGAGCAGATCGACGGATACGCTGGCCGTGATGGATCCCCGCGACACCTTGGGTCGGCCGCTCCGTGACCTGCGCATATCGGTCACGGACCGCTGCAACTTCCGCTGTGGGTACTGCATGCCCAGAGAGGTCTTCGGGTCCGACTACGCCTTCCTCTCCCGGGCCGAACACCTCACCTACGAGGAGATCACGCGGGTTGCGACGGTCGCGGCGGGCCTCGGTGTCAACAAGCTCCGACTGACCGGTGGTGAGCCACTGCTGCGCCGGGACCTGCCGACGCTGATCGGGATGCTCGATGGGGTCGATGGGGTCGACGACCTCACCTTGACCACGAACGGGGTCTTCCTCCCCAAACAGGCGCAGTCGCTCGCCGACGCAGGACTGCGGCGCATCACCGTCTCGCTGGACTCCATCGACCCGGAGGCGTTCGGGTCGATGACCGACACGGACCACGCACCCGAGGACGTGCTCGCCGGTATCGACGCCGCCGCCGAGGCGGGGCTCGCACCGATCAAGGTCAACGCCGTCGTCCAACGCGGCCTGAACGACCACCTCGTCCTCGACCTCGCCGAGCGCTTCCGGGGGACCGGGATCCAGGTGCGGTTCATCGAGTTCATGGATGTCGGCACGACCAATGGCTGGGCCCTCGAACGGGTGGTGCCGTCGGCCGAACTGGTCGCAGCGATCTCGGACCGCTGGCCGCTCGAGCCGGTCGAGCCGACGGTCCGGGGTGAGACCGCCCGCCGCTGGCGGTACACGGACGGCTCCGGCGAGGTCGGCTTCATCAGCTCGGTGACCGAGCCCTTCTGTGCCGACTGCACTCGGCTTCGTCTCAGCGCCGAGGGCAAGCTCTACACCTGCCTGTTCGGCTCGACCGGTCTCGACCTGCGAGGACCCCTGCGGGATGGGGCGACCGACGAGGACCTCGTCGACCTCATCGCCGGCCTTTGGGAGTCCCGTGCCGACCGGTACTCCGAGGAACGGGCCGAGGGCACGGCGGGTTGGGACCGCGTCGAGATGTCCTACATCGGCGGCTGACCCCACGAACCCGGGGTTCCCACCTACCGCTCGAACGGCTTCTGCGGGCCCCCACCTACCGCAGCGGTAGTCCGTGGCCCTCGGTTCGACCCCGGATGGAGCCGAGCTGGACGAGAACCCCGGCCCCGTGTCGCCTACACTCGCTGCGCCGACGAATCCTGTGGAAGAGCCGCCTTCGAGGCGGCGCCGAAGGAGCAACGACCCGGAACCTCTCAGGCACCCGGACCGCAGGACGAGGCAAGGCTGGAGAGCGGTCATACGGCCCACCGACGGGGAAAGCGCCCAAGCGCCAATCTCTCAGGTCCAAGGGACAGCCGGGCGCAACCAAGAGAGGCGCGCACCGTGACAGAACTGCTCCATACCCCACTCCACGAACTCCACTCCGAGCTCGGTGCCCGTTTCGCGCCCTTCGCCGGATACGACATGCCGCTCCGGTACGAAGCGGGCGCAGTGGCCGAACACAACTGGACCCGAGCCTCGGCCGGGCTCTTCGACGTCTCGCACATGGGCGTCCTCGAGGTCATCGGAGCCGATGCCGCCGTCGCCCTCGAGACGGTCGTCCCCTCCGACCTTGCGGGCCTCTCCCCGGGCACCTCCCGCTACACCGTGCTGCCCAACGACGACGGGGGAATCCGAGACGACCTCATCGTCACGAGGCTCGACGACGACACTTTCCAGTTGGTGGTCAACGCCGCGACCAAGGATGCCGACCGGGCCCACCTCGCCGACCGGGTCGGCGATCGGGTCCGCATCGACGGTTTCCTCGACGTCGGGATCATCGCCGTCCAGGGCCCGGCTGCCGTCCATGTGCTCGCCGCCCACGCCCCGGCGATCGGGGCGATGGTCTTCGGCGAGCAGGTCAACTTCCCGATCGCCGGGGTCTGCTGTCGGGTTTCCCGTTCCGGCTACACCGGCGAGGACGGCTTCGAGCTGATCGTGCCGGCCGATCGCCTCGCCGCCGTGGCCGGCGCCCTCCTCGCCGACGAACGGGTCGCTCCGGCCGGGCTCGGTGCCCGTGACTCGCTGCGCCTCGAGGCCGGCCTCTGCCTCTATGGCTCGGACCTCGACGAGACGACGTCACCCGTGGAAGCAGGTCTCCGCTGGGTCATCCAGAAGCGGCGCCGGGAAGAGGGCGGCTTCCCGGGGGAGCAACGCATCCTGGGCGAGCTCGCCGACGGTCCCGGCCGACGTCGGGTCGGGCTGGCGCCCACCGGACGCCGGCCGGTTCGGCCCGGCACCGTGCTCCTCGTCGACGGCGAGGAAGTCGGGGTCGTCACCTCCGGTACGTACGGGCCCACCGCCGACGCCCCTGTCGCCATGGGCTACGTGACCTCCGGACACCACCAGGTGGGCACGGAACTCGTTGCCGCCCAGCGGGGACGCGAAGAGCCCGTGGCCGTCGCCACCCTGCCATTCGTCCCCCACCGCTACGTCCGCTAGGAGAGACCCATGACGCCTTTCGTGAACCGCCACCTGGGTCCGAGCCCCGACGAGATCGCCCACATGTGTGCGGCCCTCGGCGTCGCCGACCTCGCCGAGCTCATCGACCGAACGGTCCCTGCCGCCATCCGGGACGACTCGCTCGAGCTCCCGGCAGCCGTGGACGAGCTGGTTGCTGCAGCCGAGCTCAAGGGCGTCGCCGCGTCGAACGACGTCGGTACCAGCCTCATCGGGATGGGGTACCACGGGACGATCACCCCGGGCGTGATCCGCCGTCGGATCCTCGAGAACCCGGCCTGGTACACGGCCTACACGCCCTACCAGCCGGAGATCTCCCAGGGTCGACTCGAGATGCTCGTGAACTTCCAGACGATGGTCTCCGACCTGGTCGGCATGCCGATCACGAACGCCAGCCTCCTCGACGAGGGAACGGCGGTCGCCGAGGCGATGACGCTGATGCACCGACAGACCCGGGGCAAGCGCGGCGACCGGATCCTCGTCGATGCCGAGTCCCATCCCCAGACCATCGCCGTCGTCGAGACCCGAGCCGAACCGCTCGGCCTCGAGGTCGTCGTGGGCGACCCGTCCGAGGTCGACGACAGCTACTTCGGCGTCTTCATCCAGCACCCGGCCACCGGAGGACGCCTTCGGGACTTGCGCCCGATCATCGAACGGGCGCACGAGGCAGGCGCCCTGGTGACCGTCGCCGCCGACCTTCTCGCCTGCACTCTCGTCGAACCCCCCGGAGAGGCCGGCGCCGACGTGGTCGTCGGCTCGTCCCAGCGGTTCGGCGTCCCCATGGGCTTCGGCGGGCCCCACGCAGCCTTCATGTCGGTCCGCGAGGAGGCCAAGCGCTCCCTACCCGGTCGCCTGGTCGGCGCTTCCATCGACACCGGTGGTCGAACCGGCTACCGCCTGGCGCTCGCCACTCGCGAGCAGCACATCCGTCGGGAGAAGGCAACCTCCAACATCTGCACGGCGCAGGTCCTGCTCGCCGTGATCGCCGCGGCCTACGCCCAGTACCACGGGCCCGACGGGCTCCGCTCGATCGCCGAAGACGTGCACCGGTCCGCTGCCCGGGTCGCCGCCGGGCTCGTCGCCGCCGGATTCGAGCTGGAGTCGGACACCTTCTTCGACACGCTGACGGTCAAGGTGCCCGGACGAGCCGATCGGTTGATGGCCGAGGCGCGTGCTTTCGGTCTCGACCTCCGGCACCACGACGACGACACGGTCGGCATGGCCTTCGACGAGACCACGACCGACGAGACCCTCGAACGGGTCTCCGAAGCCTTCGGCTTCTCCCTTCCCGGCGACGGGCAGTCCGGGATCCCCGAGTCGCTCCGTCGAACCACCGACTACCTGACCCACCCGTCGTTCAACCTCTACCACTCCGAGACCGAGCTCCTGCGGTACGTGCGCTCGCGATCGGACAAGGACATCGCCCTCGACCGGGCGATGATCCCCCTCGGCTCCTGCACCATGAAGCTGAACGCAGCGGCCGCGATGGAGCCGATCTCGTGGCCGGCGTTCGCCGACCTCCACCCCTTCGGTCCCGGCGACCGGGCCGAGGGCTACGACCGGCTCGTGTTCCAACTGGAGGACTGGCTCGCCGAGATCACCGGCTACGACGCCGTCTCGTTGCAGCCCAACTCGGGCGCACAGGGCGAGTACGCCGGCCTCCTCGCCATTCGGGCCTACCACGAGAGCCGCGGCGAGGGCGACCGGGATCTGTGCCTCATCCCGGCCTCGGCCCACGGGACGAATCCCGCGTCGGCGGCGATGGCCGGGCTGGGTGTCGTGGTCGTCAAGACGGACGAGGACGGCAACATCGACGTCGGCGACCTGACCGGGAAGCTCGCCGAGCACGGGCCCCGAGTGGCCGCGCTCATGGTCACCTACCCCTCGACGCATGGTGTCTTCGAGGAATCGATAGTCGAGGTCTGTGACCTGGTCCACGACGCGGGCGGACAGGTCTACCTGGACGGCGCCAACCTCAATGCCATGGTCGGCATCGCCAAGCCCGGGAAGTTCGGTGCCGACGTCTCGCACCTGAACCTGCACAAGACCTTCACGATCCCCCACGGCGGTGGTGGCCCGGGGATCGGCCCGATCGGTGTCGGTGCCCACCTCGCACCGTTCCTGCCGGGCAAGGGAGTCGTTGGTCCGGTCGCATCGGCCCCACAGGGCTCGGCCGGGATCCTCCCGATTCCCTGGATGTACCTGCGGATGATGGGTCCCGACGGCCTGCGGCGTGCCAGCGAGGTGGCGATCCTCTCGGCCAACTACATCGCTTCCCGCCTCGAGGACGTCTACCCGGTCCTCTACCGGGGCAGCAACGGTTTCGTCGCCCACGAATGCATCATCGACCTGCGACAGATGACGGCCGACACCGGGGTAACGGTCGACGATGTGGCGAAGCGACTCGTCGACTACGGCTTCCACGCCCCCACGATGAGCTTCCCCGTGGCCGGCACGTTGATGATCGAGCCGACCGAGTCGGAATCGCTCGTCGAGCTCGATCGGTTCTGTGACGCCATGATCCAGATCCGGGCGGAGATCGCCGAGGTCGAGTCAGGGGCGGTCCCGATCGAGGACTCGGTTCTGCGCAATGCCCCCCACACCGCCGAGGACCTGCTCCGAAGCGACTGGGACCGGCCGTACTCGCGCGAGGACGCCGCCTACCCCCTCGCCGGGCTCCGGACCGACAAGTACTGGCCGCCGGTCAGCCGGATCGACCAGGGGTACGGCGACCGCAACCTCGTCTGCACCTGCCCACCCATCGAGGCATACGAAACCCCTTGACGGCCCAAAAGGGGGTCGGTACGGTGCCGGTACCACCAACCACCACCGAAACGCCGCCCCCTCCGGGCGGCGTTTCTTCTTGCCTCAGCCGATCGGCCGTCGCCCCTCGGCAGCGGCTTCGATGATCGCCCCCATCCGCCGCTCCCTCGTGGCGTCGCGCTTCGCCGACTTCAGCCACCACAAGCACTGCTTCTTGAAGCTCGGCGGGTAGTCCTCCCACGTCGCCCGCGCCTCGGGCGACCGATCGAGCGCCGCGGCCAGGTCGGGTGGCTCCACCAAGGCGTCGATGTCGTCGAGGATGTTCCAGCTCCCGTCGGCTTTCGCCCGGTCGACGGCCGACTGGCCGCGATCGGTCATCCGGCCCTCCTGCTGCAACTTCGCGACCT
>JAHEFX010000121.1 GCA_024639975.1 bacterium
TGACGAGACCGGTCTCAGCGAGAAATCCCCCTGCAGGGGGGATGGGCCCCGCCGAGAAGCGCTCGTGACGAGACCGGTCTCAGCGAGAAATCCCCCTGCAGGGGGGATGGGCCCCGCCGAGAAGCGCTCGTGACGAGACCGGTCTCAGCGAGAAATCCCCCTGCAGGGGGGATGGGCCCCGCCGAGCAGCGCTCGTGACGAGACCGGTCTCAGCGAGAAATCCCCCTGCAGGGGGGATGGGCCCCGCCGAGGAGCGCCAGCGACGAGACGGGAGGGGGGCTTCCCTCCGCCGCCGGTGCCCCAGCCCCCACCTAGCCTTCCTCCCATGGAAGAACAACAGGACTTCAGCACCTCGATACGGGACATCTGGAAGTTCGTCCTGGCGATCCTCGGGGCGGTGGCGATCTTCCAGGAGCTGCGCAAGCCCAAGGACGAGCGCACCTGGCATGGCACGGTCGCCGGCTTCGTTCCCTATGAGTACCGGGTGCCGAGCTTCAACCGGATCAAGGACGTCTACTGGAACCCGGACGGGAAGCTGTTCGGTTCGAAGGTGTTCGGCGTCGGCTGGGCGGTGAACCTCGGAAAGGTCGCCGGCTTCCTGTCGGACGATGCCGAGGAGACGGCCGAGGGACCCGTCGAGGCCTAGGCGGCTGCCGGGCGGGCGAAGGCCCGCACCAGCAACCAGACCATCAAGACGAGCTCACCGGCGAACGTGTACAGCACGAGTTCGAGCGAGTAGCCGTCGATGAACGCCGCCCCGATCCCGTCGACCGCATAGCCGGCCCCGGCGATCGCGACGAGTGCGCCGACGACCCGGGGGGCCGTCCCTCCCACCATCCAGGCCAGCGCGCCGACCACGAGCAGGTGCGCCCCGAACAGGATGAGGCCGAAGTCCCAGATGCTCTCGAACCGATCGAAGGCGGCGAGGACGTCGGCGTCACTGGTGGCGCCGAGGGCCGCGGGAAGCTGCACGATCGCCGTGATGAACAACGCCGTGTAGACGATGCGAAGCGCGCCGGCGGCCCAAGCGGTGCCCGATGCGACCGGTCGGAAGAACTTCCAGAGGGCGAAAGCAACCACCACGTCTGCGACGGCGGCCGTGGCCAGCCCGGCGATGCCCCAGCGGAGTTGTCCTTCAGACTCGGCCACGGCCTGTGCCATGGCGGCTGCGTCGCCGGCGGCGAGGAGCGGTTCGATGGCCAGGAAGTTGGCGAGTCCGGCGACGACGGCCATCACCAGCAGGCCGAGGCCGGCCACGAGGGCAGGCTTTCGGGGGAGGGTCACAGGGTGGTGTGTTTCGAGGGTGGTCACAAAGATCTCCTGAAGTGCTGTCGTACTAAGTACGATGTGTTTCGTACACTGTACGATGCAGGGAACGGATATGTCAAACGAACGTCCCCCCAAGCCGCCCCTCACCCGTGATCGGGTCCTGGCCGCCGCTGTCGAACTGGCCGACGAGATCGGCATCGAGGCCCTGACCATCCGCCGGCTGGCGTCGGCGTTGGGCGTGGGGCCGATGAGCATCTACCACCACGTCCCCTCGAAGGAGGAGATCGTCGACGGGATGGTCGACCTCGTCTACGCCGAGATCTCACTCCCACCCGAGGACCTCGAGTGGAAGGCGGCGATGCGGGTGCGCTGCACGTCAGCGCGTGAGGTCCTGGCCCGCCACCCGTGGGCTTCGCCCCTCATGGAGTCGCGGATGTCGCCGGGCCCGGCCAACCTCCGACACCACGACGCGGTGCTCGGCTGCCTGCTTCGTGGTGGGCTGTCGCTGCCGATGGTGGCCCACGCCTACGCCTCCATCGACGCCTTCGTCTACGGGTTCGCCTTCCAGGAGGCCAACCTCCCGGACCTGTCCGATGGAGGGTTCGGCGAGGTCGCCGAGGAGATCGCCGCCTCGTTCTCGCCCGAGACCCACCCGCACCTGGTGGCGTTCACCATGGATCACGTCCTCCAGCCGGGCTACGACTTCGGCGCGTCGTTCGGCTTCGGCCTCGACCTCATCCTCGACGGCCTCGAACGCGCCGACGGCTGAGGCGTCGGTCTGGGACCCCGGGTTGGGGAATAGCCTCTCCGGCATGGAAGTCGTGCGCGCCATCCCCGAGGTGCTGCTGTCGGTGCTGGCCGTGTTCTCGGCCGCGGCCACCGTCAACGCGGTTCGCCCGTTCCGGCACACGATCGTTCTGTTCCCCGCCCTGTTCTGGTCGTGGTGGGTGCTCGGCTTGTTGGGCCAGCACCTCGTCACCCAGGTCGCGCTGGCCGGCCTCCTCGTCTGGTGGGGGGCACTCGACTCGTGGGTGGGGTGGCTGGCGTTGGGCATCCTCGCCGCCTCGTGGGTCGGCACCGGCTACGTCATGGCCCGGGCGGCCAAGGCCGACGAGGTGGTCGACGCCACCCTCGCCGAGGCCCAGGTGCCCCGCACCGAGCATCGGGTCCCGAGGTGGCGGAACGTCGTCGCCTTCCCGATCCGAGGTCGGCACGTGGCGGTGACCCGCAATGTCGTCTTCCGCAAGGTCGACGACAAGCGCCTGCGACTCGACGTCTTCCACGGGGAGGGGGACGGCGGGAAGCCGGTGCTCGTCTACGTCCACGGTGGTGCGTGGGTGACCGGGAGCCGCCTCGAACAGGGCCTGCCGATGCTCCACCACCTGGCCCGGGCGGGCTGGGTGTGCTTCTCGGTGAGCTACCGGCTCAGCCCGAAGGTGGCCTGGCCGGCCCACCTCGAAGACGTGCAGGCAGCGATCGCCTGGGTGCACGAACACGCCGCCGAGTACGGCGGCGACCCGTCGTTCCTCGTCCTGGCGGGCGGGTCGGCGGGCGGCCACCTGACCACGATGGCGACGATCGAACAGACCCCCGAGACCCGGGTCGACGTGGCGGTGCCCATCTACGGCGTCTACGACCTGACCAACCGGATGGGCGTCCAGTCGAAGCAGTTCGTCCCCCTGTTGATGGAGCCGCTGGTCATGCAGGCGAAGCTCGCCGACGAGCCGGAGCGGTTCGCCGCCGCCTCACCGATGGACCTGGTGCGCGACGGCCTGCCGCCGTTCGTCGTGGTGCAGGGCGACATGGACACCTTGGCCCCCGTGGAGGAGGCCCGGGCGTTCGTCGACCAGCTACGGGAGGCCGGGACCGACGTCGCCTACATGGAGTTCCCCGGAGCCCAGCACGTCTTCGACCTCGGCTACTCGTACCAGTCGTCCCAGATGATCGAAGGCGTCCTCAGCCTCCTCGAGGCGAAGCGCACGGGCCGCTAGGAGAGGGATCCCCCTCCGGCCCGGGGATGGGCCCACGAGAGCAGCGAGTGGGGGGCGGCCGCCTACTGGTTGCAGGTGGCCTCGGCGGTGAAGTCGGCGAGTGCCTGACCGCCGGCCTCCTGGAGCTGGCCGGCCGCCGTCACGGTGTTGCCCGACTTCGAGAGCGACGAGACGGAGCCGACGTCGCTGCCACCCCACCCGACCGCCGAGTACCACTGCTGTTGGACGTCGGCGTCGTAGACGATGATCTGCAGCACGTCGGTCCCGTCGGGCGTGTCCGCGGCGAGCCCGTAGGAGAACACGACCTGGCGCCCGTCGTCGGTGAACCCTTGGGAGAACACCCGGCCGCCGTCGGTCTCCTGGCCGCAGGTCCCGGTGTCGTACGAGAACTCGTAGGTCTCCCCGTCGACCGTCACGAACCCGTGCGTCGCGCCCCCGGCGCTTGCACCCTCGGACGCCGAGTCGTTCCCATCGACGACCTCGTCGGTGCCGGTCTCGGTCTGTCCGCTGTCGTCGTCCCCACCGCCGCAGGCGGCGAGCAGTAGGACGATGGCCCCCAACAGCAGTGGTGATCTCCCCAGTCGCATGCAGTCCCCAGTCGTTCGTATGGGCAGACGGTATGCGACGCCGAGGCGCCTCGGTGGCTGGAACTTGCCTTCTTCTAGAGGGCGTCCTGGTCGCCTGCGACCATCGGGAGGCTCGGATCCTTGGTCCATTCCTCGAGCGAGCCCGGGTAGATGGCGACGTCGGTGTAGCCGGCGCGCACCATGGCGAATGCCGATGCTGCGGCGGCGATGCCACCCCCGCAGTAGGTGATGGCTCGTTGGTCGGTCGTCCCACCGAACCCGGCGGCCATCTCGTCGGGCGATTTGATGTCGAAGCCGTCGGGGTTGATGCTGCCCATGGGTTCGTTCACCGCCGAGGTGATGTGCCCGGGCCGGTCGTACATGGCGAACAGGCCCTCGTAGCTCTCGGGTGGGAGGACGTCGATGATCCGCACGGCCGGGTCGTCGATGGCAGCCAGCACCTCGTCCCGGTCGGCGAGGAGCGTCGGTCGTGGCGCGGTGGTCAGCGTCCGGGCCGGGTACTGGTTCGGCTCGTCGGCGACCGCGTGCCCGGCGTCCTTCCACTCGGCGATCCCGCCCGCGAGCACCGCGGCGTCGTCGAACCCGATCGACCGCAGCAGCCACCAGGCCCAGGCGGCCCACATCGCACCGGAGTTGTCGTAGAGCACGACATGGCTGTCATCGCCGATCCCGAGGCGCCCGAAGGCGTCGGCGAGGCCGTCGGCTGACAGCGGGGTGTAGGCGGACGCGGCGTCCGGGTCGGAGAGGTCGAGGTCGAGCTCGATGAACCCGGCCCCGGGGAGGTGCTCGCGGTCGTAGGCGGGTCGGCCGGACTTCTCGTGGCCGATGGCCATGTCGACGAACCGGGAGCAGTCGAAGACGAGGAGGTCGGCGTCGCCGAGGTGGTCGGCGAGCCATTCGATGGTGACGAGCGATTCCATACTTACATCGTAAACATGATTGAGAAATCCCCCCAAGGGGGCTGGTGTTGGGGTCCTGGGTGGAGAGATCCCCCCGGAGGGGGGATGGGCCCCGCCCGGCGTCAGTCGGGTGGGAGGGGGGCTGGGGTTGGGGTCTTGGGTTGAGGAATCCCCCCAAGGGGGCTGGTGTTGGGGTCCTGGGTGGAGAGATCCCCCCGGAGGGGGGATGGGCCCCGCCCGGCGTCAGTCGGGTGGGAGGGGGGCCTTGGGACGCCTCCCCACGAAGTAGGCCATCGACCCGGCGTCGGTCACCTCGACTTCTTCGAAGGAGGCTTCGAGGATCGCTCGGATGCCCTCGACGGAGTCGCCGAGGTTGTCGAACGCCTTGCGCTTGTTCACCGCTTTCAGGAACGACGTGGCGATCCCGTTGTGGTCGGCCGAATCGCCGAGCACGGTCGACCCGCTGAGGACGCCGTCGGGTGAGAGCACCGCAGCGATGTGCTCGATGGCCCGGGCCTTGTCCTCGATTGGTCCGGGGAGGCAGTGGAGGACGTTGGCCAGGCAGGCCGAGTCGAAGGGACCCTCGACGGGCAGCGGCTTGAGGACGTCGGCTTCGACGGTTTCGGGGGCGAGTCGGGCCAATCGCTTGGAGGCGTGTGCGAGCACGTTCGGATTGGGGTCGAGCAGCACCACTCGGGCATCGTCGGGGAGGTCGGCCTCGTCGATGAGGAACCCGGTGCCGGGACCCACGTCCAGGTGGTTGGTCGAGATGTGTTCTCGGTAGAACTCGACCATCTCGGGGATGTCGACCTTCCAGGCGATCCGCGACATGACCCCCATCACCCACCAGTCGTAGACGGCGAGCATCGCCTTGCCGTAGTCCTTCTGCCCGGCGTACGCCGGATCACTCGGATCCATGAGGAGAAGGTAGGCCCGGGACCGTTACGAGATCGTCCGGATCAGGCGTCCGCGTTGGGCGCGGAGTCCTCCAGGAGCTTCTGCAGCTGCTCTGCTCTCGCGACCATTTCGGCCGCCTCCGCGAACTCTTCTTGGCCGAG
>JAHEFX010000028.1 GCA_024639975.1 bacterium
ACGCCGTTCAAGGTCGAAGAAATCGCTTCGAAGATCCAGGAGCTCATCGCATGACGACGCTCGACTACACCAGAGCCGATTTCCAGTCGGACCAGGAGGTCCGTTGGTGCCCCGGGTGTGGCGACTACACCATCCTCGCCTCCGTGCAGAAGCACTTCGCCCAGATGGGCATCCCGAAGGAGAAGGTCGCCGTCATCTCGGGCATCGGCTGCTCATCGAGGTTCCCGTACTACGTCGACACCTACGGCATGCACTCGATCCACGGTCGCGCTCCGGCGATCGCCTCGGGTCTCGCCTCGAGCCGACCGGACCTCGACGTCTGGGTCATCACCGGAGACGGCGATGCGCTCTCGATCGGCGGCAACCACCTGATCCACGCCCTGCGCCGGAACATGAACCTGAAGATCTTGCTGTTCAACAACCAGATCTACGGACTCACCAAGGGCCAGTACTCGCCGACCTCCGAGGTCGGCAAGCGGACCAAGTCGACGCCCATGGGGTCGATCGACTACCCGTTCAACCCGGTCAGCCTCGCCCTCGGGGCTGAGGCATCCTTCGTTGCCCGCACCATCGACGCCGACCCGAAGCACACGGCGCAGGTGTTGGCAGCGGCGTCTGATCACGACGGCTCGGCCTTCATCGAGATCTACCAGAACTGCAACGTCTTCAACGACAAGGCTTTCATCAAGCTCACCGGCAAGGAAGAGCGGGATGACAACCGCATCTACCTCGAGGACGGCAAGCCGGTGGTCTTCGGGGCCGACGACGAGTTCGGGGTCGTGCTCATCGGCGGCCACGCCCGCATCGTCGAGCGCGAGAAGGTCGGTGACGGGGCCATCCACGTCCACGACGCCTCAGAGCCAGACCCGAGCGTCGCCTTCGCCCTCTCCCGGCTGAACCACGGTCCCTACGGCCCGACCCCGCTCGGTGTCCTGCGCAAGGTCGACCGGCCCACCTACGACAAGGCGATCAACGACCAGGTGGCCGAGGCCAAGGAAGCCCGCGGTGACGGCGACCTGGCTTCGCTCATCGCCTCACAGGGCACCTGGCAAGTGGGCGGGTAGCGCCCCCAAGGCACAACTCGATGTCGTGAGGGCGACCCCTTCGGGCGTCGCCCTCCTTGCACCATTGGTCGGGTGGTTGCTCCCGCTCGGAACACTCGCGAGCCCATACCCGGCAAGGGACTCGTTCGGGGATGACCGCCCGATCGCGCCGTAGCCTGCTCCACGTGCGGATCCAGTACCTCAAGCATCCCGATACACCCCATTGGCGGCACGACCCCATGGTCGTGCTGGGCAAGGACGAGTGGGGGACGTGGCTCGGGGCCACCCCCGACACCTGGTTCGAGAAGGGTCTGACCGGGGACCCCGATGCAGAACCACCGACATCGTTCGGTGCTCGCCGGGCGACCGTCCAACTCATCAACCCGACCACCTGGTGGACGCTGATCCGCAACGATGGTGGTTCGGCTCCCTGGTACGTGGACATCGTCACACCGCCGTCGATCGGGGGCGACGTCGCGACCATGGTCGACCTCGATCTGGACGTGATCCGCCGCGCCGACGGCGAGACCCTCATCGACGACGAGGACGAGTTCGACCTCCACCGGGTCCAACTCGCCTACTCCGATCGATGGGTGGACATGGCTCGGACGACGGCCGCACGAGTCCTCATGGCCGTCGAGAGACTGGACGAACCCTTCGGCTCGACGGCAGACCACTGGCTCGATCGCCTGCGCTCCGAACACTGGGACCGTTGATCCCGGAGCCTGCGCACCACTACAGTGCCGCACGAGCCATCTTCTGGATGGCTCCTTCTTTGGAGGAAGGAACCCAATGAGCGACACCGACCCGTTCGACGACGCAGCCGAAAGCGCTGAGTCCGCAGAAGCTGCAGGAGCAGCCGAAAGCGCTGAGTCCGCAGGAGCTGCAGGAGCAGCCGAAGGCGCTGAGTCCGCCGGCGCAGCTGCCGGAGGCGGAGGAGCCGCAACACCACCGCCACCGCCCCCCGCCGCCGAAGGCGGGTCGAACCCGTGGCCGTGGGTGCTCGGCGTCCTGGCCGTCCTGGTGATCATCCTGCTCATCTGGTCGCCTTGGAGCGACGGGGACGACGAGGACTCGACCACGACGACCGAAGGGGCGACGGAGACCACCGTCGCCGAGGAGACCACCACGGTCCCCGAAGAGACGACGACGGTTCCCGAAGAGACCACCACCACGGCCGAACCCCCGACCGAGATGGTGCCGGTACCGGTGACCATCGGTGCGTTGCTCCCCCAGACCGGCGGCCTGTCCGTCATCAACGCGTCGCTCGAACTCGCCGTTGACATGGCCGTGGAGGAGATCAACGCGGCAGGCGGTGACGTGACTGTCATCAAGGCCGACTCGGGTACCGACCCGAACATCGCCTCGGCCGCCATCGACCAGCTGCTGAATGAGGGCGTCGACGCCATCTGGGGTGCTGCCGGTACCGGACAGACACTCTCGATCATCGACAAGGTCTCCGGTAGCCAGACCCCCCAGTGCTCCCCTTCGAACACCGGTGCAGCACTCACCGACTACGAGGACGACGGCTACTACTTCCGCACCGCCCCGTCGGACGTGCTCCAGGCACCCCTGCTCGCCAATCTCGTCGTGGACGACGGATGGGTGGATGTTGCGGTGATCTACCGCAACGAGGAGTACGGAGCCGGCTTCGACGAGATCCTCGAGCAGACGCTCGCCGACTCCGGCGCCAACATCGTTGCGTCGGTCGCCTACGACCCCGCGGCCACCAGCTTCGATGCCGAGGTCGCCCAGGTCGCTGCAGCGGCTCCCGAGGCGATCGTCCTGATCACCTTCGCCGAAGGTGCCCAGGTGGTCCAGGCCATGATCGAGGCCGGCGTGGGACCCGCTGATGTTGCCGTCTATGGCACCGATGGGTTCAAGGACTCGGTCAGCGCCGAGGCGGTCGATCCCGATGATCCGGCGGTGCTCGCCGGCGTCAAGGGCACGGCCCCGTCCGCTGCCCCTTCATCCGGAGAGGCCACTTTCGCGGATCGCTTCGAGGCCTTCACCCCCGATGACACCCCGTCCATCTTCTCGGCCCAGTCCTACGACTGCATCGTTGCCCTGGTGCTCGCCGCCGAGGTAGCCGGATCGGTCGACGGGATCGCCGACGAGATGATCGGTGTCACGAGGGATGGCACGGCGTGCTCCACCTATGCCGAATGCCACGAGCTCATCGCAGCCGGCGAGGACATCGACTACAACGGTGCATCGGGTCCCCTCGACTTCACCGATGTCGGTGAGCCCGGTCGCGGTATCTACAACATCTACCAGTACAACGCCGAGGGCGGCTCCGACACGCTCGAAGAGGTCATCGCCGAAGGCTGATCGACCGAGCTACAGACGATCGGGGGCCCGGGCATCGCCCGGGCCCCCGTCGCGTCCGGCAACACCCGGTGGGCCGGCCCTCAGTAGCCGCGGGCCCGGTCCACGACGTGATTGGGCTCGAGGCCGTCGAGCACCCGATGAATGTTCTCGACGAGCGGGGGCAAGGCGGTGCGAGTGCTGGTCGGTCCGCTCACGTGGGGCGTGATCCGTACGTTGGGGTGCGACCAGAGCTCGGAGTCCGCAGGAAGCGGCTCTTCTTCGAAAACGTCGAGGTGCGCCAACGCCGGCAAGCCATCGTCGAGCGCCGCGAGGAGGACGCTCTCGGAGACCACGTCGCCCCTACCGACGTTCACGAACCACGCCCCGTCCGGGAGCGCGGCGAGCAGCTCGCGATCGACGAGGTGTCGCGTATCCGGGGTCGATGGCAGCGTGTTGATGACCACGGACGAGGTCTCGAACAGGTCCCTCAGTCCATCACGGCCGGTCAGCACGTGCACGCCCGGGACAGGCTCGTCGGTGGCCCGCCATCCCGCGACCGGGTGCATGACCCCACGGGCCATGCCGGCCACGGCTCGGCCGACCTCACCGAGCCCCAGAACCCCTACGCGCACAGACTCGGGGTACCGGCGCCGCATGGGCCGCCACCGACCGGCCGCCTGGTGCTCGCGGTACTCCTCCTCCCGCTGCGTGTGGGAGAGGACGATGCGGGTCGTCCAACGGGCGATGGCCGCGGGTATGCCCGGATCGACGAGACGGGCGACTTGGACGTCCGGAAGGCCGGGGTCGTCGAGGATCTGCTCGACGCCGTGCCCGAGCGAGTGGACCAAGGAAAGATTCGGGTAGCGCTGCAGGGAACCCGGTTCGTGCTGCCAGACGACGGCAACGCTCACGGCAGCGGGGTCCGCGTCGTCCACACCGACGGCTCGGTAGCGACCCGACGCCTCGGCGAGCATCGGGACCCAGCGCTCAGCCGTGGGCGCGTCGACGACGACCTGGGGTTTCAGGCGTCACCGTCCCGGAGGAAACGCTCGATCTCGTCGACGAGGTCGCCTTCTTCGACTTCGATCTCGGGTGCCGTCGCCTCGAGTGTTTCGACATAGCCGCGCAGCTCTTCCGACCCATCCATGGCATTGCTCACCCGCTCGACCCAATCGTCGACCTCCGGCAGCAGTTTGTGGGCACCGAGGTCGACATCGAGCACCATCTCTGCCTTGGTGAGGAGCGCCTGGGCCGCCTTCGGGTTCTCGTTGCCTGCCAGGTAGTGGGGAGTGGCCGCCCAGAGTCCGACGACCTCGATGCCATGGGCTGGGAGCATGCCGTTGAGCACACCGACGATGCCGGTCGGACCGCTGTACGAGCTGGGGAGCAGGTCGAAGTCCGCCCGGTCGGCGTCGGAGGCCACTCCGATGATGGGAACCGGCAGCGTGTGCGGCACCTGGCCGACGAACGCCCCGAGCAGCGCCGCCTTCCCGACCCCGACTGCCTTGAGCGTCGAGGCAAGCTCCGAAACGAACGAACGCCACTTGAGGCGCGGCTCGTCGCCCAGCACGAAGACGATGTCACGGGCTCCGATGGTCGTGTAGGCGAAGTCGGTGGAGGGCCAGTCGATGTGACGGGCGCCTCCCCGATCCACGACGATGTCGGGACGGGTGACCTGGAAGTCGGCGTAGTCCTCGTGGTCGAGTGTCGCCAACGGAGCAGCCGACAACGCTTCCCGAGCGTGGGCGACCGCCATCGACGCTGCCTCCCCGCCGTCGTTCCAACCGAGGAACGAGATGAGCGCAACGGGTTCGTCGAGCTCGGGCCGATCGTGCCAAACCACCGAATCCATCAATCCACCTTTCCGAGGGTCCCGAGGTAGAGCTCCACCACCTTCGGGTCGTGCAGGAGCTCCGATCCAGGCCCCGAGTATGCATCGACCCCCTGGTCGAGTACGTAGGCCCGGTCACAGATCTGCAGGCAGCGCCTGGCGTTCTGCTCGACCATCAGGATCGACACCCCGGCATCGCAGACCGTACGGATGTTCTCGAAGATCTGGTCCTGCATGAGCGGCGAGAGGCCGGCGGAGGGTTCATCGAGCAGGAGAACCGATGGATCCATCATGAGCGCCCGTCCCATGGCGAGCATCTGGCGCTCGCCACCGGAGAGGAGGCCGGCCCGCTGCCCGGAGCGCTCGCCGAGTCGGGGAAAGAGCCCGGTGACCCGTGCCCACATGCGATCCCAGCTGCCGGGATCGAGGTACAGCCCCATCCGGAGGTTCTCCTCCACGGTGAGCGAGGAGAAGACGTTGTCGCGCTGGGGGACGTAGCCGACGCCGATGGCCACCAACTCGTGGGCGACGTTGGACGTGATGTCGTCGCCCCGCAGCCGTACGACGCCCGAACGCACGTCGACGAGGCCGAAGACCGCCTTGATGAGCGTCGACTTGCCTGCGCCGTTGGGTCCGATGATTCCGACCAGCTCGCCCTGACCCACCTCGACCGAGCAGCCCCGCAGGATGTCGACCCCCGGCAGGTATCCGGCGACCAGGTCGTCGGCAACGAGTACGGGGTGATCGCTCATGCGTGATCACCGTGGGTCGAGCCGAGGTAGGCGTCGATGACCCGCTCGTCCGTCGAGACGTGCTCCGGCGGGCCCTCGGAGATGACCGCGCCTTCGGCCAGGCAGACGACCCAATCGGAGATGTCCATGACGACGTCCATGTCGTGCTCGATGAAAACGACGGTCTTCCCCTGTTCGTCCCGCAGGGCCTTGACGTGGTGCAGGAGGTCCTGGGTGAGGGCGGGGTTCACGCCGGCCATCGGCTCGTCGAGCATGATGACGGCCGGATCGACCATGAGGGCCCGGGCCATCTCGAGCAGCTTGCGCTGGCCGCCGGACAGCGACCCGGCGTAGTCGTCCCGTTTGTCGGTGAGCCCGAACTGGTCGAGGAGCGAAAAGGCCTTCTCGGTGTTGGTCGCCTCCTTCGCAGCCCACCCGCCGAACAGAGCACGGGAGAGGCGTTCGCCGGGCTGGTCGGGCGCTCCGAGCAGGACATTCTCGAGCACGGTGAGTCGGGCCAGTGATTTCGTGAGCTGGAACGTCCGCACCATCCCCCGACGCGCCACCTGGTAGGAGGCGATCCCGACGAGTGTGCCCCCGTCCAGGTGCCACTCACCGCCGTCGGGCTTGTCGAAACCCGTGAGAAGGTTGAACAGGGTCGTCTTGCCGGCGCCATTCGGGCCGATGAGCGACGTGATCGTCCCTCGCTGCACCTCGAGGTGGGCGACATCCACCGCTCGTAGGCCACCGAACTTCCGAAACACACCGTCCACCGTCAGGACGGCGTCGGGCTTGGTGCTCCCCGGAGCCGTGTCGGCGGCGAAGTCAGCGGGCATCGATCATCAACTCCTCGCGTGAGCCGAGGATCCCCTGGGGTCTGAAGATCATCAACAGCATGAGACCGAGACCGAACACGGCGAAGCGGATGGGGCCGACATCGGTCGAATCGAACCACGGACCGAGCCATCCGAGCTCGACGGCGGCGCCGACGAAGCCGTCCATCGCCTCGAACAGGAACCAGAACAGGACAGCGCCGATCACCGGTCCCGTGATCGTCGCAGCACCCCCCATGATCACGATCGTGTAGACGTAGAACGTGACGATGGGCTGGAAGAAGTCCGGGTTCACGTTCTGCTGGTCGATCGCGAGCACCATGCCGCCCAGCGCACCGATGGCGCCTCCGAGCATCAACGACTGCAGCTTGATCAGGAAGACGTTCTTGCCGAGCGATGCCGTGGCGTCCTCGTCCTCCCGGACGGCCTTGAGCGTGCGACCCCACGGCGAGTACACGAGCCTCCGGGTGGCCGCCAGGCCCAGACCGACGAGCAACCAGCCCAGCGTCATCACCCAGAGTTGCCGCTCGTCGAACCGGAACGTCCCAAGCCCGTACACCCCGTCGGGGTAGGGGTTCAGGGCGAAGAACCCGTCCGCGAACGACTGGATGCCGAACACGCCTCCCGTGAGCGGCCTGGCGAACTCGGATCGAAAGACCAGTCGGAGGATCTCCGAGGCCGCGATCGTGGTGATGGCGAGGAAGTCGGCTCGCAGCCGCAGGGTCGGGTAGCCGAGCGCGAGGCCGAACAACACCGCCGCCCCGATTCCGGCCACGACGCCGAGCCACATCGGTCCACCGAGGTCGACGGTGATCGCCAGACCGTACGCGCCGAGCAGCATGGAGCCGACGTGGCCGAAGTTCAGCAATCCGGTGTAGCCGAACTGCAGGTTGAGGCCCACCGCCGACACGGCGAACGCCGCTGCCGGCACTCCCACGGCCGCCCGAAGCCCGTCGATGAGGATCTTGCCGACGTCCATCAGCCGACCCTTTCGCGCTGTCCCAGGAGGCCCTGTGGCCTGAAGAGGAGCATGACGATCATGGCTCCGAGCGCGATGACGTTCTTGAACTCGACCGATAGCCACAGCGTCGACATCTCGACGAGCACCCCGATCAGCAGACCCCCCAGCATGGCGCCGTACGGGCTACCGAGACCCCCGAGCACGACGGCGACGAAGACCATCAGGAGGAGGCGGAACCCCATCTGCCACTCGACGCCTTCGGAGATCCCGAAGAAGACCCCTCCGAGCGCAGCGAGCCCGGCTCCGAAGATCCACGTCCAGAGAATCACGCGGTCCACGTCGATACCGGAGGAACGAGCCAGGTCGGGGTTGTCGGACACGGCGCGCATTGCCATGCCGGTCCGACTCCGCTGCAACGCCAGCCCGACCAGGCCCAGGATCACGATGGAGGCAGCGATGATGGCCACCGTCTTCGGGGTGGCCTCGAGACCGAGGAAGCGCCAGGGTTCCTGGATGGCGTATTGGCGATATGACTGGGGAATGCCACCGAACGGCACGAGGACGACGCCGTAGCGGATCAAGAACGACAAGCCGATGGATACCACGATGAGGGCGACGGTCCCAGAACGACGCCGCCGGAGTGGGAGCCAGAGCCAGCGCTCCTGTGCCCCGCCGAAAGCCGCTACCGCCAACACACCTGGTATCGCCGCCAGCAAGAGGTGCCACCCGAGCAACGCGTTGAACCACCACGTGATCACCGCACCGAGGGTGATCAATTCGCCGTGGGCGAAGTTCACCAGGCCGGTGACCCCATAGATCATCGAGAGTCCGATGGCCGACAGGGCAATGATGGATCCGAACCGCAGCCCGACGATGAACAGGTTGCCGGCCCTGGCCCACGGATCCGATTCCACGACCCGACCGGGACCCAACTGGAACCTGACCACCTTCTCCTGGCCGGATCGGACATCGACGTTGTCGAGCTCCGTCCGCTCCGGATCGGTCGGTGCCACACCGTCGGGCAGGCTGCCCACGTCGAGG
Organism: bacterium; assembly: GCA_024639975.1. Classification (GTDB taxonomy): domain Bacteria; phylum Actinomycetota; class Acidimicrobiia; order Spongiisociales; family JAENVV01; genus JAHEFX01. The sequence goes on from JAHEFX010000028.1 coordinate 8,751, forward strand.
ACGACCCGGTAGGTGCCCGAGCCGGGGACCGGAACCGACCAGGTCCCATCGTCGGCCGAGGTCGCGCTGCCCACTTCCTCCTCACCGACGAAGACATCGACGCCGACACCTCCCACCGGGGTGCGCTCGTCGCCGTCGCGCACTTCATGGACACCCTTGATCAGCTCACCATCGGCCAGCGCAGGCAGCGCCGGACCGAGGAGGGTGAAGCCGATGAGCGCCAGCGCCCACAAGTGACGAAGCCCGAACGAACGGTGGCCACTCGAGGGATCCCCCCGACCCGCGGGAGGACGGGCCCCATCGAGGAGCCTGCGACGGGGTGGGAGGGGAGCGGCCGTCATGCGGGGCCGGAGTGTAGGGGCGGTGCCCTCAGCCCCGACGACCGGTGGTGTCTCGCTCGACCAGCTCGTGGGCCAGGACCTTGTCTTCGTTCCACGGTTTGCCGTTGACCGCGTCGAGCAGGGCCTGGGCTGCGCTCGCACCGAGCTCGACGACCGGCTGGCGCACGGTGGTCAGCCCGATCGCACCGCTGAACTCATGGCCGTCGAAGCCGACGATGCACAGCTGTCCCGGCACATCGATGCCGAGCCGGCGGGCTGCGCCCATGGCCCCCACCGCCATCTCGTCGGAGAGGGCGAACAACGCCGTCGGTGGCTCACGGAGGGAGAGGAGATGGGTTGCCGCGTCGTCGCCACCATCGATGGAGAAGTTCCCGTTGGTGATCAGGTCCTCGTCCACCCGGAGTCCGGCGGCCTCCAGCGCATCCCGGAACCCGATCTCCCGCATGCCCGGGATGGACAGGTCGGATCGCCCGGTCGGCATGCCACCGAGGAGCCCGATCCGGGTGTGGCCGAGTTCGAGCAGCAGTTGGGTGGCGTCCGTCGCGGCCTGTCGGTTGTCGATCCCGACCGAGACGACGCCCTCGGTGTGCTGGCCGACCGCGACGATCCGGACCCCCCTGCCCGTCAACTCGGCAGCATCGGCAGGCGAGAGCGGGATGTCCACGAGGATCGCCCCATCGACCCGCCGGCTGCCCGGGAGGATGTCCTCGATGAAGCGACGGCGTTGGGCATCATCGCCGACGACGTGTAGCTGTAGGTCGGAACCGGCGTCGGACGCCACGGCCTCCACGCCGGTCACCACTTGGGCGTAGTACCACTGCCCCGGCACCGGCACCGCCACCAGGATCGTGTGCGCCCGGGAGGATGCGAGGCGAGAAGCATACGGGTCGGGGACGTACTCGAGGTTTGCCGCGACCTGCTCGACACGGGCCCTCGTCGCCGGTGAGACCGATGGGAGCCCACGGAGCGCACGACTGACGGTGGCAACGGAGACCCCGGCCTCGGCAGCGACCTCACGAATGGTGACCTTGGTCATGCCACCACACCAAGGATGGCCCCGGTCCGGGCCCCCAGTTCGAGGCGATCACCGACGAGCACGGCCTCGCCGGTGGCGTGGGCGACGTCCCACGGGCCGGGTAGGGCGACGGTGACCACTCCGTCAGTCAGATTCGCCACGTGTGCGACTTCGCCACGCCGGTAGGCGACTACCCCCTCCGGGGCGTCGAGCCAGTCCACCGGCCCGCCACGCCTGCCGGCAGTCGAGCGTCTGGCATCCAGGAGCGCCCGGGTCCGGGAGAGGGGGCTCTCCGGGTCCCCTGCCTGGACGGAGGCGGTTTCGTTGTCCGTTCGGGTCTCGGAGATGAGCCATGGTTCACCGCTGGAAAAACCATGGCCGGCCCCCGGCTCCCACGGCATCGGCGTCCGACAGGGGTCGCGCCCATCCTCGGGGATCCGTTTGCCGACGGGGTCGAGCACATGCTCGGGCGCGACCACGCCGTTCTCGAGCCCGAGTTCCTCGCCCTGGAAGAGGAACGGCATGCCCGGGAGGCCGAACAGTGCCGCCCACAGGGCCAACGACCGCTCGACTCCTTCCGGGCCGCCGCCGAACCGGGTGACGGCCCGGTGTTCGTCGTGGGAGCCCTGTATCCAACCCCACCCGTCCGGCAGGCTCTCGGTCGCCTCGCGGAGGGTCGAGGCAAAGGTGACCGGGTCCCATTCGAGCGGATTCAGTCCGAAGAAGAACGTGAGGTGGAGGGCATCGTCGACGTACTTGTCCATCGCCGGAGCCGGATCGACGTAGACCTCGCCGATGAGCAGGACGTCGCGATCGGCGACGAGCCGACGCCAGGACCGATAGACCTCGATCGTCTCGGGTTGGTCGATGTCGTGGACGTGGAGCAGGTCTCCGAAGTCCTCCGGCTCCCTCCCGATACCCGGCTTGGGCGGGTTGTCGGCAAAGGAGCGGTCCTCACACAGCGAGTGGGCCACGTCGATGCGAAAGCCGTCGACGCCGCGTGCCATCCAGAACTCGAGTACCTGCTCGAACGCCCGGTGGACGGCCGGCGATGCCCAGTTCAGGTCCGGCTGTTCGGGGAGGAAGAGGTGCATGTAGTACTGGCCGGATGCCTCGTCGAGGGTCCACGCCGGTCCGCCGAAGATGGCAAGCCAGTTGTTCGGCGGTCCACCGTCGGGGGCCGGGTCACGCCAGACGTAGTGGTCGCGGTGCGGCGAATCCTTGCCTTCGAGCGCCGACCGGAACCACGGGTGCTCGGAGGACGAGTGGTTGGGGACGATGTCGATGACGACCTTCAGCCCCAACTCGTGGGCCCGGGCGGCGAACTCGTCGAACTGCTCGAGGGTCCCGAAGGCCGGGTCGACGTCGCAGTAGTCGGCGACGTCGTAGCCGAAGTCCCGCTGCGGTGACGGATAGAACGGGGTGACCCACACGGCGTCGATGCCCAGGTCGGCGAGGTGGTCGAGGCGCTTGGTCAGGCCGGGGAAGTCGCCCACGCCGTCACCGTCCGAATCGGCGAACGACCGTAGGTACACCTCGTACCCGACGGCGTCGGCCCACCAGCTCATGGGGACACCACCAACGGAACGAGTGCCACGTCGTCGGCCGTGATCTCTGCCTGGGTGCCGTCGAAGGAAGGGAGCTCCGAGAGCAGACGGGCCTGCTCGCCCGGTCCGCCCTGGACACCACCCTCCTCGGGGAGGACCAGGTCCATGATCCTGGTGTGGTTGACCGAGTCGCCGGGGGCGCCCCCGAAGCGCCACTGCTCGGCGGTGGGGTTCACGTCACGTATGCGCCGGACGCCACCGGAGGGGTAGCCCTCCTGACCCATCACCGCCACGGCGTAGCCCCACTCGGCCGGGTCGCCGGACGGGAGGAGCTCGGCTGGAACCCGGACCAGGACCTTGCCCTTCTCGGCGAGGGTCACGATCCCGATCGTCGGCTTCGTCTCCTCGGTCGTTCCGTCCGGGGAGGCGAGGTAGAGGGCGGAATCCCAGCCCTCGACGGTCAATGCCACATCCCACCCGTCGTCGGGGCCGAGGGAGGCGTTGCGGCCGTCGATGAAGAGGCGGGCTCCGGTGCCGGCACCGGGGTCGGCGTCGATGTAGATGTCGAATGTCTGGATCGAGAGGCCGACCGGGCTCCCCCAGGGGTTGCGGACCGCCGCATCGACCTCGAAGGAGAAGACGATGTCGTCGCCCTCCACACCGGCGGTGAACCGGGTGAGGTCGTAGGAGCCGGGGGCGAAGACGCCATCTGTCGCGTACGTGTAGGACCCCGTGCCCGTGTCGTCCCCGATGGGATCGAGGGCCTCGAACCGGATCTCGACATTGCTCACGTCGGGGACCTGGATGGCTCCCGGGGCGGAAGCCGGAGCCAGGTCGGGCTCCATCCAACGGAAGGCCACTCGGTCACCGGGTTCGAGCGTTCCGAGCACCTCGGTCGGGATGGAGATCTCCATCTCACCGAGCCCGACGGCGAACTCGTCGAGGGAGACCACGCCCTCGTCCGCCTCGGACCCGAAGCACGAGCCGCCTTCGATGGCGATCAGGCAGGCGACGTAGCCGGGCGCCTCACTCGTCGGGCTGATGAATAGTTCATGGGTCACCCCGAATCCCACCTCGACGCCAGCCGGGGAAGTCCCCCGGTAGGCGTCGGCCGATGGCACGCCGAGGGCGATCCTGACTGGCTCGTCCGGAGCAGGCATGGCAAGCGACAAACTGTCTGCATCGAGACCGGCCAGGAACAGCGTCCCGTCGAGGTCATGGACCGTTGCGCCGGCCCACTCGTCGTTCTCGACGGTTCCATCGATCACCGGGCTCACCGCCTCACCGGACGGCTCCTGATCGGGCACGACAGGGGTCGCCGGGATGATGGGGATTTGCACGGAAGCCGGGACATCGTCCCCCAGGGCCTCATAGACACGCCGGAGCCAGGCTCGGTAGGCGCGATCGAAGTAGCCGTCATCGCCCGACGACTGGTCGGCCCCGTACCACCAGAACCAATCCGAGCCCTCGGCGAAGAGCATCGGCTCCATCGCTGCGTCGATGGTCTCCTGATCGGCACCTCGCCGCTCGGCGTTCTTGATCGCCTCTCGGGCCTCGTAGAGGTACTCCCAAGCAGTGGCTTCCTCATCTTCGCCGATCCAGGTGGCGTACGAGGCCTGGAACCAAGAACCGGGGAAGACGTCGCCGGGCAACGGATCCGGGTCGCCGTGCCGGTCCAGGTACTCCGACGGGGTGATCGTCTCGAGCCACGCCGTGTCCGACAGGCCGGCGTAGAGGGCGTTGAGGAACTCCTTGCCATCGTTCGGGTAGTGCTCCCACGCGTTCTCGCCGTCGAGGATCACCGACACGACCCACGGTGTGCCGTCGGGGGACGGACCGAGCGTGTCCTTGATCGCTTCCAGCCTCGCGATGAAGTCGTCGGCTGCCACCTCCCCATCCGTGCCCGAGTACTCGAACCCGACGAGGTCGGAGAGGCGGAGGTCCCGGAAGAAGATCGGGAGCGGTTCGGTGTTGGCGAAGGTCGCGGCATGGGGCCGGTAGAGCTCGCTGGCGTCGTCGGGCACATCCCCTTCGCCTCTCGGGAACGATTCGCCGAGTCCGAGGGCGGCGGCGAGCACCGGTTCGCCCGTGGCGATCCACTCGACGCCCTCGCGCGCCATGACCGACGCAGCGAGCTGGCTGACGGCGCCTTCCCCCGGCCACATGCCGGTGGGGCGCCGACCGAGGAGGTCCTCGGCAAGCTCGAGGCCCCGGCTCACCTGCAGAGCGGCGTCATCGGTCTCGGAGAAGCGATTCGACGGGAGCACGGCCGACGGGTCCCCCTCGGCGGAGGCATCCGTATCGATGATCAAGGGCAGGATCGGATGCGCGAGCGGCGTCGTGGTGACCTCGATCTGGCCGGCCTCCCAGAGGTCGGCGTGGGCATCGAAGACGAGGCCGACGATCCGCTCATGCTCGCCGAGCAGGGCGGCCTTGTCCTCCTCGGTGAAGCCCTCTCCCTTGGCCACCAGGGACGCGAGCGGTTCCTCGGCGAGGAAGTCGGGGTCGGTCCAGGCAAGGTTCCACAGCACTTGGAGATCCCGGTACTCGTCGGTGGTGAGGGTGTCGACCGGCGCGTCGGGGCCGCCCGCCGCCGATCGGATCTCCGCGAGTGCTGCGTACCGGGGGAAGCGGGCGACGATGCCCTCGTTCGTGTCGAAGAAGCGGCGCAGGACGAACGCCTTCTGCTCATCGGTCAATTGGTCCGCGGGAACTTCCGTGTGGACCCAGTAGAGGTCACGGGTCCCGTCGAGGAAGTCCTGGATCTGGGTGAGCAGCACCGGCGTCAGGTTGAACGTGGCATGTACGTCGGGGTAGGCCGCAACGGTGGTCGCCATGTCGACGTAGTCCTTCGTGGCGTGCACGCGCACCCACGGCCTCGTCACGTTGCCGTCGTCGTCGAGCGGGTAGAACGGCTGGTGCTGGTGCCACATGAGCATCAGGTAGAGCTCGGGGTCGGCGGCCTCCGGCACGGTCGTCTCGACGGGTGCGGCGGTCGAGGTGGTCGGTTCGGGATCCTCGTCACCGGTGCAGGCACCGAGGACCACGATGCCGGCGAGCGCGAGAGCGAACAGTCGGCGGTTCATGCGAGGACGGCCACCGATCGTGGGGCGACGGTGACGGTGCTCGTCCGCAGCGTGGCCGGACCCCAAAGGACCTCGGTCGCCTCGACGGGAGCCTCGACCGGGGCTGGACCCTTGTTGGCCACGACCCGGACCTTGTCGGCGCCGGAGCCTCGCTCGAAGGCGAGCCAATCATCCTCCGCGGCCAGCGGCCTCCACCCCCCGGTGCGCAGCTCCGGGCGGCGGTTCCTGAGCGCGGAAAGCTCGGCGATCGTCTCCACGAGCGCCGAGGACGACTCCGCTCCCCACGGGAAGGCCTTGCGGCACTCCGGGTCATGGCCACCGTCGAGGTAGACCTCGTCGCCGTAGTAGATGCCCGGCGCCCCGGGCAACAGCAGGCTGAGGGCGGTCGCCAACTCGAGCCGCCAATGGTCGCCGCCGACGGCGGTCAGGAACCGGGGCGTGTCGTGGCTACCGAGGAGGGCCTGGCTGGCGAGGAGCGCCTCCGGTGTGTAGGCGGCGGCGAGTCGTTCGTAGGCGGCGAGCACCTCCGCCCCGCTCACGTCCTGCGATCCGACGAACCCGAGGAGGATGTGCCGACCCACGTAGTTCATCACACCGTCGAAGGTGTCGCCCTGCAGCCAACGCGACGCATCGCCGAAGATCTCGCACAGGAGGAAGGCGTCCTCCTTCACGTCGCGAAACACCGGTCGGGCCTCCCGCCACACGTCGAGCTCGATGTACCGAGCGACGTCCATGCGGATCGCGTCGGCGTCGAAGTGCCCCAGCCAGTGGGATCCGACGCCGAGCAGGTAGGCGCGGGCTTCTTCGTTGGTCAGGTCGAACCGCGGCATCGTCGGGACGCCGTACCAGGAGTCGTAGGTGGTCTCCACGAACGGTCCGTCGTCATCGGCTCGCACGAAGGGGATCCCGGTCTCGTCGGTGAAGGAGGCCGCTTCGAGATCGCCGAAGTGGGAGAAGCCCTCGGGGGCCCGGTCCGGCCGGTAGCGAACCTGTAGCGGCCACTCGGTGACGTCGAACCAGTCCCAGAACGGGGATTCGGCCCCGCGTTCGACGATGTCCGCAAAGGCCGCATGACGGGGATGGCAGTGGTTCAGCGACAGGTCCACCATGAGGCGCATCCCGCGCTCTCGGGTCGCCCGACGAAGGGAGTGGAACGCCTCGTCCCCGCCGAGCATCGGGTCGACGTGGTGGAAGTCACTGGCGTCGTAGCGGTGATTCGACGGTGAGGTGACGACCGGGTTCAGATAGAGGATGTCGACCCCGAGCGCCTGTAGGTGGTCGAGGTGCTCCTCCACGCCGGGGAGGTCCCCGCCCTGGAAGCCATCGCGCCGCGGCTCGGCGCCCCATTCGTCGACCCCCTCGGGATCGTTGGCGGTGTCGCCGTTGGCGAAGCGGTCGGGGAATACCTGGTAGATGATGGCGCCCTGGGCCCAAACCGGGACGTCGACCACCGGTATCGCGTCGAGGTCGAGGACCCAGCGGTCGAGCCGCTCCACTCCGCCCGCAATGCCGGCGTTCGTCAGGTAGACCGGATCGCCGCGACCATCGAGGTAGGCGAGGGAGTATTCGGCTCCGTCGGGCACCTCGAGGGCCAGGGACCACACCCGGAGGACGGTGCCCTCGAGCTCGAGGGCCATGGCGTGGGAGAGGATCCCGTCATCGGTGCGCACGGTGACCCGTGCGTCGGAGACGTCGGGTTCGGTCGTCAGGCGGAACCGGACCGCACCGTCCACCGCTCGGCTCAGGCAGGCGGCATCGCCGGGGTCGAATCGGTGGGGGTGCGGCACGAGGGATCCCTCGCCGCCGAACACCGCGGCATCGTCCTCGACGCGGATCACCTCGTCCTTCGGCCGGACGTCCGTCATGGCTAGCCCTTGACGCTGCCGACCGTGAGGCCGGACACGATCCAGCGCTGCAGCCCGAAGAAGAGCAGCAGGATCGGGATCGACATCAACACGGACATGGCGGCGAACTCCGACCACGGGGTCGTGAACTGGCCTTGCATGCCTCTCAGCGCCATGGCGAGCGTGAATCTGGATGGGTCATCCAGGAACAACCACGCCAAGATGAACTCCGTCCACCCCGCCATGAAGGAGAAGAGCACGGTCACGGCAAGTGCCGGCGTCGAGAGCGGCAACACGATCCTGGTGTAGACCCGCATGGGAGACGCACCGTCGACCAGCGCCGCCTGTTCGAGGTCGATGGGGACGGTGTCGAAGTAGCCCTTCAGGTTCCAGATCGCGAACGGGAGCGCCGTCGCCGTGTAGGCGATCGCCAGACCCAGCAGGGTCTTGCGCAGCGGCTCGCCGCCGATCCGGATCGTGTTCATGAGCACGAACAGCGGGGCGAGGACGCCCGTCGCCGGCATCATGATCAGGGCGATGAACCCGATCATGCCGATCTGGCGACCCCAGAACCGGAAGCGTGAGAACGCGTAGGCGGCGGACGCGCCCACGACCACGGCCAGGACCGACGTCGTCAACGCGACCAGCAGTGAGTTGATCAGCAGGTCGCTGAACGTCATGCATGAGTCGAGGTCGTTCGGGACCGTGCAGAGGTTCGTGAACGGGTCGAACAGCACCTTGCGGAACGCCTCGAAGGACGCTCCGGGCGGGATGAGCGTCAGCTCGAGCGGCTTCGAGATGTTCCGGGGGTCGAGGGCCAGCGAGAGCACCCACAACACCGGGAACATGACCACGGCGAGGACGGCAAGCAGCATCGCCTGCGTCCCGACTTGGCGGAGGACGGCGTCCCTGGTCCATGGCTTCTTGACCTTCGGTTCAGGCATCGGCGGCCTCCGTGGCCCGGGTGACCCGGTTCTGGATGAGGGTGATGACCAGCAAGATGAAGAAGACCACCACCGCGAAGGCCGAGGCGACGCCGTAGAGCTGGTTCTCGGCGACGAGCTTGTAGGCCTGGGTGACGAGGATCTCCGTCGCTCCGAGGGGTCCGCCCTCGCTGATGAAGAAGATCACATTGAACTGGTTGAAGGTCCAGATGAACCCGAGCATGATCGCCGGGACCATGGCCGGACGGAGCAGCGGGAAGGTGACGTTCCAGTGCTTCTGCCACTTGGTGGCCCCGTCGATGTCGACTGCCTCGTACAGCTCCTTGGGAATGGACTGCAGGGCACCGGTCGCCACGACCATCATGAACGGCCAGCCCAGCCAGGTGTTGGCGATGAGCACGGCGTAGAAGGCCAGCGGTAGCCACGAGAGCCCCGGTATGTCGAAGGGCGGGATGGGGTCGTTGAGCCAGTCGACGTCGATCCCGAAGAGCTGGTTCACGGCTCCGAAGGTCGGGTCGAACATGTTCCGCCAGGTCAGGGCTGAGATGTAGGCCGGGAGCGCCCACGGAATGATGAAGAGGGCCCGGTAGAACCGGCGTCCGATGACGCGCTCCCCGTTGAGCACCATGGCGATCCCGACGCCCAGGCTCACGTGGAGGATGACGTTCACGACAGCCCAGACGAAGGTGAAGAAGAGGAGGCGGCTGAAGTTGTAGTTCGGGATGTTGAGGTCGGATTCGATGATCCGGACGTAGTTCTCGATCCCGATCCAGGCAGGTCCGAAGCGGTCCCACGTCTCCGGGTCGAAGATGTTGAACCGCAGGTTCGCGACGCGGAAGTCGGTGAACGACATCCACAGCTGGAACATCTGCGGGAAGACGCTGATGACCAGCATCACCAAGCCCGCAGGCAATATGTACGCCCAAGCCCGGGCGTTCTCCTGCAACCGTGCCTTCCGACGGCTCCTCCGCCGCACGGTCGCGTCCTGGGTGGCTATTGCCACGCGGACTCCCTCCTCGAGTGATGGTGTTGGGGGCGGGCCGTGCGGCCCGCCCCCAATCATCCTGTCAGATCAGTTGCACTCACCGGCGGCGATTGCGTTGTTGATCCCGTCCTCGGCGGACTGGAGCGCCGTTGCGGCGTCCATGCCTCCACCGAAGTAGGCCTGCAGTGCTGCATCCATCTGGCCCCAGTAGCAGCCGCCGAAGCGGGGCTGGGTGATGCCGGTCTTGAAGGCCTCGAGGGCCTGGCTCTGGATGGCACCCTCTACATCCACGCCGTCGATGGCGGGGATGTGACCGGCCTTGGCCGGGTCGGCGAGGATCGTCTGGGCCTCGGCGCCGAGGAAGTACTCGGTGAACGCCACGGAGGCGTCGAGGTTCTCGTCCATCGTGTTGTTGCCGATGTAGATCGACTCCGTCTGGACGACGCCGGACAGGTTCCCGGTGGCACCAGCGGGCCACGGGTCGATGACGAGGTTCTCCTCGCCGATCGCCTCGGCGATGCCGGACGCGTTCCAGGTGCCGTCGATGATGACGGAGGCGGCGCCCTGCTTCATGAGGTCGACGTCGTCATCGGTGTAGTAGTACGGGTTCGGGAACTCACTGAGCAGCTCGATCCAGCAGACACCCTCGGGGGTGTTGAAGCCGGGCGTGCCGTCCTCGTTCACGAGCGTGCCGTTGCACGCCTCGGAGAGGTGGGCCATCGAGAAGAAGAAGCCCTGCTCGAGGCTGGCGTCGCCGGCGGCGACGATGTCGTCGAACGTGGCGGGAGCCTCGGGGAGGAGCGCTGCGTTCCGGTACATGACGACGCCCTTGAGGGTCTGCGGGAGGCCGGCGTAGACGCCGTCGTAGTCCACGGCCGGGAGGGCCGAGGCGACGATGCCGTCGATGACGTCCTGGGAGACGAGACCGTTCATGTCATAGATGACATCGGCCTCGAGGAACGAGGACGCCCAGTCGGTGGCGCCGATGAGGACGGTCGGGCCTTCGCCCGCGCCCCACTCGGTGGTCACCTTGTTCTGCAGCTCGTCGAACGGGACGAAGAGCGTCTCGACGGTGACGTCGGGGTGCATCGCGTTGAAGCCGGCGATGACCTCGTTCAGGCTCTCGATCTCGATCTCGGTCCAACCGTGCCAGAGGCTGACGGTGCCGGTCATGCCGGCCATCGCCTCGGTGGTGGTGGTCTCCTCGGGAGCTTCGGTGGAATCGGTCGCTTCCGTGGTCTCGGTCGCGGCCTCGGTGGTCTCGGTGCTCTCGGTGTCATCGCTGCCACCACAAGCCGCCGCCACGAGGGCGATGACGAGGGTGAGTCCGACGATCCGGAGCCAGTGCTTGGTACGCACGTGTGTTTCCTCCTGTATCAGGGCGACCACAGCCTCTCTCTGCTGCGGTCACTCCCCACTGTAAACGGTTACACCGCTATGTGTAAACGGTTACATCCAGAATTCTTCCCGGACGAAGGGAAGGGCCCGGCCGAGCGGCCGGGCCCTTCGGATCGGATCGGACCGGGGTCAGGCCGATGCGATCTCCTTCAGCTTGATGACGTCGCCGGTCTGCGGCTCGAAGAAGTGGACCTTCTCCAC
>JAHEFX010000122.1 GCA_024639975.1 bacterium
GATCACGTAGGCGGCGAAGCCGCCGAGTTCGAGGAGGAAGCGGAGTCCGAGGTTGAGGGGGTGGTAGCCCATGGGTCACGAGGCTATCGACCCAATGGATACCCTCTCGGCTCGTGAGTGAGACGAAGAAGCGGTCCGCCAAGCGAGACCTCATCACGGCAGCGGCTGCCCGCGTGTTCGCCGAGCGTGGTTACGCCCAGGCACGGATGGCCGACGTGGCCGCCGAGCTCGGCATGCGGGCCGGGTCGCTCTACTACTACTTCGATTCGAAGGAAGGATTGCTGGCCGCAGCCGTGGAGGACCGGGTGGCACTCGCCGTGGCCGAGCTCGAGTCGATCGTTGCGAGCGACGACCCCGTCGAGGCCAAGGTCCGCAGGGCGATCGAGGCCCACCTGCTCGTATTCGACGAGCACGCCGCCCTCTACGGCATGTTCCAGACAGAGCACCTCGATGGGATCGTGCCCGACCTCGCCCGGGCGGTGGACGAGCGCGGCCGAGCCTACGAGTCGCTCTGGGTTGGTCTCATCGAGGAAGGCATCCGTTCCGGCGAGCTACGGCCCCGGATCGACCCATGGGTGACCATGAAGGCGATCGTCGGCCTCTGCAACTCCACCCTGTTCTGGTTCGAATCCGACGGCGGCATGAGTCCCGAGCTGCTGGCCGGGCGGTTCGCCGACTTGGTCCTCGGCGGCGTGATGGCCTGAACGCAGCGGACCCCGGGACGAGCCCGGGGTCCGCAGCTTCGAGGAAAGGAGGCTCAGGCGAGCAGCTTGGCCTTTGCTGCGTCGAACTCCTCCGCGGAGATCGCACCCGAGCTCTTCAGGTCGTTGAGCTTCGCGATCTCGTCGGCCGTCGATGTGGTGCCGGCCGCCTCCTGGATGTATTGGCGGGACGCGTCCTCCATCGCTTGGGCCTGGGCCATCGAGCGCTGCTGCATGTCGGACCCGTGCACGACCATGTAGATGAGCACACCGAGCAGGGGCAGGACGATCACGAAGATGGTCCACAGGGCCTTGCTCCAGCCGGACATCTCGCTCCGGAAGATGTCGCCGAATATGGAGATCAGCAGCCAGATCCAGATGAAGAACAGGAAGAACCACAGCATGATCCAGAAGATCTCGAGAAGGCCCATTCGGACTCCTAGTTGGGGGATGTAGGAGCATGTTTCGTCGCCGGGAACCGGGGCGAGCCGTGGGAGCGCTCAGGTACCGCCGTCGATCCAGGCCTGGGCGTCGGCTGCGGCCCGGCGGACGGTGCGACCGAGCCACTCGTTCGACTCGTAGAAGGCGTCCTCGCCGATGGTGTCGATGACGCCGGCCACCTCGAGCTGGCTCCGCACCCGCTCGTTGTCGGAGACGACGAACAGGCGCGAGCCGGTGGCGGCCAGCTGCTGGCCGTAGCGACCGAGCAGGTCGGCCAGTGTCGACCCGAGCTCGGTCCGCCCTCGTAGCCGGACGATCACCACCGACCGGGCTGACTCGTCGCCGACCGCTGGTAGTTGGTGCTCGAACGCCGATGCGGTGGCGAAGAACAAGGAGCCGTATGGCTGGAGGATGACCACCTCGCCCGGCGGGAGGGACTTCGGTGGAGGCACCTCGCGAATGCCCTCGTCGTCGGTGAGGATGCGGCGGAGCTCCATCTGCTCGCTCTGGCGGACGATCGTGAGGAGCATGGCGACGCCAACCCCGACCAATACGGCGTACTGCAGGGGGATGAGGATCGTGAGGACGAACGTCGTCGTCAGGGCTACGGCTTGGAGGCGCCCGGTCTTCCAGACCGCCGCCAGGTTGTTCGGCTTGACGGTGCGCACTCCTACGACGATGAGGAGTCCTGCAAGGGCCGGCATGGCAATCAGTTCGACCAGATCGGCAAAGAGGAGGATTCCGACGGCCATGACCATGCCGGCGATGAGTTGCACCATCCGCGATCGCCCCCCCGCCGAGCGGCTGATCATGGTCGCCGACATCGAACCGCCCACCGGCATCCCCTGGAACAGGCCGGTGACGAGGTTGGCGGCGCCTTGGCCCACGAAGTCCTGGTCGGCGTCGGGATAGGAGCCGTCGGCGTTCGGGAGCGACGCGGAGATGGCCGCCCCTTGGATCAAGCCCACGAAAGCCAATGAGACGGCGCCGAGGAGCAGGACGGGAACGAGCGTCAGGTCGGGGAGGATTGGTAGGGGGAGGCTTCCCGGGACCGAGACGATGCCCGACAGGACCTCCACCTCCAGGCCGAAGATGGGAACGAGTGCGGAGCCGAGGACGATGGCCAGGACCATGCCCAGCGCGCCGATCCGCGTGCGCTCGAGCCACAGGATGAGCGCGACGGTGACCAGGCCGACACCGATGGTTGCCGGGTTGATCTGGAGCGGATGGGTGACGAGATCCCAGGCCCGACCGAGTCGGTTGGCTCCCTCGGCTTCGTATCCCGTGAAGTCATCGAGCTGACCGAGCACGATGTTGACACCGACGGCACTGATGAATCCGACGATGACACTGTTGGGAACGAACTTGAGGTACTGCCCGAGCTTCAGGAACCCCGCGGCCACCATCACGAGCCCGGTGAGGATCGTCAGCGTGAACAACGCCCGATTCGGGTCCTCCCCGCCGTGCACGGCCGGGATGTCCGATACGACGACGCCCATCGCCCCGGTCGCCTGGACGACCATGAACTGTGAGGACGTGAATAGGGCCGCCGAGACGGTGCCGAACAGGTACCCATACAGCCCGTAGAGCGGGTTGACACCGGCGAGTAGGCCCGCGGCCAGCCCGTCCGGGATCGATTCGACGCCGAGGACGAGCCCAGCCACCGAGTCCTGGCGGAGCGTCTTCGTCGGGAATCGCTCCCGCAACCAGTCCATGCTGCGGAGACTACCGCCGTCTTCGGAGACCTCCTCCTTGACCAAACGTTCGAACGATCGTTAGATTTCGAATCACGATTCGAAAGAGAGTGACCGTGATCGGCAACGACGCCCTCAACGTCGCCATCGACGCCGGGGAGAACCCCTACCTGCTCGGTCCCTACGCCCCGGTCGACGAGGAGATCGTCGCCGAGGACCTCGAAGTGGTAGGCGAGATCCCCTCCGATCTGGAAGGCCTCTACGTCCGCAACGGCCCCAACCCCCGCTTCCCGGCCGGTGGCCGCTACCACTGGTTCGACGGCGACGGCATGCTCCACGGGCTCCACCTCGCCGACGGCAAGGCCACGTACCGCAACAAGTGGGTCCGGACCGACGGGTTCGCGGCAGAGGCCGCCGACGGTCGAGCGCTCTGGGAAGGAGTCGCCGAGCCTCGCGGCGGCAACCCGGACGACGGGACCCGGCTCCGCCTGAAGGACACGTCCAACACCGACGTCGTGTTCCACAACGGATCGCTCGTCACGCTCTGGTACCTCGCCGGCCAGCCCTACAAGGTCGACCCCTTCACCCTCGACACCATCGGGTCCGACGACTGGAAGGGAGCGCGGGACTGCATGGTCTCGGCCCACGCCAAGGTCGACCCTCGGACCAAGGAGTTCCTCTTCTTCGACTACGGCCCGACGCCGCCGTTCATGAGCTACGGCGTGGTATCGGCCGACGGGAGCCTGACCCATCACACGGAGATCTCGATCCCCGGCGCCCGGATGCCACATGACATGGCAATCACCGAGAACCACTCGATCCTCATGGACCTCCCACTGGTGGTCGACCCCGACTCGGCGGCACGGGGACGTCACCGGCTCGAGTTCCTCGGTGAGACGCCGGCACGGTTCGGCGTGATTCCCCGGTTTGGGACCGACGCGAACGTGCAGTGGTTCGAAGCTGAGCCCTGCTACATCTATCACACGATCAACGCCTGGGAGGAGGGCGACGAGATCGTCATGGACGTTTGTCGCTTCCGGCCCCCGAGCTCGTCTTCGATGGACTTCCGCGGCCCGCTGGCGCACATCCTCAACTATCTACGTCTCGACGCCTACGTGCATCGATACCGCTTCAACCTCGTCACCGGCCGGACGACCGAGGGCCCGATCGACGATCGGAACACCGAGTTCCCGATGATCAACCATCGGAACCTCGGCCAGAAGAATCGCTATGCCTACAACGTCTCCATCAGCTCGGACACCGTCATGTACTTCGATGGCCTCGTGAAGTACGACCTCGAGCAGGGCACCGACGAGCGCTACGGCTTCGGGGCCGGCAGGTACGGGTCGGAAGCGCCCTTCGCTCCCCGGACCGGCGCGACGGCCGAGGACGACGGCTACCTGTTGTCGTTCGTCTACGACGCCACGACCGAGCGCTCTGAGCTGCTCATTCTCGATGCCCAGGACCTCCCCGCGGGGCCGATCGGCCGGGTCATGATCCCCCGGCGCATCCCCAACGGCTTCCACGCCTGTTGGGTCACCGCCGATGAGCTCGAGACGGCCAGGGTCGGGGCCGCGTGAAGATCGCCATCGCCGGTGCCAATACGGCTCCTTTCGTCGAACCCGACTCGACCCGGGAGTTCGTGACCGCCGCCGACGAGGCCGGGATCGAGTCGATCTGGACCGTCGAGCACGTGATCTGGCCAACCGAGTACGGCTCCACCTACCCCTACCACTCGTCGGGGAAGATGCCCGGATCCCACGTCGTCCCGATCCCCGATCCCTTGATGTGGTTGGCCTGGGTGGCCGGGATCACCTCGCGGGTTCGGCTCGGGACCGGCGTCCTCATCATGCCCCAACGCAATCCGCTGCTGCTGGCGAAGGAGGTGGCCACGCTCGATGCGATGTCGGGTGGTCGGCTCGAGCTGGGCGTAGGTGTCGGTTGGCTCCGGGAGGAGTACGACGCCATCGGCGAGGACTTCTCCACGCGCGGCAAGAAGGCGGACGAGATGCTCGAGGCGATGGGGGCCCTGTGGACCGAGGAGTCGGTGACCTATCGGGGCGACCTGGTCTCGTTCGAGTCCGTTGCCACCAACCCCAAGCCGGTCCAGTCGCCGCTCCCGGTCGTGGTTGGTGGCAAGTCGCGCGCGGCTGCACGTCGGGCGGCCCGATTCGGGACCGGCTTCTTCGTCGGGCCCGGGAGCCTCGACGAACTCGAGAGCCTGCTCGGCGTGGTCGCCGAGGAGTGTGAGAAGGTCGGCCGGTCCATCGACGAGCTGGAGATCAGTTCGGCGTGGCCCGGCCGGGTGATGGAGGATCCCGGTCGGGCGATCGAGGAGCTGTCGGCCCGGGGCGTGGACCGGATGATGGTTGATGCCTTCCGGATCGTTCGCTCCGGACTCGACCCCCTGTTGCCCTACCTCTGACCCCCGACCAACTGGGAGTCCCTCTCCGGATCGGCGTTGGCTACGTCGACGTGACCGTCTTCAATCTGTCGCGCCCAGCCGATATCGTCGGGCCATGTCGGATTTCACCGGGTTCAGCAAGAAGGGCCTGGCGCTGCTGAAAGCGCTGCCCACGTATGACAAGGAGCGGTTTGCCGCCGAGAAGAAGCTCTACCAGTCCGAACTGGCAGAGCCGTTGAAGGCGTTCGTGGACGATCTCGGTCCGGTGCTGGCGTCGGCGATCTCGCCGGGAATCGAGTGGGCGGCGAAGACGAACGGATCGATCTCCCCGATCAACAACGATCTGCGCTTCAACCCGGATGCTTCGCCCTACAAGGACCACCTCCTCCTCCGGTTCTGGGAGGGCCCCACCAAGACCGCGCCGACGCTCTGGGTCCGGATCGGTCCGGACCAGGTCGGGTTCGCATCGGGTGTGGCCCCGGCCGATGTGAAGGACT
>JAHEFX010000029.1 GCA_024639975.1 bacterium
CATCGTGACGGCGACGCCGAGGGCGGCGAAGGCGCAGAAGAGGGCGACGACGAAGATCGCCCCGGCGAAGCCCAGCTCCTCGCCGATGATGCTGAAGATGAAGTCGGTGTGGGCGTTCGGTAGGTAGCTCCAGCGGAAGCGGCTCTCCCCTATCCCGACGCCCAGTGCGCCACCCGATCCGAGCGCCGCCATCGACTGGTTGAGGTGGTAGGAGATCCCGCTGGCGTCGACGGCGGGGTCGAGCCAGGCGGCGACCCGGTTGAAGCGGTAGGGAGCGACGACGGCGAGCACCACCGCTGCCGACGCTCCGAGGGCGCCGAGACCGACCACGTAGCGAAGCCGGACCCGACTGGCCAGGATCACCCCGAGGGCACCGGTCCCGATGACGAGTGTGGTGCCGAGGTCCGGCTGCAGCATGACGAGGCCGGCGATGATCCCGAGGTAGAGCAGGACCGGCACGAAGAAGTGGCGGGGGTCGTCGAGTTGGTCTTCCCGCTCCTTCTTGGCCAGGACCGTCGCCAAGGTGACGATGATCGCGAACTTCGCCAGTTCGGACGCCTGCAGGTCCACCGGGCCGAGCTGGATCCACCGACGCGACCCGCCGCGTACAGCTCCGTTGAGGAGGGTGAGCACGAGGAGGCCGACGACCCCGCCGTAGAGGGGCACTGCGAACTTGCGGTAGAGGTCGTGGGGCACCCGGGCGGCCAGGGCCATGATGAGGACACCGGCGAACGAGAAAGCCGCCTGGCGGATGCCGTAGTGGGCGAAGTTGAGGCCTTCGGTGGCGGCGACCACCGAGGAGGCCGAGATCGTCGCCCCGAGCCCGATCACCAGGAGGATTGCGACGATTGCCTGGACGAAGACGCGGATCCTGACGTTGGCGGCGCCGTCCTCGGCGTTGGCGCGGCTCTGGGCACGTGCCTTCACGATCGACGCGACACTCGTCATACCGCTGCCTCCTCTCCCATCACGACATCGGCGACGGCGGCGGCGAATGCATCGCCCCGGGCCGCGTACGACGGGAACTGGTCGAACGAGGCACAGCCGGGCGCCAGGAGCACCGTATCGCCCGGAACAGCGATTTCTGCGGCACGTTCCACCGCCGCACGAACGCTCCCGACGTCGACCACGAGGTCCCCCGCCAGGTCCACCAGTTCGGGGGCTGCCTCACCCACCGCGAGGACTGCCCGGAGTTGGGGCAGGGCGACGATCGGTGCAAGGTCGAGGCCCTTGTTGCGCCCGCCGGCGATGAGCACCACCGAGGGGTAGCCGCCGATGGCGGCGACGGCGGCGTGCGGGTTGGTCGCCTTCGAGTCGTCGACCCAACGGATCCCGCCGATCTCGAGCAGTGTCTGTCGGCGGTGCAGTCCGGGGTGGAAGGCCCGGATGGTGGCCTCGACCGATTCGGGTGACGCGCCCACCTCGATGGCTGCCAGCCCTGCGGCGGCGAGGTCGAGGAGGTAGGCGGCGTCGGTCACCTGGAGGCCGGCGATGGGGACCCGGAGTGGTCCCACCACGAGGTGGTCCCCGTCGCGTCCGGCCCCCGTGTCGGGCAGCGACGACCCCGAGACCGGGATCCGGCGCGCGACCGAGGCTTCGGCGATGGAGGTGGCGACTGCATCGTCGGCGTTGTGGATCACGAGGTGTTCGGGACCCTGGTGCTCGACGATGCGGGCCTTGGCCGAGGCGTAGGCATCCACGGAGCCGTGCCAGTCGAGGTGGTCGGCCTCCACGTTGAGCACGACGGCCACGTCGGGGACGAGGGTCTCGGCGAAACGCAGCTGGAACGACGACGCCTCGATGACGACCACGTCGTGGGCGTCACCGTCGTCGACGAGGTCCGAGAGCGCTGTCCCTATGTTCCCGGCGGCGATCGATGCGATGCCCGAGCGGCGGAGCATCGCGTCGATGAGCTCGGTCGTCGTGGTCTTGCCGTTCGTGCCGGTCACGACCACGAAGGTGGCCGAGAGCAGCGAGGCGGCCAAGTCGAGCTCCGAGCGGACCGAGATGCCCTGGGCGAGGGCGTCGAGGATCGGCTGGGAGGTCTCCGGGAAGCCCGGGCTGGCGATGACCCGATCAATGCCGATCAGGTAGGCGGGGTCCCACTCCCCCGACTCGATCGGCACCCCGTCGAGCTCCCCTGAGGCGTGTTCGTCGTAGACCTCGAACGGGCGACCGAGGCGGTGGAGCATGCGGGCCACGCCCAGGCCCGAGACCCCGGCGCCCAGGACCAGGGTGCTCACAGGTCACCGCCGGAGTTGACCACGAAGTCGCCGTAGAAGAGCCCGAGTCCGACGGCCACGCAGATGGCGGCGACGATCCAGAAGCGGACGATGATCGCCGTTTCCGGCCAGCCCCGGAGCTCGAAGGCATGGTGGATGGGCGTCATCGCGAAGATGCGGCGCCCGAACACCCGGAACGAGAAGACCTGGAGGATGACGGTCACCGTCTCCCAGACGAACAGGCCGCCGAGCACGATGAGCAGCAGGTCGGTGTTGGTGAGCATCGCCAGAGCCGCCAGTGCACCGCCGAGCGATTGCGAGCCGACATCGCCCATGAAGATCTGGGCGGGGGCGGCGTTCCACCAGAGGAACCCCAGGGCCGCGGCGAAGACGGCAATCGAGAAGCGGGCGAGGTCGAGGGCCGAGAGGTCGAGGGCGAGGCTCTCGCCGTAGAAGCCGGGGTTGCGGAAGATCCAGTACGTCATGATCCCGAACGCGGCGAAGACGAACGCCGACGACCCGGCGGCCAACCCGTCGAGGCCGTCGGTGATGTTCACGGCGTTCGAGGTCGCCGTGAGCATGAGCAACACCCAGAACGCGAAGGCGTAGACGGGAATCGAGACGAGTGGCGTCGTCGGGAGGATGCTGATGTCCGAGGCGACGCCCGCCTCGATGGCGCCCCAGGCGAACAGCGCGGCGATCGCCAACTGCCCGCCGAACTTGGCCCGCTTGTTGAGCCCGAGGTTCCGCTCGGCGCTGATCTTCGACCAGTCGTCGAGGAAGCCGATCAGGCCCATGCCGACGAACGCGAGCATCACCAGCCAGCCGCCGGGTGGGATGGCGGTCCACTGGGGGTCGATCCCGACACCCGTGGTGTAGACCGAGAGGTGGCTCAGCAGGTAGCCGGTGAGGACGGCGACGATCATCACGAGGCCGCCCATCGTCGGCGTGCCGTGCTTGTGGGCGTGCCCTTCCACGTCCTCGTGGATGAATTGGCCGATGCTCCTGGCGCGGAAGACGCGAACGGCGATCGGCGTCGCCACCACGGTCACGACGAATGAGATGGCTCCGGCGACGAGCATCGAGATCATGCGATGGCCTCCAGCAGCTCGCGGGCAATGGCCCGGTCGTCGAACGGAATGGTACGGTCGGCGAGTTCCTGAACGGCTTCATGTCCCTTGCCGAGGACGAGCACGACGTCGTCGGCTCGTGCCATGCGCAGGGCCAGGTCGATGGCATCGCGGCGGTCGGGCTCCACCCGGACCTCGGCGGAGCCGACGAGGGCGCCGTCGCGCAGGGCGGCGATGATCGCGAGCGGGTCCTCGGACCGAGGGTTGTCGGATGTCAGCACCACGAGATCGGCGCCGGCGGCGGCCTCCCCCATCGGGCCCCGCTTGTCCCGGTCGCGATCGCCCCCGGCACCCACGACGACGATGACCCTTCCGGCCGTCACCTCGCGGGCGGCCGAGATCGCCGCCTCGATCCCGTCGGGGGTGTGGGCGTAGTCGACCACGACGGCGAAGCCCTGACCGGCGTGCACCGGCTCGAAGCGACCCGGAATCGCCGGGGCGGAGGACAGCCCGGCGGCCAGCACGTCGACGTCCCATCCCAAGGCGTGGCCGATGCCGGCCGCGACGAGGGCGTTCTCGATGTTGAAGGCGCCGCCGATCGGGAGCTCGACCGGGGCCGAGCCCGACGGCGTCCGCAGCGTGAAGGTGGCCCCGTCCGCTCGGAGGTGGACCCCCTGGGCGACCACGTCCTCCCCGACCGCGACAGCGACCGGGTGACGATCGGCTATTCGGCGTCCGGCCGCATCGGCCACGTTGACCACCCGGGTCACGTCGCCTTCGAAGAGCTTCGCCTTGGCCTCGAAGTAGGCGTCCATGTCCGGGTGGAAGTCGAGGTGGTCCTGGCTGAGGTTGGTGAAGGCAACGATGTCGAACTCGACCCCCTGGACGCGCCCCAGCTCCATGGCGTGGGACGAAACCTCCATCGCCAACAACTCCACGTCGTCGGCGACGAGCCCCGCCGCGATGCGCTGGACGTCGGTGGCCTCCGGCGTGGTCCGGGGCAGCGGCGCGCGCTCCCCACCAACGAGGATCCCGGTGGTCCCCACGACCGCGGCCGATACTTCGGCAGCGCGAGCTATCCCGGCGAGGAGATGGGTGACCGTGGTCTTGCCGTTCGTGCCGGTCACGCCGACCACGGTGAGCACGCTCGTCGGACGGTGCCAGACGGTCGCCGCGAGCTCCCCGAGCACGGCTCGCGTATCGGGTACGACCAGTTGGGGGACGTCTGCGTCCACCTCGTGGTCGACACAGACGGCCGAGGCACCGGCGGCAACGACGTCACCCACGAAATCGTGGCCGTCGACGGTGGCGCCTCGGACCGCCACGAAGCAGGTTCCCGCCGTCGCCTCGCGCGAGTCGTGCGTCGCGTCCGTGATGGTGATCGAACCGTCCCCGACCAGCCGTCCCCCGACGGCCTCGGCCAAGGCGGCGAGTGTCTCACTCACTGGGCTCCACCCCGAGCTGGTGGAGCGCCTTCAACATGATGTCGGCAAAGGCCGGTGCGGCGGCCGTTCCGCCCGAGTAGGTGGGCGCCTTGGGCTCTTCGAGGAGGACGGCGACCACGAGCCGGGGGTCGTCGATCGGGGCCATGCCGATGAAGGACGCCATGAACCGGTCGTCGTGGTACACGCCGTCTTCGAAGACCCGCGACGTGCCGGTCTTGCCGCCGACGACGTAGCCCTCGATGCGGGCTGCCCGACCCGTCCCCTCGTCGGCTTGGACGACGTTGCGCAGCAGCGCACGCAGCGTCGCCGCGGTCTCGCGGGAGATGACCTCGCGCTGGTCGACGGGCAGTTCGGAGACTTCGCCGGCAACGTCGGTCGTGGTGACGAGATGGGGGGTGACGAGCACCCCGTCGTTGGCGACGGCGGCATAGATGGATGCCATCTGGACGAGCGTCGTGTTGACCGAATAGCCGATCGAGACCGAGGGCCCACAGGTCACGCAGGTCGGTTCGAGGTTGACCGAGCCCTCGGCTTCGCTGCTCAGGTCGATCCCGGTCGTCTGACCGAATCCCCAGGAGGTGAGGGCGTCCCGATGCGCCTCGAACCCGAGCTCCTGGCCGATCATGATCGTGCCCACGTTCGACGACCGGGTCACGACGTCGGCGACGGTCATGACCTGGGTTCCGGTGTGGTCGATGTCCTCGAACCGCCAGGTCTTGTCGATCTCGGTGTCCTCGAACTCGATGGAGCCGGGGACCTCATAGGTCTTCTTGGGCGTGACGACGCCGGCCTCGAGGGCTGCCCCGATCGTGACGACCTTCATGGTCGAACCCGGCTCGTAGAGCGAGCGGACAGCCAGGTTCTGGAGGGTCTGGGCCGAGAGTGAGGACCGGTCACCCGGGTCGAAGTCGGGGGTGACCACGAGCGAGAGGATTTCGCCGGTCGCTGGGTCGAGGATCACGATCGAGCAACGCTCGGCGCCGGTTCGGGCGATGGCGGCGTCACAGGTGTTCGCCGAGGCGAACTGCAGGGAGAGGTCGATGGTGCTCACGAGGTCGGCCGCCGGCTCCGGGTCGACCCGGTCCTCCTGGCCATGGGGGATCTGCACCCCGCCGGATTGCTCGTACTGGATGAAGCCCGGCCGGCCCCGCAGGATGTCGTCGTAGTAGTGCTCGAGACCCTCGAGACCGTTCCCGTCGATGTCGCTGAACCCCACCACGTGGGCGGCGGCTTCGCCGGTCGGGTAGACGCGCTTGGGCTCGTCGACCACGTAGATCCCGGCCACCTCGATCGCCTCGACCGCCGCAGCGGGCTCGCCCTCGAGCTGTCTGGCGATGTAGACGAAGCCGGCGTCGCGCTGGAGCTTCTCGCGGATCGCATCGACGGGGACACCGAGCGCCGCCGCCAGGGCGAGGGAGGCCTCGGTGACGTCGCTGATCTCGCGAGGGTTGGCGAAGACCGTGGTGGCGTCGATCGTGAACGCCAGCACCTGGCCGTTGCGGTCGTAGATGGTTCCCCGCCGCGGGGCCAGTTCCTCGGTGGTGAGGCGCTGGCTGAGACCCATCTCGGAGAGCTCGTCGGCGCGGACCACTTGGAGGTCGAAGAGCCGGAACCCGACCGTGGCCCAGATGGCCAGGATGACGACGCCCAGGATCAGCGGGCGCGAGTCGCGGATGCGGCGCGTCGCGCCGCCCATGGCTAGGTCCCCACCGGACCCGGCGGGGGCATGGTCTTCGGGGGGCGCGTCGAAGCGCCCCGGACCCCAGCGCGTGGTCCGGTCATGGTCGTGTTCCACCTGCGGCGAGCGACACGACCGGCCCGTCCGGGGCGGGAGCGTCGACGAGAATCGTGCGGAGCGGGACGTCGGGCAGGTGCATGCCCATCTCCTCGGCGCGTCCGATCACCCGGTCGGGTGAGGAGAGACGGGCGATCTCGAGGCGGACGGCGTCGCCCTCGGCCTCGGCGACCACGACCTGGGCACGGATCCCGTCGAGCTCCATGGCCTTGGTGTTCAGGGAGGTCTGGGCATAGACGAGTCCGAGGAACGCCAGGGCGAGCAGCCCCGTGTACAGCAGCCACGGGGCCATGGCCATGCGCGGCAGGGCCACCTTGCGACCTCGCACGATGGCAAGGCGCGGGGCCCGCTCGCGGCTCGGTGCGCGGACGACGCTCATGCGGCGATCCGCTCCAGGACCCGCAGTAGGGCCGAGCGGGCCCTCGGGTTGTCGGCGACCTCGTCGGAACCAGGACGGATGGGTTTGCGGGTGACGAGCTTGGCCGTCGCGACCCGCTCGCAGGTGCAGACGGGTTGCTCGGGCGGGCAGGTGCAGCCCGTGGCCTCTTCCACGAAACGCCGCTTGGTGTAGCGGTCCTCCATGGAGTGGTAGGAAATCACCGCACACCGGCCGCCGACGACGAGTCGGTCGAGGGCCGCCTCCAGGCCGCGCTCGAGCTCCCCCAGCTCATCGTTCACGGCGATTCGGAGCGCTTGGAAGGTCCGGCGGGCCGGATGGCCCCCGGTGCGACGGGTCGCGGCCGGGATCGCATCGCGGACGACGTCGGCGAGCGTCGCCGTATCGACGATCGGCCGGGAGCGCACGATCGCCTCGGCGATCCGACGAGCGAACCGCTCGTCGGAGTACCGATGGATGACGTCGGCGATGTCGGCTCCAGACCACTCGTTCACGATCTCGGCGGCCGTGAGTGCCCCGGACCGGTCCATCCGCATGTCGATCGGACCGTTGTTTCGGTAGGAGAAGCCACGCTCGGCGGTGTCCAACTGGTGCGACGAGACACCGAGGTCGAAGAAGGCGCCACCGATCTCGCCCACGCCCAGTTCGTCGAGGGCTGCCGCCATCTCGCCGAACGGGCGGCCCACGAGGGTCACGCCCTCGGCCGGTTGCGGCACGTCGGGATCGCGATCGAACGCGATGACCTCGTGACCGGCCGCTGCGAGCAGACGGCTGTGGCCGCCTCCTCCGAACGTGGCATCGATCACAGGGCCTCCTGGTACGGGTGCGAACAGTTCGACGATCCGGTCTGCGAGCACCGGCTGGTGGTAGCGGTCCGGCTCCATGGTCAGCCCTCCGGAGCGCTGGCACTCAGTGGAAGCGGGCGGAGTGAGGGGGGCCTTCCAACTGGGTAATTCCGGAGGGCTGACGATGTGTCCGAACCGTCAGCCGGTCTCGTGTCAGATCGTCTCGCCGATTCGCTCCTCGGTGTTCACGAACTCGTCCTCCCCCTCGGCCAGGACGGTTGCCCAGGTCTCGGGGTCCCAGAGCTCCACCCTCGAGTGGACGCCGATGACGGTCACCTTGTCGGTGAGGCCGGCCCATTGGCGCAGCGTGGCCGGGAGCATGGCCCGACCCTGCTTGTCGACGGAGAGGTCCTCCGAGGAACCGAAGAAGACGCGTGACCACTTGCGGCCGCGCTTGTCGGTCAGGGGAAGAGCGCTCACTTCGTCCGCCATGGTCTGCCATTCGGCGATTGGGAGGACGTAGAGACATCCCTCCTGTCCCTTGGTGACGATGCAGCCGTCGGCGAGACCCGCGCGGAACTTGGAGGGCAGCACGAGCCGTCCCTTCCCATCCACGCTGTGTTGGTACTCACCGATGAACACCGATCGTTCCTGCCACTCACCTTCGATTCCTCCGTGACGGCACTATGCCCCACTTCCTGCCACCTGTCAACCACTTTGTGCCACCTGCGCACCCCAATCGCCCCACCAGCTGCCACCTCCCTCCCCCGGGGTCCGCCAAAGCCCCCACAAACGGGGGTTAGGGTCTCGCCCCATGCACGCGCTGGTGCTGAACGCCACCTACGAACCGCTCTCGGTGGTACCGGAGCGGCGGGCTGCAGTGCTCGTCCTCCGGGGACGGGCGGTCATGCAGGAGCCCAGTGGACGCGTGCTCCACGCCGCCACCGTGCAGGTCCCGATTCCCGCCGTCGTCCGCCTCACCTCCTACGTGAAGGTGCCGTTCCGACGAGGCATGACCCCGACCCGCGCCGCTGTCTTCGCCAGGGATGGCCACCGCTGCCAGTACTGCGGCGGCAGCGCCGAGAGCCTCGACCACGTCATCCCTCGCTCGAAGGGCGGGGACCACACGTGGGAGAACCTCGTGGCGGCATGTCGGCGCTGCAATCTCCGCAAGGGCGACCGGATGCCGGGCGAGGCCGGCTACCGGCCCATGCGGGTCCCGGCGCGGCCATCGCGCTTCGACTGGATCTATGCCCGAGCCGGACGCATCCACCCAGCCTGGGAGACCTACCTGGCCTCCTGAAGCCGCCACTCTCCGCGTTCGGGTTCTTGACACCGGGCGCGCGCCCTCCGACAATCACCGGGTGCGGGCGATTGCATACCTCCGGGTTCCCTCGGGAGCCGACGACGCCGATTCCCTCTATGGGCAGCGCGAAGCCGTCCGGGCATGGGCGCGCCAGAGCGGCGCAACCCTCCTCGGCACGTTCGAGGACGAGCAGGACGATCGGCCGGGGCTGCGGGCACTGATCCGCACGCTCTCCGACGAGGTCGACGCCGTCGTCGTCGCCCACCTCGGTGCCATCTCAGGGGACACCGTCGTGCAGGAGATCGTGATCGACACGATCCGACGCTCCGGAGCGGGCTTGGTGTCGGTCGCCACCGCAGACCAGGCACGACTGGGGCACGCCGGTACCGAAGCCATGCGCCAGGTGGTCCGTACGGTGCTCACCCGACGCCGGTCCGTGGAGGCGCTGCTCGGGGTGGAGCCCGACGAACCGTCCGACGATGGGACCGAGTTGGTCCTCGAGATCGTGGACGACGGCCCCGCCGCCTGGGCCGGCTAGCCCTCCAGGGCCGACCACACCGCCCGAGCCAGGGCCAGCTCACCCGTCCCCCGCTCGAACGCCGACCCGACCCGCAGGTCCTCCACGCCCACGTCGAGGACGACGGTGACGGCAACGCGACCACCGAGCTCGGTGGTCGACACCTCGACCAGTCGCGGCGGGCGGCGACCAGAGAGGGCGGCCACCGCGTCCGTGATCGCCTTCGATACCTCATCAGGATGGGGACCCGTCTCCCGGGACTCGGTCCGGCCGTCACCGGCTTCCACGTCGACGTCGATCCCATCACGGGTCTGGCGAATCGAGACGGAGCTGATCGGGGCCGCCACCGGACCGGTCGCCTCGACTTCGGCCACGGGCTCGATGACCCGGGCGGAGTCGACCACCGGCGCTTCACCGGGAACCCTGGACTTCAGGCCGTGCCTTCGCAGCACGTCTTGCACGAGGCCGGCCACCTCGGCCGGGTCCGAGCCCTCGGCGAGGTCCAGCCGAACACTCACCGGCGCACCGGCGATCGTCTCGACCTGGGCTCCGAGCACCCCATCGAGGGCGCCGATCTCCGTCTCGAGGTCGGTCATCGGAGTCTCCGAAGACGCCGGCGCCAGGCCAGCACGGCGAGGACTTCGTCGACCACCATGGGTCCATCTCCGAAGGCCGTCTGCATCCGCCAGGCCCAGTAGCGCTCTTCCGGGAGGGGGAGCCACGAACGCCAACCGGTCCGGGGCCGGTGGGCCCACCCTGCACGCAGTGCCTCGAGCCACAACCAGGGTCGGGCGGCCAGGGCAGGCACGAGGGTGGGGGCGTAGTCGTTGGACATGCGAGAGGACCGGGCATCAGTATATGGGGTGGGGTCCGGGCGGCCACCCCGCGTGACGAAAGAGGCCGCCCCTCTAGGGTGACCCGGACCCAGGCACGCGAAAGGGAGATCGATGGACGGCACCGAAGGACTCGACTGGTATCGCGACTCGTTCGACGCGATCGTCGACAACGTCGGCTCGGTCATCAAGGGCAAGCGCGAAGTGGTCGAGATGGCGGTCCTGTGCCTCGTCGCAGAAGGCCATGTCCTCATCGAGGACGTGCCAGGCGTCGGCAAGACGCTCCTCGCCAAGTCCATCGCCCGCTCCATCGAGGCCTCCTTCCAGCGCATCCAGTTCACGCCCGACCTCCTGCCGTCCGACGTGACGGGTGTATCGGTCTACGACCGCCAGACCTCGAGCTTCATCTTCCGGCACGGCGCCATCTTCGCCAACATCGTCGTGGGCGACGAGATCAACCGAGCGAGCCCCAAGACCCAGGCGGCGCTCCTCGAGGCGATGGAGGAGCGCCAGGTCACCGTCGACGGTACGACCCACCCGCTGCTCCCACCGTTCATGGTCGTGGCGACCCAGAACCCGCTCGAGCACGAGGGCACCTACCCGCTCCCCGAAGCCCAGCTCGACCGGTTCATGGCCCGCCTGGTCATCGGGTACCCGGACCGTGGGACCACCCTCGACATCCTCGACGCCCACGGCTCGGTCTCCTCGTTCGACACCCTGTCGCCCGTGATCCACGCCGACGAGGTGCTCCAGATGACGTCCATCGCCAGGACGGTCCACGTGGCGGACGCCGTGCGCGGGTACCTCGCCGACGTCGTGGAGGCCACCCGCTCCCACGCGGAGCTCCTGCTCGGGGCCTCCCCCCGATCGGCGCTCTACCTACTCCGCCTGTCCCGGGCGCGCGCCGCCAGCAAGGGCCGCGACTACCTCTCCCCCGACGACCTGAAGGCCGTCGCCGAACCGGTGCTCGCCCACCGGATGATCCTCCGCCCGGAGGCCCAGATGCGCGGCGTCGCCATCGGCGAGATCCTCGACTCGATCCTCGCCCGGGTCCCCGTGCCCGGCACCCTGCGCTGATGCCGACCGGCCGGGGTTGGAGCGTCGTCGGCGTCGCCGCCGGGCTGCTCATCCTCGCCTACTCGTTCGGTGAGCTCGAGCTCCTCGCCGCCGGCGTCGCGGCCGGCGTGGCCGTGCCCCTGGCCATGCTCTGGGTCCGCCTCTCCACGCCCACGGCCACGGTGTCGAGGGAGATCGTCCCGGCGTCCGTGGGTGAGGGCGACGACGTGCAGGTCCGCCTGCACCTGACGAACCATGGTCGGTTGCCCATCTCGTCGGCCCGCCTGTCCGACCCGATCTCGGGCCTGGGGACCGCGGGTGCGACCCTCGCCCGACTCGGCCCCCGCTCCACGGCGATCGTGCCATATCGCCTCCGGGCCCGTCGCCGAGGCGTCTTCACGGTCGGACCGGTGACCATCGATGCCCGCGACCCGCTCGGCCTGGCGAGCGCCGCCCGGGTCGCCGGGCCGCGGGACACCCTCGTCGTCTACCCGAGGATCGAGGCGCTGGGCGGCTTCCCGATCGTGCGGGGTCGCGACCCCTCTTCGGACGCCGCCCACCCCGAGTTCGCCAGCCGGGGCGGCGAGGACTTCTACACGATCCGCGAGTACCGCCACGGTGACGACCTCCGTCGCGTGCACTGGCCGACGACAGCCCGCCGCGACGAGCTCATGATCCGCCAGCTGGAGACGCCTTGGCAGAGCCGGGGCCTCGTGCTGCTGGACACCCGGGCCCAGGTCTACGACGACGAGGCCGCCTTCGAGACCGCCGTCCGAGGCGCCGCCAGTATCCACCAACACCTGAGACGTGCCGGTTTCGACCTCGATCTCGTCGCCGGGTCGGTCCACGTACGGGCATCCGACCCCGACCCGGTCGGCATGGCCATGGAGACCCTCGCCGCCGTGCAATGGCACCAATCGCTCTCGATGATGTCGGTGGCATCGCGGGCTCGGTCGGCACTGGGCGGCGGCGCCCTCGTGGTGCTCACCGGGACCATCGACGACGAGATCCTCTCCACCGCCAAGCTGCTGGCCGCCGAGCACGGCTCGGTCTCGTTGGCTGCGGTGACGAGGGCACCCATGGGCGCCACAGCCATCCCGGGTACCCGTTCGACGCTCGTCGGCGTGCTCCCCGACGAACCCTGGGGCGCCGCCTGGCAGCGCATGCGAGGACGGTCTTGGGCAGGCGCCTGACCCGTGGCGGCGGGTGGAGCGCCGCACTCGGATTGGTGGCCCTGACCGGTGCCGTGGTCCGGATGGGAACCCTGATCGAGCCCACGCCGGACGGGATCGGCTGGCAGTGGGTCCTGCTCGGTGGCTTCGTCCTGGGCGTCGTTGTCGCCATGGTTGCCCGGCTGGCGCGACTCAATGTCTTCGTTGCCTCTGCGGTGGCAATCGCGGTCGAGCTGGTCGTGCTCGGGCGGGCCATCGACCCCGATTCGATGCTCGGGGCGCTGGTGCCGACCCGTGCGACCCTCACGGCCGTTGGCGACGGATTGCGGGTGGGGCTCGAGTACCTCCAATACTCCAACGCACCGATGTTCCCGCACCAGGAGTTCGTGCTGCTCCTCCTCCCGGTCTTCACGGTGATCGGGTTCGCCTGGGCCTGGCTGGCCGCGGGCGGCAACGGACCCGTCGCGGCCGTCGTCCCGGCGGGCCTCTACCTGGGTGTGGCGATCGCCGACCAGGACGCCTCGAGCCTGTGGTGGCTGCTCGCATCGGTGGCCTGGGTGGGAGCCGTGCTCATCGTCTCGGGTCTGGAGGAGACGAACCGCCTACCCCGACTCCTCGGCAAGCCCGGCAACCGCGGCGCCGTCTCGGCCGGTGCGATCGTGATGGTGATCGCCCTGGTAGTCACCTTCTTCGCCACGGACACGATCCCACACGGCGGCGCCGTCCCGTGGAGGTCCGGCGGTGGGTTCGGCCTCGGTGGCGGCTTCTCGCTCAACCCATACACCTCGATCGTGCAGTCCAACCTCGTGGCGAACTCCGAGGAAGTGATCTTCGAGGCTCTCGTCTCCTCGCCCGACATCCCTGCCGACCGACTCTCATGGCGGCTCGCCACCCTCGACGCCTATGACGGGTCGGAGTGGAGTACCACGGTCCGGGGCGTCGAGGCGCTCAGCAGCGCCGACACCTTGGCCAGCCCCGACAACGCGTTCCGGTTGAGCACCGCCCCGGTGGCTGCTTCGGTCGTCATCCGGACGCTCCGCCAGCAATTGCTGCCACTGCCGGCGGGTTCGACCGCCATCGAGAGCCCCGACCGCGCGATCAGCGATGGAGGCCACGTGGACCCCACGGGCGAGCTTTGGCTGGATCGCAACACCTACCCGGGCCTCCGCTACCAGGTGACCGCCGACGTACCGAACCCGAGCCTCGGTGAGTTGGCGAACGCCTCCGGCACCCTCTCACCGCTGTTCGCATCCGCCCAGGAGGTCGGCGACCTCACCGTGCTCGGGGCCGGCAGCGGTGACCTGACCCGGCCCGACGACCTCGACCGGTACACGGCGCTGCCCGGGAACATCGACCCACGTATCGGCAATCTCGCCCGGACGGTCACCATCGGGGCGAGCTCGGACCTCGAGCGCCTGGCCTTCCTCGAGGAGTACTTCCGCGACGACGGTCGATTCATCTACACCACCGACATCGACCCGGGGCACGCCGCTTCGGACCTCGCCGCCTGGCTGGCCGAACCGGATTCGGCGAACTACCGCCGGGGTTACTGCGAGCAATTCGCCACCGCCATGGGCGTCATGGCCCGCCAGTTGGGAATACCGACACGGGTGGTCCTGGGCTTCACGCCGGGCGAGTTCAACGAAGCCGGGAACATCATCGTCCGCGGCTCCAATGCCCATTCGTGGGTGGAGGCATGGGTCGACGGCGCCGGGTGGGTGAAGTTCGATCCGACCCCGCGCAGTGCCGGAGACAACCCGGCGACGACCGACGAGCTCCCCAGCGACCCGTCGGCATACGTACCGTCGAACCCACTGTCCGACCTCTCCGACGCCGGCATCATCATCTTCAACCCGGACACCGGGGAGACGATCGATCCCCGTGAAGACTTCTTCGAGGACGAGGCCGAGACCCCGTTCGACCTGGAGGAGACAGAAGGGATCGACGAGACCGTCGACGAACCGCTCACCGTCCCCAGCTGGGTCTGGGCGATGGTCGCACTGGTCCTGGTGGCCTGTGCGATCCCGACCGCGAAGTGGGTCCGCCGGCGGCGACGGCTCGCCAAGGCCCGCTCCGGTGACGTGTCGGCCGCCTGGGCAGAGATCACCGACCGCCTGAGGGACCTCGACCGCCAGATCGACCAAGGCATGACCCCGAAGGAGATCGCCGAGGTGAACCTGCCGGAGTTGGCGCCACTCGCGGCCGCCCACTCGAAGGCGGAGTGGGGCTCTGCCAAGCCGACCGAGCGCGAAGCGAGACGAGCGATGAAGTCGTTCGACGCCGCCGAGGACACCCTGGCGCGGACGATCCCCGGCGTTCGAAAGGTGCTGGCGGCCTGGCGGCCGCGGAGCCTGCGTCGGCCCTAGGCCTCGGCGGCGAGGTCGTCGTTGAGCTCGTCCTCGGACCGGCGGACCACGTCGAGGAACTTGCGCTTGTCGAGCTCGAAGCGCGTGACGTCCTCTTCGACCGACTGGGTGATCTCGTCGATCGCCAGCACGAAAGCGAGCTGGCCTTCCTTGAGTGCGTCGACGAGCTGGTCCTCCTCTTCGAGGACCTGGAAGATGGACTGGCCGTCCGACACGAGCGTGACCGAGGCGAGCGTGTCCTCGAGGTCGGCATTGCGACGCAGGTAGTCGGCGGCCCGACGAACCCGCTGGACGCTCATCCCATTGTCGAGCAGGCCCTTGACCACCCGCAGCCAAACCAGGTCACGGAACGAGTACAGCCGACGGACACCGGCACGACCGCCTGACGATTGGACGGACGGGGTCACGAGGGCAACCCGGTCCCAGTATCGAAGCTGATGTGCAGTGCACCCGGTCAAGGCCGAGGCCTGACGGGCCGTGAAGGCGTCCTGCAACTTGAAATCTCCTCTTTCTCCACTCCACGAGAGAGCGCGCGCGCCCACTCCTGCCCATGTGTTCGGTCGTCGTGCGGTCAGCGGCCGTGCCAAATGCCCGACCGGGGGAAGCCCGCCGACGACCTGGTGCCCGTTGTCTCAGTCGTCGTTCGGGGCCCGTTCCTGACGGGCTTCCCGAGGGCGACTTCGTAGCTCCTGCACCAAGGTGGTCGCCGACCATACCATCAGGCCGAAGCCCACGACAGCCACGACCAAACCGACCGCAGTCCTCGTGAAAGCTGACGCCAGAAGCGCCACTCCGAGCACCAAGAAGACCACTGCGAGTCGAGGAGAGAGAGCGAATCGCGCACGAGGGTTGATGCTACGGACGGCGGACGCGAAGCCCGGGTCCTCCTCGTAGAAGCGACGCTCGATCTCGTCGAGGATCTCTTGTTCGTGCTCGTTCAGCGGCATTCGTTCTCCGGCGTTCGGCAGCTCGCACAACCGGTCGGGAACGTCATCATACCCACGCGCAATGTGTCCGGTACGGGGAGGATCGCTCGACCGGGCGACCGGCCAATAGGCTCGGTACATGATCTTCTTCGTCCGCCATGGCGAGGTCCTGAACCCCGATCACGTCGTCTACGCCTCCCTGGATGGATTCGACCTGTCCCCGCTCGGCGAAGTGCAGGCCGACCGGGCCGCAAGGGCCCTCGCCGACCACTCGATCGTCGCGATCTGGTCGTCCCCCCTGAGGCGTGCGTTGCACACCGCGCGCCGGATCGCCTCGGCGAGCGGCGTCCCGGTCGAAACCGACGCCGACCTCACCGAGTGGGCGCTCTCGGATCGGTGGGCGGGTGTCGGGTGGGATGACCTGCCGGACGTCTTCCCCGGCGAGCTCGAGGCGTACCTCGCCGACCCCACCGACCTCCCCTTCTCCCCCGAGTCGCTCCGGGATCTCGCCGAGCGGGTCGCCCGGGTGGCCCGGCGGGTGGCCCGGGACGACGGCGACGTCGTGCTGGTCTCCCACCAGGACCCGATCCACGCTGCCGTCCGCCTGCTGACCGGGACCGGGTTCGATGGATACTTCCGCGATCGCCCCGAGCATGCCGAGCCGATCGGCCTGGTCCCCGGTGACCCCTGGACCCTGGGATGAGTCACGGGCACGAACCCCCACCGAACCCACCCCTCTCGGTCGTGGCCGTGATCCGACGCGACGGTCGGGTCCTGCTCGGTTGCCGGTCGCCGGAGGTCGTTCGTCCCGGGCTCTGGTCCCTACCCGGGGGTTTCGTCGAGGTCGACGAGCACCCCGAGGACGCCTTGGCACGAGAGGTCGCCGAGGAGACCGGGCTATCCATCACCTCCGCGACCCTTCGATCCGCCGACCTTGACCGATCCGATCCGGACAAGACGGTCGTGGTGCTGACCTACGACGTGGAGGCCGATGGGGAGGCCGTCGCCGGGGACGACTTCCTCGAGGTGGGTTGGTTCGGATCGGGCGCCCTGCCGGAGCTTGCCTTCGCCGCCGACCTCGGCCGGACTCAGTCCTCGGGGACCTCGCAGCCGGGTCCGGGAGGCTCCTGACCCCGGTCCTGGGCCACCCGGTACTCGTCCATCGAACGGATCCCCAGGACGGCGACGACACCAACACCCCCGGCGATGCCGATGCCGACGATGAGCGCGGTAACCCACTGGGAGACCGGGCACGAGCCCCCGCAGGAGACCCCGGCCATCATCCAGCCGAGGCCGAACCCGAGGGCCAGCGAGACCGCAACCGGGACGAAGAACCACGGATTGGGCCTCATCGATACCCCCGCTCGTCCAGTCCGGCGGCTTCGCGTATCTCGGCGGGGGCGAACTGGGCGAAGATCGGCTTGGCGTCCGACTTGGTCGGCTCGAGCGGAATCGCCGCGATCCGCACCGCGGGCCGCCAGGCGTACCAACCGACGGCGCCCGCCAGGGCGACGCCGGCGACACCACGGGGCCAACCTTCGAGCACGGCCGACGCGAGGAACACCAGCGGTGCCGCCGTCCGGCTGAGCCAGAGGGCCGCAGCCGATCTCCGACCGAACCACCAAGCCAGGACCGGCCCGACGAGTGCGGCGGCGATCGTCACCGTCGAAGGGTCCGACCCGAGTGCGGCGAGTCCGAGCGCGGCCGGCGCACCCACCAGGAGCAGCATGAGCACGACCGCTTCGTCCGGTGGGGCATTCGCGGCCCCAAACGGCCGCACGCCGGCGGCGGTACCGGCGCCGAGGACGGCCCACACCGTGATCGCAGAGGCGGCGATGCCGAGGCCGACGAGGACCGGTTGGTCGACGACGAGGACGGCGGGGACGGCGATGGCGGCGAGCACGAGGGAGGTGCGGACGGCCCAGCGCGACCGGGCGACGAGGAGCCCGGCGAGCGTGACGATCGTGACGAGCCAGACCCCGGCACCGGCCAGGAGGTCACCGGCGAGCAGGAGTCCGCTCCCCCACAGTCCACCGGCGGCAGCGGTCGCGACGGCACCGGCTACGGGTGGGCGTTCCGAGTCCATGGCCCGGAGTGTATGGAGGGGTCCCGGCTACGGCGCGCCGAGGACCAGGGCGACGTTGTGCCCGCCGAATCCGAAGGAGTTGCTCATGGCGGTCACCACCGTCGCGTCCCGGGCTCGTCCCGGCACGTAGTCCAGATCGCATTCGGGGTCCGGGTTGACGAGGTTGGCGGTGGGAGGCAGTTTCCCATCGCGCATGGCGAGGAGGCAGGCGATCGTCTCCATCGCCCCGGCGCCACCGAGCAGGTGACCCGTCATCGACTTGGTCGACGAGATTGCGACATCGTGGGCGGCGTCGCCGAGCGCCAGCTTGATGGCGGCGGTCTCGGTGGCGTCGTTCGCCGGGGTGGACGTGCCGTGCGCATTGATGTAGTCGAGTTCGTCGCCGGACACGTCGGCGTCGGCCAGGGCCGCCTCCATCGCCAACGCCTGGCCGGCACCGCCCGGTCGCGGCAGGGTCACGTGGTAGGCGTCCGTGGACATGCCATAGCCGAGCACCTCGCCGTAGACCGTGGCGCCTCGGGCCAGCGCCCGCTCGCGTTCTTCGAGCACCAGGGCCGCTCCACCCTCGCTGAGCACGAACCCGTCCCGGTCCACGTCGAACGGGCGGGATGCCGTCTGCGGGTCGTCGTTGCGCGTGCTGAGGGCACGCGAGGCGTTGAATGCCGCCACCACGAACTTCGTGATCCCGGTCTCCGCCCCGCCGGTGATCATGACATCGGCGGCGCCACGGCGGATGACCTCTGTGGCGTCGCCGATGGCATTCGCCGATGCGGCACAAGCCGTGACCGTGGTGTTGGTCGGCCCGGTGAAGCCGAAATGGATGGCCGCATAGCCGGCCGACATGTTGGCGATGATCTTGGTGATCGTCAGCGGGTTCACCCGGCCCGGGCCCCGCTCCAACAGGGTGACGATCGCCTCCTCGTAGGACTGCAACCCCCCGATGCCGGTCCCGACGATCGCCCCGGTCCTACGCATGAGTTCCTCGTCGTCGAAGACGAGGCCGGAGTCGGCGACGGCTTCCACGGCCGCTGCCATGTAGACCTGCACGTACCGGTCCATCCGGCGCGCTTCCTTGCGCTCGAACCAGTTCTCCGGGTCGAAGTCCTTCAGCTCCCCGGCGAAGTTGGTCTTCGTCTCCGAGGCGTCGAACTGGGTGATCGGCCCGATACCGGATCGTCCGGCGAGCATTCCGTCCCAGGTCGAGGCCACGTCGAGGCCGAGGGGCGAGAGCGCCCCGATGCCGGTGACGACCACACGGCGGCGTTCGGTCACGTTCAGCCGAGCTTGGCGATCACGACGTCGGCAGCTTCGCCGACGGTCCCGATGTTCTCGGCCTCCTCGTCGGGGATCTCCACGCCGAACTCGTCCTCGAGCGCCATGAGCAGCTCGACGACGCCGAGCGAGTCGACCTCGAGGTCTTCTTCGAAGCGGGCTTCGGGCTTGATCTTGTCCGCGTCGAGGCCGAGCTCACTGACGAGCAGGGCGGCGAGGCGGGATTCGATCTCGGAACGATCCATCTTGAGGGTCCTTCTCTCTTTGTCGTTCGGTCGTCAGAGGGCGAGGCCGCCGTCGACGGCCACTACTTGTCCGGTCACATACGACGCCTCCTGGGAGGCGAGGAACGCAACGAGGGCTGCCACTTCATCGGGCCGGCCCATCCGACCGACGGCGATGCTACCGGCGGCGGCCCCGCGAACCTCGTCACCCAAGGCGTCGGTCATGTCGGTCTCGATGAAGCCGGGTGCCACCACGTTCGCCGTGATTCCCCGGGAGCCGACCTCTTTGGCCACCGACTTCGAGAAGCCGATGAGGCCGGCCTTGGAGGCGGCGTAGTTCGCCTGGCCGGGATTGCCCGACAGGCCGGCGACGGAAGCGATGCTGATCACCCGGCCGAACCGGGCTCGCATCATG
>JAHEFX010000004.1 GCA_024639975.1 bacterium
ACCGCGACCGGCCTCTTTGAGAGCGGCCTTGACGACCCGGGTCGGCTTCGAGCCGCGGTCGCTGTAGACGGGGGTACCGACCCGCTCGCCCAGCTGGATCAGCTGGTCGATGGCGGCCGGGCGCTGGAGGTCTGCTGCCACGAGGAGCGGGCGACGACCTTCATCCTTGAGAAACCTCGCAAGCTTCGCCGTCGTGGTCGTCTTGCCAGAGCCCTGCAGGCCGGCCATGAGGATGACGAGCGGCGGGCTGGAGGGGGAGGCGAGTGGGACATGGTCCTTGCCGAGCGTCGTGACGAGCTCCTCGTCCACGATCTTCACGACCTGTTGGCCCGGAGTCAGCGAATCGTGGACCTCGGCGCCGACGGCCCGCTCGCGGATGCGGCCCACGAGGTTGCGGACGACGCCGACGTTGACGTCGGCTTCGAGCAGCGCGAGACGCACTTCACGAAGTGCGGTGTCGACGTCGGCCTCGCTCAGCCGGCCCTTGCCGGTGAGATTGCTGAAGACGGTCGAGAATCGGTCGGTGAGGGTGTCGAACATGCGGCGGGGAGAGAATAGGAGTCGGAGCGCGATAGCGGCCGACGGAATCTCCGGCGGGGTCGTTCTGGTCTAGGCGATCCGGACCTACCGGCGGGAGTCCCTGCGCCCCGACCTCGTGGCCGGACTCGTCCTCGCCACCATGCTCATCCCACAAGACATGGCCCGCGCCGAGCTGACCGGTCTGCCGAGCAACCGCGTACTGCGGGTCCTACGCACAGACTCGTTGCAGGAATCGGATCCACGGCCACGCGGTCTGCGGCGGCGTCGTTGTGTCGGCCACCGTCACTACCGGCTGGAAGTCCCTCACATGAAGGCCCGGATGGCACGACGACTGGCGAACGCCTCCCGGACTGTGGTCGATCGAGTCCATTCGGCCACGCTACGCAGGCCCCAAACCGGTCCGACTCCTACACTGCACGGCGCATGTCACTCCTCGAGCAGGTGGACGCCCCGTCCGACCTCCTTCGTCTCGACCAACACGAACTGGCCGAACTCGCCGAAGAGATCCGGGCCTTCCTCGTGCGCGCCATCGCCGACACCGGTGGGCACCTCTCGCCCAACCTCGGGATCGTGGAGCTCACGTTGGCGCTACACCGGACCTTCGACTCACCCCACGACAAGCTCATCTGGGACGTCGGGCACCAGGCCTACGTCCACAAGTTGGTGACCGGCCGGCGCGACTTCACCTCGTTGCGGCAGGACGGCGGGATGTCGGGCTACCCGAGCCGAGCCGAGAGTGAGCACGACTTCGTCGAGAACTCGCATGCATCCACCTCCATCTCCTACGCCATGGGTCTCACGAAGGCGAAGGACGACGACTCACACGTGATCGCCGTCATCGGCGACGGCGCCCTCACCGGCGGTATGGCCTACGAAGCGCTCAACCACGTCGCCCAGGAGAAGCCGTCCGGGCTGATCATCGTGCTGAACGACAACGGCCGCTCCTACGCGCCGACGGTCGGTGGGCTGGCCGAACACCTGGCGAAGCTACGAGTCGACCGCCGCTACGAGGATGCCAAGCAGGCATTTGGGTCGGCGCTCCGCAAGCTGCCGCTCGTTGGTGACTTCGCCGAGGAGACCGCCGTCCGCATGAAGGAGAGCGTCAAGGAGATGCTCACCACCCTCACCTTCTTCGACATCCTCGGCCTCAAGTACACCGGGCCGATCGACGGGCACGACCTGGCCCTCCTGGAGGAGACCTTCGAGCGGGCAAAGGGCTTCGACGAGCCCGTCGTCATCCATGTCTTGACCGAGAAGGGGCGCGGCTACCAGCCGGCCATCGACGACGAGCAGGACAAACTCCACGGGGTGGGCAGGTTCGACCCCGCGACGGGCAAGCCGCTCGGCGGCGGCCTGTCGTGGACTGCCGGTTTCGGAGCGGCCCTCGCCCACGAAGTCGAGCACCGCCCCGACGTCGTGGCGATCACCGCCGCCATGGAGTCGTCGACCGGGCTCTCGAAGATCTCCGACGAGCACGCCGACCGCGTCATCGACGTCGGGATCTCCGAACAACACGCCGTCACCCTGGCTGCCGGCCTCGCCATGGGCGGCAAGCGACCGGTCGTGTCCATCTACTCCTCGTTCCTCCAACGGGCGATCGACCAGATCATCACCGACGTCGCGATGCACGAGCTCCCCGTCACGTTCGTCCTGGACCGGGCCGGGGTGACCGGACCCGATGGCCCCTCACACCACGGCGTGATGGACCTCTCCTACCTCCGGATGATCCCCGGCCTCGCCGTAGGCGCACCGGCAGACACCCAGGAGCTGGCCGGGATGCTCTCCGCCGCCCTCGACCACGACGGCCCGGTGGCGATCCGCTATCCGCGAGGACCTGCTGCTGCGCTGCCCGACCTTCCCGCCCAGCCACTGGAGTTGGGCCGCTGGGAGCGGCTGACCGAGGGAGACGAGGTCCTCCTCCTCGCCACGGGCAAGATGGTCGAGGCCGCCCACAAGGCAGCCGGCCTGGCCGAGGACCGCTCGACGACCGTCGTGAACGCCCGTTGGGTGAAACCGATCGACCCTCGGCTCGCGGCTTGGGCGTCGGCACACGACCGGGTCGTCACCGTGGAGGACGGTGTCGTCGCCGGTGGGTTCGGAGCCGGCGTGGCCGAGCACCTCGCCGCCGCCGGGGTGACGAAGCCGATCACGATGCTCGGTATCCCGGACCGGTTCCTGCGCTTCGGGGAGCAGGCCGGAATCCTCGCCGAGCTGGGTCTCGATGCGGCCGGCATCGCCGACACACTCGCCTCGCTCGACTGATCGTCCCGGGACCTAACCTGCCAGCCATGCGGTTCGTGATCCTCCTCACAATCATCCTGTCCGTTGCTGCATGCGGTGGAGGCGACGATGGCATGTCCTCCGCGGCGGTCGAAGGTTCCGAGATCGCCCGGGTGGCCGGATGCGCGGCTTGCCATGGCAGCTCCGGCGAGGGCGGCGTGGGACCTCCTTGGATCGGCTTGGTCGACTCGGAGATCGAGTTGGTCGACGGCACGACGATCATCGCCGACGAGGCATACCTCCGCGAGTCGATCATCGACCCGCAGGCGAAGGTCAGAGCCGGGTACGAGATCACCATGCCCGAGAACACTCTGACCGACAGCGAGGTCGACAAGGTCCTGGCGTACATCGAGGCCCTCGGGTGAAACTGCTCAGGCCGCTCCTCGCGGTCGCCGTCCTCCTCGGTGCATGCGGACCGGCCATCCCCGACGAACCGGCCGGGATCGTCCGCGACCCGGCCCCGGAGGTCGGGTCCGTGTCGCTGCCCGACCTCGACGCCGACGGCCGGGCGTTCCCCTTCGTCGCCGGCGCCGGCGGTGTCCTCGTCGTGTACTTCGGCTACACGTCCTGTCCTGACGTCTGCCCGACGACATTGGCGGACCTGCGCCGGGCCATGGCGGACATGGACGAGGCCGAGAGCATCGCCGTCGCGATGGCAACCGTCGACCCCGACCGCGACACACCGGAGGTCATCTCCGGCTACCTCCACAGCTTCTTCCCGGAGGGCCATCCCCTCCGAACCGAGGACGATGCCGAACTCAGGGCGGCGGCCGACGCGTTCGGCGCCGACTACGACGTGACGACGTCCGAGGAGGGCGACGTCGAGGTCGCCCACACGGGCTTCCTCTACGCCGTCGACGACCAGGGGCAACTGGCGCTGACGTGGCCATTCGGCACAACATGGGAAGACATACAGGGCGACCTTCGATGGTTGCTGCACGGTGGTTGACACGGAGGACACTCCAATGAAGAAGATGGTGGTGATGCTCTCGGCACTGGCACTGTTCGCCACGGCTTGCTCGACGAGCGGGCCGATCTCCGCGGACGACGCCTGGGCGCGGGAGTCGGCGATGATGCAGTCGGCGGCTGCCGTCTACATGGACCTCACCGCTGACGAGGACGACGCCCTCGTCTCGGCTTCGGTCGAATCGTCGGTGGCACCGACGGTCGAGATCCATGAGACGACCGAGATGGGCCCCGACGACGAGATGTCCGGTGACGACGATGACATGGGCGAAGAAGGCGATATGTCCGGAGACGGCGGGATGATGCAGATGGTCCCCGTCGAACAGGTCGACCTCCCGGCGGGCGAGACGGTCTCGCTGGAGCCGGGCGGGCTGCACATCATGCTCCTGGACCTCACCGAGCCCCTGGAGATCGGCGACGAGTTCGATGTCGACCTCGAGTTCGAGTCGGGCGAGACGCTCAGCGTGACCGTCGAAGTGAGAGAAGGCTGACCAAGCGAGCGGTATTCGCCATCACCGCAACCGTCCTGCTCCTGGCCGGTTGCGGTGATGGCGCGCTCGAGATCGATGACGTCGCCGACGGACCGACGGACTACGAGTTCCTGATCCCCGCAGGTGCCGGCGAGGCACTCGACGCCGGAGAGCCCCTCGAGATCCTTCCCGCCGAGATGGAGGTGAGGGTCGGGGAGGTGATCCGGATCGAGAACGAGGACGATCGGGGCCACCTGGTCGGCCCGTTCTTCATCGGCGCCAATGAGACCCTCACACAGCGGTTCTCCTCGGAGGGGACCTTCCAGGGCAGTTGCACGGTGCATCCATCGGGACAGATCACGCTGACGGTGCTCCCGTGAGGTGGGCGGCGGCCGTCGCCCTCATGGCGTTGGTCGTCTTGTCCCCGGCTGCCGCGCTCGCCGACCCGGCCGGCCCGACCGACTACGAGACCACGATCGTGTCGATCGAGCCCGAGGTCGACGGACTCTCGGCCCGGATGCTCGGCGGCGACAGCTTCCTCGAACTCACGACGGTTGGCCACGATGTGCTGATCACCGGGTACCGGGGCGAGCCCTACCTGCGATTCGACGCCG
The DNA here is from genome assembly GCA_024639975.1 of bacterium. Lineage (GTDB taxonomy): Bacteria > Actinomycetota > Acidimicrobiia > Spongiisociales > JAENVV01 > JAHEFX01. The sequence goes on from JAHEFX010000004.1 coordinate 4,871, forward strand.
ACGGGACGGTCTACGAGAACGCTCGCTCCGAGACGACCTACCTCAACCAGGACCGGTACGGCGAGACCGAGGTCCCTGCGACTGCCGACCCCGACGCCGACCCCGAATGGGTCGAGGTGGCCAGCGATGGCAGGTACGCATGGCACGACCACCGAACCCACTGGATGGTCGAGGAGCCGCCACCCGGCGCGGAGCCGGGTGACACCGTCCTGGAGGCCGTGGTACCGCTCGAGGTCGACGGAGAACCCGTACTCATCTCGGTCCGATCCCTCTACGTCGAGCCACCCGGGCCGTGGGCGTCGTCGGTCGGTGGGGCGATCGGCCTCGTGGTCTCCGCAACACTCGTCCGCCTGATGGGCCGTGCCTCCGGTGCCCGTGCCTCACTGCTGGGCCTCGGGACAGCTGCCCTGACCATGGGAATCTGGGAACGCCTGTCGATGCCCCCTGAGGCGGCCGCCTCTCCCCTCGTCTTCCTCCTTCCGGCAGGAACACTCCTCTTCGCGTGGATGGCGAAGCCATCCGCCCCCACGCAGGCCTATGCCGGTCTGCTGTCGGCGCTGTCGCTCGGGGTCTGGGTGTGGCTGCGCTGGGAGGTGCTCCTCCGGCCGATCCTCCCGACCGCCGCCCCCTGGCAGATGGATCGACTGGTGACGGCGGCGGCAGCGACCGGGACGGTCGTCGTGCTCTGGCACCTCCTCGCCGGGTTGCTCGGTGGCCGATCCGACCGGGCCGAGGCCTGAACCACCACCCAAGCGGTCTCGGACTCCGATCCCCGCGGACCCCTACCCTCCGTCCCCGTGAAGGACGACTCCACACTCCGTTCAGACATCCGCCGCCTGGGCAGCCAGCTGGGCGAGACTCTCGTGCGCGAGCAGGGCCAGGAGCTCCTGGACCTCGTGGAGGAGGTCCGCGAGACCACCAAGCGGCTCCGCGATGACGCCGACCCGACCACGGCCGAGGAGTTCTCCGCCGTCCTGTCGCGCCATGACACCGAGACGGCCATCCTCCTCGTGCGAGCGTTCACCACCTACTTCCACTTGGCCAATGTCGCCGAGCAGACCCACCGGGTCGACGAGATGGCCGCACGCTCTCCCGGGGAGGCCGAGTGGTTGACGGCAACGATCGACCGGATCGCCGACGCGGGCCTCGAGCGGGACCTGATAGAGGACGTCGTCGACCGCCTCGAGCTGCGCCCGGTCTTCACGGCCCACCCGACCGAGGCGGCCCGCCGGACGATCCTGGTGAAGCTCGACCAGATCGCCGAGCTGCTGGACCGCCGACTGGACCCCCGCGTCACCGAGACGGAGTCCGCCCGGATCGACCGGCGGATCGGGGAGGTCATCGACCTCATCTGGCAGACCGACGAGCTCCGCCTCGACAAGCCGACGCCGCTCGAGGAGGCGAAGTTCACCTTCTTCTTCCTCGATCTGCTCTTCGAGGTCATGGCCGACCTCACCGACGACCTCACCCATGCCTTGGGCGAGCTGGGCGTGGCGAAGGGTGTCGACTGGCACCCGATCCGCTTCGGGACCTGGGTGGGCGGCGACCGTGACGGCAACCCGTTCGTCACGCCCGAGCTCACGATGGAGATCCTCGAACTCCAACACGAGCACGGGCTGCGGAACCTCCGCCATGCCGTGGAGGACCTGTCGTACCAGCTGTCGTCATCGATTCGCATCGCCGGCGTCTCCGACGCGCTGGCCGTTTCCCTGGAGGACGACAAGCGACTGCTCCCGAATGCACTCGACGACTTCAACCGGCTCCGGATCGAGGAGCCCTACCGACTCAAGTGCAGCTTCATCTACGCCAAGCTGGCCAACACGATGTCCCGGATCAAGGCGAGGGCCCGGCACACACCGGGCGTCGACTACCGGGACCCAGCCGAGCTCATGGCAGACCTGGAGCTCATCTCCGACTCCCTCCGATCCCACAACGGAACGCAGATCGCCGACGGTGTCGTGGCACGCCTCGCCAGGAGGGTCTCCTCGTTCGGCTTCCACCTTGCCGTCATGGACATCCGGGAGCACGCCGAGCGCCATCACGCCGCCCTCGAGGCGATCCACGAGGTTGCCGGTGCCGTCGACTACTCGAGCTTGACCGCCGGGGAGCGCACCCGGCTGCTCGCCGAGGAGCTCCGCTCGGCTCGCCCCCTCCTCTCCCCCGCCCAGGTCCTGCCCGAGCACGCGGACAAGACCCTCTCCATCATGTCCACGGTCCGCGAAGCGAAGGACCGCTTCGGCGAAGGCGTCGTCGAGACGTACATCATCTCCATGACCCGCGACGTCGGGGACGTGCTGGCCGCCGTGGTCCTGGCCCGCGAAGGCGGCCTCGTCGACCTGCGCACCGACGTGGCCCGGATCGGTTTCGCCCCGCTCCTCGAGACGATCGACGAACTGCGGGCAGCGGGGTCGATCCTCGACGAACTGCTGTCCGATCCCTCCTACCGCCGGTTGGTCGAGCTGCGTGGGAACGTCCAAGAGGTGATGCTCGGCTACTCCGACTCCAACAAGGACGGCGGGATCACCACCTCCCAGTGGGAGATCTACAAGGCCCAGCGGAACCTCCGTGAGGTGGCGGCGCGGCACGGCGTGGTGCTCCGCCTCTTCCATGGTCGGGGCGGCACGGTCGGCCGCGGCGGCGGACCCACCCACGAGGCGATCATGGCCCAGCCCTGGGGCGTCGTCGACGGCCCGATGAAGCTCACCGAGCAGGGCGAGGTGATCTCCGACAAGTACGGGATCCCATCGCTCGCCAGGGCCAACCTCGAGCTCACCGTCTCGTCGGTCCTCGAGGCGTCCCTCCTCCATCGGACCTCCCGTCGCGAGCGGTCGGTGCTCGACCGGTGGGACGAGCTCATGGAGGTCATTTCGTCGGCCGCCTTCGAGCGCTACCGGGAGTTGGTCGACCACCCGTCGTTGGTCGACTACTTCCTCACCTCGACGCCCGTCGACCTCCTCGGTTCCATGAACATCGGCTCTCGGCCCGCCCGCCGCAAGGACGGGTCCCAGGCCGGGCTCGAGGACCTTCGGGCCATCCCGTGGGTCTTCGGCTGGACCCAGTCCCGCCAGATCGTTCCCGGCTGGTTCGGCGTCGGTACCGGACTCGCTGCGGCCAAGGAAGCAGGCGTCTGGGACACCGTCGTCGAGACGGCCGCCGAGTGGCCGTTCTTCGACACGTTCCTGTCGAACGTCGAGATGACCCTGGCCAAGACCGACCTCGGGATCGCGCGTCGCTACGTCGACGAGTTGGTCGCTCCCGCACACCGGGCCCCGTTCGACCTCATCCGAGAGGAACACGACCTCACCGTGCGCCTCATGCTCGAGGCGACCGGTGACGCCGCCGTGATGGTCACCAACCCCGTGTTGGCCCGGACCCTCGAGGTCCGCGACCGTTACCTCGACCCACTGAACTACCTGCAGGTGTCATTGATCGCCAAGTCGCGCAAGCACGCCGACCCGCTGGTCGAACGAGCCCTGCTGCTGACGGTGAACGGGATCGCGACCGGGCTGCGGAACACGGGCTGATCGGCCGTCGCCGGGCGGTTACTGTCGCGGCACCATGGAATCCGTCCCGGTCGTCATCATCGGCGGTGGCCCCGCCGGCCTCGCCTCATCCGCCACGCTCCGCCGGCGCGGCGTCGACTCGATCGTCCTCGAGCGGGGCGACACGGTTGCCCCGGCCTGGCACCGTCACTACGAGCGGCTCCACCTGCACACCCAGAAGGGTGCCTCGGGCCTGCCGGGACAACCGATGCCCAAGAGCTATCCGCAGTTCCCCTCGAGGGACCAAGTGGCCGACTACCTCGCCGACTACGCCGATCGACAACAGGTCGATGTGCGACTCGGGACCGAGGTCGAGGCTGCCCGCCATGAGGAAGACGGGTGGGTCACTGCGACAACCGATGGTCGGCGTTTCCACTCCGAGCACGTCATCGTGGCCACCGGGTTGTCCCACACGCCGCGCATCCCCGAGTGGCCGGGCATGGACGACTTCGACGGCGAGATCGTCCACTCCAACGAGTACCGAAACGGCGCGCCGTGGGCGGGCAGGGCGGGTCTCGTGGTCGGCTTCGGGAACTCCGCCGGCGAGATCGCGCTCGACCTCGCCGAGCACGGCGTCCGGTCCAACATCAGCGTCCGGCACAGGTCGGTGGTCGTGCCGCGGGCCATCCTCGGCATCCCGATCCTGACGATCGCCCGTTGGCTGTCGATCTTCCCCCCGAAGGTCGCCGACTTCCTGTCCAAGCCCTTGCTCGCACTGTTGGTCGGTGACATCTCCAAGGTCGGCCTGCCTGCAGCCGAGTGGGGACCGCTGGAACAGATCGCCACGACCGGCAAGGTCCCGCTGCTCGACGTCGGGACGATGAAGGCCCTCAAGGAGGGCCGTATCACCGCACACCCGGGTGTCGAGCGCTTCACCGCCGACGGGGTCGTCTTCACCGACGGGACCGAGCTCGCCTGTGACGTCGTGGTGCTCGGAACGGGTTACATCCCAGCCGTCGACCAGGTCATCGCCGAACCGGGACCGGCTGTCGACGAGAAGGGGCACCCCGTCGTCTCTGGGGCGAAGACACCGATCGACGGTCTGTGGTTCGTCGGCTTCCGCGAACCGCCCACCGGCCGCATTCGCGAGATCGGCATCGAAGCCGAGCGCGTGGCCGAAGCGATCTCGGGCTAGACGCGGCGGACGACCGGCGTCAGCCCGTGGTCCCGAACAGCCGGTCACCCATGTCGCCGAGTCCGGGTCGGATGTAGTACTTGTAGTCGAGCTCGCGGTCCACCGCTGCAGCGACGATCGGTACGTCGGGGTGGTCCTCGGCCATCCGCTCGACACCGGCCGGCGCCGCGCAGACGACGAGCGCCGTCACATCGGTGGCACCCGCCTGCTTCACCTTGTCCACCGCCCAGGAGAGCGACCCACCGGTGGCGAGCATCGGCTCGAGCACCAGGACGTGGGTGTCGGCGAGGGGCGGGAGCTTGGTGTAGTACTCCTGCGGCTGGGCGGTCTCCTCGTCCCGGAACAGGCCGACGTAGCCGACCCTCAGGTCGGGGATCTGGCGGGTGAGCCCCTCGAGCAGGCCCAGGCCGGCACGGAGCACGGCAACGGCGACGATCCCCTTGGCGATGCGCTCACCCGTGGTGATCTCCATCGGTGTCTCGACCTGGAACTCCTCGACCTCCCAGTCGCGGGCCGCCTCGTAGGCCAGCGTCGTCGCGAGGCGACGAGTGGCGGTGCGGAACGCATCCGGCTCGGTGTCCTTCTTCCGCAGGATCGTCATGTGGTGACGCGAGAGCGGGTTGTCGAGGATCGTCAGCTTCGGGTGCATGCTCCGTCCGGGTCGGGGTCCGGCGAGGGTACCGCCTCACGGCAGGCCGATAGCCTCTCGGCCGTGACCCCGTACCAACGCGCCGTCGTCGCCGTGGTCTCCGCCATCCCCAAGGGCGAGGTGATGACCTACGGGGAGGTCGCCACCGAGGCCGGCTTCCCCGGAGCGGGCCGGGCCGTCGGCGGCGTCCTGAAGGCGTTCGACGACCTGCCCTGGTGGCGGGTCGTCGCCGCCAACGGCCGATTGGCGCCCGGGTTGGAGCGTCGTCACGCCGAGCTGCTGCGAAGTGAGGGCGTGCGGATCGATGGCGGCAGGGTCGTAGGCTCGGCGACATGACTGGAGAGAGCTTCATCGACGGCGTCTGGGTGGATGGCGACGGCGCCGAGTTCGTAGCCGTTGACCCCGCGACCGCCGAGCAGACCTGGTCGGGGCGCGCCGCATCCAGGGCCCAGGTCGCGGATGCGGTCGAAGCCGCCCGGGATGCCTTCCCCACCTGGCGACGAACCCCTCTCGGCGACCGGGTGGCCCTCGTCGAGGGCTTTGCCGAGCTCGTCCGGGATGCGACCGAGGAACTCGCATCGATCATCACCGGGGAGACCGGAAAGCCGCTTTGGGAGTCCCGGACCGAGCCGGGGGCCATGGCAGCGAAGGCCGCGATCTCGATCGAGGCACAGGCGAGTCGTGCGTCCACGACCGAACGGGACCTCCCCGGCGGCGTTCGCTCGGTCACCCGTCATCGGCCGCACGGGGCGATGGCCGTTTTCGGTCCCTACAACTTCCCCGGGCACCTACCCAACGGTCACATCATCCCGGCGCTCCTCGCCGGGGACACCGTCGTGTTCAAGCCATCGGAGCTCGCTCCCGGGACCGCCGAGGCGACGGTTCGACTATGGGAGCGCGCGGGCCTTCCCGACGGCGTGCTCAACCTGGTCCAAGGAGCCGTCGACACGGGCAAGGCCCTCGCCGGTCACCCCGAAGTCGATGGAATCCTCTTCACCGGTTCGGCAGCGACGGGCAGGCTCCTGCACGAGCAGGCGGCGGGTCGACCCGAGCTCCTGCTCGCGTTGGAGCTCGGGGGCAACAACCCACTCATCGTCACCGAGGGAGTGGACTTGGCGGCCGCCGTACTGGCGACCGTCCAGTCGGCCTACCTGTCCGCCGGACAACGGTGCTCCTGTGCCCGGCGCCTATTGGTCCCACGCGGCGAGTGGGGCAACGCCTTCCTGGATCGACTTGCCGACGTCGTCTCCACGATCGAGCCCGGCGACCCCCGCGCCGAGGACCAGCCATTTCTTGGTCCCGTCGTCAGTGCCCGTGCGGCCGATGGCCTAGCCGCTGCCTGGATGGACCTCGTAGACCTCGGCGGAACGCCCCTGGTGCCGCTCCTTCGCGGTGACGCCGCGACGGGCTACGTGTCCCCGGGCCTCATCGACCTGACGGGGGTCGAGGGGGTCCCCGATGAGGAACACTTCGGTCCGCTTCTCCAGGTGTACCGCTACGCCGACCTGGACGAGGCATTCACCATTGCCAATGACACGGCGTTCGGGCTCTCGGCGGGGATCCTGTCCAACGATCGGGCCGATTTCGATCGCCTCCTCGACGAGAGCAGGGCCGGAGTCGTGAATTGGAACCGGCCGCTGACCGGGGCCTCCTCCGCCGCCCCGTTCGGCGGTAGCGGTGCGTCCGGCAACCACCGGCCCAGCGCCTTCTACGCCGCCGACTATGTCGCCCATCCGGTCGCCAGCCTCGAGACCGAGGACCTGACCGTTCCCGACACGCTGCCCCACGGTCTCTCCCTGTGAGTGCGTTCTTCTGGCTCCTTGCAGCCGGACACATCGCCGTCCTCACCTGGGGCGCCCGTCGCCTCCGGGACTCATGGACCTCCTACGCGCTCTTCATCGTCGGTGTGACGGCCGCCTTGGCGTTCGACAACTTCGTCCTGGGACTCGGGGGGTTCTTGGAGGAGGGGCCGGTATTGGAGTTCCTCAACGGCGGCCGATTCTGGACCCACGCCCTCCTCACCCCGACGATGATGGTTGCCGCCCTCGGCATGCTGCGCATGACCGGTGTGGCTTTCGCCCGGACGCGTTCGGCCTTCGTCGTCGGTGGCCTCTTCTCCGGCTCCCTCGTGCTGCTCGGCACCTGGGTGGACATCGTGAACCTCGAGCTGGAGCCGGTCGCCGAGTACGGGATCACCCGCTACGTCAATGCCTTCGAACTGATGCCAGGACCGCCGATCCCGGCGCTCCTCACGATCATCGTGGTGATCGTCGCCGGGGTGATCCTCTGGCGCCGATCGGCGTTCGCCTGGCTGGCGCTTGGTGGACTCACCATGTTCGGGACCGCCGCTGCGGGCGGCCTGCTCGTCGGCAACACCGGCGAGGTCGTGTTCGCGGCGTCGCTGATGGCCGGGATGGTGTTCGCCACCGGGCAAGCCGAGAAGCTCTCGGTGCTCGGGAGCCGCTGACGGCTAGCGCCCCATCCCGCCGTGGACGTCGTAGCTCAGGTCGACGACCTCGGATACCGGATGTGACTGGCAGGTGAGGACCAAGCCCATCATCTCCTCTTCGTCGGTGAGGGCGTAGTTCTTCTCCATCTCGACTTCGCCGACCGTCACGAATGCCTTGCAGGTGGCACACATTCCGCCCTTGCAGGCGAACGGGACCTCGGGCCGAACCGTCCGGGCATAGTCGAGGATCGACGGACCCTCTGGGTCGACGAGCACCGTCGAGGTCCGGCCGTTCATGGTGATTCGGACCTCGGCCATCCCCTCGGCGTCTTCGGCGGGGGCCGGCGGTGGTTCGAACCGCTCGTCGAAGAACAACTCGTCGTGCACGGTTGCTGCATCCACCCCACGGGCTTCCAGCACGGCCCGGGCGTCCTCCACGAGTCCCAGCGGCCCGCAGAGGAACCATCCGGTCACGCCCTCGACCGGGACGAGCGTGTCGATCAGTGACTCGAGCTTCTCGGCGTCGATCCGGCCTTCGAAGAGGGGCACGGCGTTGGGTTCGCGGCTGAGTACGTGGACCACCTGGAACCGGTCCGGGAAGCGATCTTTCAGCGCTTCGACGTCGTCGAGGAACATGATCGAGCGACTGGTCCGGTTGCCGTACAGCAATGCCACTCGGCTGTCGGGCTCGCCTTCGAGGGTCGAGGAGATGATCGACAGCACGGGTGTGATCCCCGAGCCGGCGGCGATGGCGACGTAGCGCCCGGCCGACTCCGGATCGGGGTCGTGGGTGAACTCGCCCACCGGTGGTGCCACCTCGACCACGTCGCCCGCCCGCAGGCGTTCGGTCGCCCAACTGCTGAACAACCCACCATCGATCCGCTTGATCCCGACGCGCAGCGGGCCGCCGAGGGGCGCAGCGATGGAGTACGAGCGGCGGACGTCCTCCTCGCCGATCTCCGCTCGGAGCACGACGTGCTGGCCCGGCACCCACCGGAAGGCTTCGGCCAGTTCGGCTGGGACATCGAAGGTGACGGAGACCGAATCGTCGGTCTCTTCGCGCACCTCGGCGACCGGGATGGGGTGGAAGACGACCGGGTCGGCCATCAGAGCACCTTGAAGTGGTCGAAGGGTTCCAGGCACGCGGTGCATCGCCGCAGCGCCTTGCAGGCGGTCGAACCGAAGGCGGAAACGACCTCGGTCTGGTTCGAGCCGCACTGAGGGCAGATGACGACCTCGACCTTGCCGACACGGCCGGGAGGTGCGATGCCGTACTCCTCCAGACGCCGTTTGGCATCGTCGGACATCCAGTCGGTGGTCCACGCCGGGCTGTGGACCAGCCGGACGGTCGCCGGGGCCAGGCCGAACCCGCCGAGGACCTCCTCGACCTGCTCGGTGATCATGTCCATGGCAGGACAGCCACTGTACGTGGGGGTGATCTCCACCACCACGGCGGCGTCGACCTCGGTCACCGTCCGCACGATGCCCAGGTCACCGATCGTCAGGACCGGGATCTCCGGATCCGGTATGGCCTCCACCGCTTCCCGAACGGCAGCGAGGTCGACGAGGGTCACCATTCGGCGCCCACGTGTGTTCGGTGCAGGAGCTGCATCTCGGGGAGGATGTGACCCAGGTGCTCGGTGTGGAATCCCCGGCGCCCACCGACGCGGGTGCCGGTGCCCTCGGGGACGGGCAGGCCGGCCGCATCGAGCACCGGTCCGAGGTTCGCTTCCCAAGCCGGTCGCAAAGTCGTCGGGTCGACGCCGACGCCCGCTGCTGCCATCTCGCGGTCGAGGTCGTCGGACTCGAAGAGGTCATCGGTGAATCGCCACAGCACGTCGAGGGCCGATGCCATGCGCTCGTGGCTCTCCTCGGTCCCGTCGCCGAGCCGCACCGCCCAACCGGATGAGTGGGAGAGGTGGTAGCGGGCTTCCTTGATCCCCTTCTGTGCGATCCCGGCGAGCACCAGGTCGATCGACCCGGAGAGCGCTTCGTAGAACGGGACCTGGAAGGCGTCGAAGAGCAGCTGGCGGCAGATGGTGTGGGCGAAGTCGAGGTCGGGTTGCTCGACCAGGAGCACATTCGCGAACTCGCGCTCGTCACGGGTCATGGCGAGGTCGTCCTCGGTTCGGCCCTCGCCGGCGAGGTTGCCGGCGTGGGTGTAGAACGCCCGTGCCTGTCCGATGAGGTCGATCGAGAGGTTCGCGATCGCGATGTCCTCCTCGAGGTCCGGCCCCCGGGAGACCTGTGCTCCGAGGCGCTGGCCGAGTATCAGGCAGTCGTCGGCCGGACGGAGCACCCATGCGGCCCGGCGGGCGTCGACGGCGGGCTCCGTCACATGTGCCCCACTTCTTCGGGGATCTCGTAGAACGTCGGGTGGCGATAGGGATGCTCGGACCCGAACCAGTCCGTGGCGTCGTGGGGGTCGGTCGCCGTGATCGCCGAGGACGGAACGACCCAGATGCTCACACCTTCCTTGCGTCGGGTGTAGACGTCCCGGGCGTGGTGGAGCGCCGTGGCGGCGTCCGGGGCATGGAGCGATCCGACGTGCACGTGGTTGAGTCCTCGATCGGCGCGGATGAACACCTCCCAGAGCGGGCTGCCTTCCGTGCCGGCGAGCGTCGGGTCGACCTCGTCGTCGGTCCTTGGTACGTCGTAGCTCATCGGGTCCTCCTCATGCGCTGGCCGCCGCCGTGCGGGCCTTCGCTGCGTGGGCGGCCGCCGCCTCACGCACCCAGGCGTGCTCCTCCCACACACCGACCTTGTGTGCGCTGCGCTCCTTGTTGCAGGGGCCGTCGCCTTTCACGACCGACCAGAACTCGTCCCAATCGATCGGTCCGACGTCGTAGTGCCCGGTCTCGGTATTCCAGGCGAGGTCGGGGTCCGGCACCTTCAAGCCGAGGTACTCGGCTTGGGGGACCGTCGCATCGATGAACCGCTGGCGGAGCTGGTCATTCGTCTCCAGCTTGATCTTCCAGGCCATGGACTGGACCGTGTGCGTCGACTCGGCATCGGGCGGGCCGAACATCATGAGCGACGGCCACCACCACCGGTCCAAAGCATCTTGCGCCATGGCCCTTTGGGCATCGGTCCCCTCCGACAGCACCCGCATGATCTCGTAGCCCTGCCGCTGGTGGAACGACTCCTCCTTGCAGATGCGGATCATCGCCCGCGAGTAGGGCCCATAGGAGGTGCGGGTCAGCATCACCTGGTTGGTGATCGCCGCGCCATCCACCAACCAGCCGATCGCGCCGATGTCGGCCCAGGTCAGGGTCGGGTAGTTGAAGATGGACGAGTATTTCTGGCGACCCTCGTGGAGCAGGTCGACAAGCTCGGCGCGGGACACGCCAAGCGTCTCGGCTGCCGAGTAGAGGTATAGGCCGTGTCCCGCCTCGTCCTGGACCTTGGCGATCAGGATCGCCTTGCGCTTGAGCGACGGGGCTCGCGTGATCCAGTTCCCTTCCGGCTGCATCCCGATGACCTCGGAGTGCGCATGCTGGGCGATCTGGCGGATCATCGTTGCCCGATAGGCGTCGGGCATGGGGTCGCGTGGTTCGATCTTCAGGTCCTCGCCGATCAGGGCGTCGAACCGTTCCTCTGGAGTCATGGTCGGACGTTAGCGAACGATCGTTCGTTTTGGGCCGGATTCCGATCGGGTCCGGCTGGCCGCTCCGTACCCTCTAGGAGCACTAGAAGGAGTCGCATGGACATCGCCGTCACCGGTGCCTCCGGCACGATCGGGACCGCCCTCACCGAGGCCCTCGCTGCGCGGGGCGATCGAGTCCTCCGCGTCGTGCGACGGCCTCCTGGCACCGACGAGATCGCCTGGGATCCCGCCGAGGGGACGATCGACCGTGCCGGCCTCGAGGGACTTGATGCCGTCGTCCATCTCGGTGCTGCCGGAATCGGTTCCCAACGCTGGACCGACGCCTACAAGGCGGAGATTCGCGACAGCCGGGTCGAGGGGACGGCGCTGATGGCCCGGACACTCGCCGGGCTCCAATCCCCCCCTTCCGTCTTCGTCAGCCAGTCGGCCATCGCCGTATACGGCGACCAGGGCGACCAGCTGCTCACCGAGGATTCGCCCAATGGCTCGGGTTTCCTCGCCGACGTCGTGGTGGACTGGGAGAAGGCTGCCGAGCCGGCCCGTGAGGCCGGCCTTCGGGTGGTGCACCCCCGGACAGGCCAGGTCCTCTCCCCCGTGCCCGACCTCGGGCTCTCCAACATCTTCTTCGGAGAGGGCACCCTCCAGCGCCTCGTCCCGCTCGCCCGCCTCGGCCTCGCCGGGAAGTTCGGCGACGGCAAGCAGTGGTGGTCGTGGGTCTCACTCCCTGATCAGGTGGCGGCCACCCTGTTCGCCATCGATACCGATGGCCTCGAGGGTCCTGTGAACGTGGTGGCCCCCGAGCCCACTCGCAATGACGAGTTCATCGCAACGCTCGCGGCGATCCTCGGGAAGAGGACGTTCTTGCCGATACCGGCGTTCGGACCGAAGCTCGTGGTCGGCTCGGAGCTCGCCGAGACACTTGTCTTCGAGAGCCAGCGGATCACCCCACCGAAACTGCTCGCCGCCGGCTACGAGTTCCTCCACCCCGATCTCGAATCGGCCTTGCGAGCCGTCCTGAAGATCGGACAGACCGACACCTAGGCTCGGTCGGATGCCCGGACTTCGAGTCGTCACCACCGACCCACCGAACGCTGGCGTCGAGCTGTCCTCGCTGGCAGGCAACGTCTCCCAGGCGGGCGTCTTCGAGCGGAACAACTTCCCGATCCCGGAGACCCCTCCGGCGTCGTTCGGGATCCGAATCCCGGGCGCGGACGACCGGTCCGTCTCGCTCGCCGACCTGCAGGGCTTCCCCCAGGCCACCCACCGCTGGATGCTCGAGTGTGCCGGCAACGCCCGCACCGGCATGGATCCCCGACCCGTCGGCACGCCTTGGCCCCTCGCCGCCATGTCTCCGGTGACGGCGTCCGGCGCTCGGCTCGTCGACGTACTCGGCGACCTGTCCGACAACATCGTCGAGCTCGTGTTCACCGGTGCGGACCGGGGCAGGATTCGTGACGAGGGCGTCATCCCGTACCAGTTCTCCCTGACCCGATCCGAGGCGCTCGACGCCCGAGCCCTGCTCGCCACGAGCCTCAACGGCGAGCCGTTGTCGGGCCGCCATGGCGGCCCGATCCGATTGATGGTCCCCGGGGCCTACGGCATGAAGTCGGTGAAATGGCTCGAGTCGATCCACGCCGTCGACACTCCGTTCGAAGGTCACTTCGTGCGGAAGTACCGCTATCGCGGTGATCGTCGCTTCGTCGACGAATCCCCGGTCGACCGCACGCTCGTCCGGGCCGTGATCACCAGCCACACCGACGGCGGCCGCGTCTCGGCCGGACCGACGCGGGTCACCGGCTCGGCCTGGAGTGGGCATGGGGATGTCACCTCCGTCCGCCTGTCCGCCGATGACGGCGCCAGTTGGGTCGAGGCCGACCTGTCTCCCGACGGTGACATCGTCTGGTGGGAGGCCGAGGTCGACGTGGGTCCCGAACCCGTATTGGTGGCACGAGCGACCGATTCGTCGGGAGCCACCCAGCCACTCGAGGCACCTTGGAACAGCGGCGGCTACGGCAACAACGCCGTCCATCGCGTCCTCCCCACCGCCACGCCTTAGCCTTGGGGCATGAATGTCGTTGAACTGATCACGCGCAAACGCGATGGTGGCCGCCTCACCGCGCAGGAGATCCAGGAGCTCATCGTCGCCTATACGGCCGACGAGATCCCCGACTACCAGATGTCGGCCTTCGCCATGGCAGTGGTCTTCAGCGGCATGGACAACGAAGAGCTGGCGAGCCTCACCGACGCCATGCTCAACTCCGGCGATCGACTCGACCTGGGTTGGCTGGACGCTCCCAAGATCGACAAGCACTCCACCGGCGGCGTCGGCGACAAGGCCTCCCTCCCCCTGGCCCCGCTGGTTGCCGCTTGCGGGGTCGCCGTCCCCATGATGTCCGGGCGCGGCCTCGGCCATACCGGCGGCACCCTCGACAAGCTGGAGTCGATACCCGGCATGTCCGTCCGTCTCGACCCCAAGGAGTTCTACCGGGTACTGGAGCGCAACGGCATGGTGATGGCCGGGCAGTCGGAGACGTTGGTTCCAGCCGATCGACGCCTCTACGCCCTGCGCGATTCAAGTGGCACCGTTGCCTCGATCCCCCTCATCGCCTCCTCCATCATGTCCAAGAAGCTCGCCGAGGACATCGACGGCCTGGTCCTCGACGTCAAGGTCGGAGGTGGTGCGACCATGAGGCGGGACGAAGACGCTTGGCAGTTGGCCAAGGCAATGATCGACATCGGCCAAGCCCACGACACTCCCGTACGGGCGCTTCTGACCGACATGTCCCAGCCCCTCGGCCGTGAGGTCGGCAACTCCAACGAGATCGCCGAATCGGTGGCCGTCCTGAAGGGTGAGGGACCACCGGACGTGACCGAGGTGACGATGCTGCTCGGCGTGGAGATGCTCCTGCTCGCCGGGACCGCAACCACGCCCGACGACGCTCGCCGCCAATTGGAGGCAGCGGTTTCGAGCGGTAGCGGTATGGAAGTCTTTGCAGCAGTGGTTGCCGACCAGGGAGGAGACCCCGCCGCCCTCTACGACACGTCCCTCTTGCCGAGTGCCCCCAACACCCATGTGGTCGAAGCCAAGGAGAGCGGGGTCGTCACCACCTGCGATGCCGGATTGATCGGCGTCGCAGGCGTTCGGCTGGGCGGCGGACGTCTGGCCAAGGAAGACGAGATCGACCCCGGAGTCGGCATCACCGTCGACGCAAAGGTCGGCGAAGCGGTCGATGCCGGTGACCCGCTGTGCACGGTCGTCTGGCGGGATGAAGCCCGGCTGGCGTCGGCCCTGGAGATGCTGGGCGGCGCCTGGGAGTTCGGCGACGAGGCGACCATCCCCCCACTCCTCCACTACCGGGTCAGCTGAGATCCCATCCGAGGTTCCCGACCCCGGTCTCATCGGCTCCTGGAAGCAGCGCTTCCGGACCAGGTGAGCGTTCGCTCAAAGTTCGGGCCGGGTGTACGCTCGGCCACCGCATTCGACACGCCAATTAGGAGGACCGATGAAGGTCGCCGTCTGCGTCAAGCAGATCCCCGATCCGGCGTCCGACTACTCGCTCGACCCGGCCACGCACAACCTCGTGCGGCCCGCCGAGCAGGTACTCGACGACACCGATCGCTACGGGGTCGAGATGGCACTCCAGATCGCCGAGCAGCACGAAGGATCCGTGACCCTGGTCTCCATGGGTCCGTCCGGGAACCTGCAGGGGATCCGCCAGGCGCTCGCCATGGGCGCCGACAAGGCCGTACTCGTCGACGACGAGGAGCTCAAGGGCTCCGATTCGCTGACCACGGCGAAGGTGCTCGCCGCCGCCATCGCCCGCGAGGAGTACGACCTCGTGATCGCCGGCACCGAGTCCACCGACGGCTACTCGGGGATCGTGCCCCAGCAGGTCGCTGCGCTCCTCGGCATTCCTTCCCTCACCTACGCGACCCAGGTCGACACCGACGGTTCGTCGGTGAGCATCCGTCGGCAGACGGCCGCCGGATACGACGAGGTGTCGGCTTCGACACCGGTGCTCGTTTCCGTCACGGCGGGTGTCGTCGAGCCCCGCTACCCGACGTTCAAGGGGATCATGCAGGCCAAGCAGAAGCCGGTCGACACGGTCACCGCCGGGGATCTCGGCGTCGAGGCCTCCCCCGGCCAGGCCATTCGGTCGGTGCAGCCCGCCCCCGCTCGGGAGGCCGGTGAGAAGGTCGTGGACGAGGGTGAGGCGCACCTGCAGGTGGTTGCAGCCCTCGAGCAGGCAAAGGTGGTGTGACCATGTCGATCCTCGTATTCATCGAAGAATCGAACGGCGGCCCCGTGCCTGTCGGCCTGGAGATCCTGACGAAAGTCCGCGCCCAGGGCGACGTCGCCGTCGCCTACGCGGGCACCGGCGGTGAGGCCGTATGGGCCGCGCTCGGCTCCCATGGCGCCACCAGTGTCCACCACATCCCAACCGACGCCGGCAAGCTCGCTCCTGGGGCCGTCGCCAAGGCGGTCGCCTCGATCATCGAGTCGACCTCCCCCGACGCCGTTCTCGTCGGCGGCACATACGACGGCCGAGATGTGGCCGGCTGGCTCTCCGCCCTCACCGGCATGAGCGTGCTCGCCAACGCCACAGGCCTCGCCTTTGATGGCGGACTCGTCGTCACCAACGAGGTGTTCGGCGGGACGCAGCTCGTCGAGAGCACCTTCGACGGCACCGGCATCGTGCTCGTCCGGCCCAAGGCATTCGCCGCCGAGGCCGGTGACGGGGGCGCTCCTGCCGTCTCCGTGGTCGACCTCCCCGACATCGGTCACGCCGGTTCGGCCGCCGTGACCGGTAGCCACGTCGAGGAGTCCGAAGGACCCAAACTCGAGGAGGCGAACGTCGTCGTGGCCGGTGGCCGCGGTATCGGCGAAGCCGAGAAGTTCGCTCTCGTCGAAGAGCTCGCCGGGCTGCTCGGCGGCGCAACCGGTGCCACTCGCGCCATCGTGGACGCCGGCTGGGTCCCCTATGCCAAGCAGGTCGGCCAGACCGGCAAGACGGTCAAGCCCGATGTCTACATCGCCCTCGGGATCTCCGGAGCGATGCAGCACCTCGTCGGCATGAAGGACGCCGGCACGATCATTGCTGTCAACAAGGACGAGGAGGCACCGATCTTCTCGGTCGCCGACCTCGGCGTCGTCGGCGATGTCCACCAGGTCGTGCCGAAACTCATCGAGGCCCTCAAGGCCCGCTGAGCAACCCCGACTCGATTGGAAGGGCCCGGCCGAATGGCCGGGCCCTCCTCTGTTGGCGTTGACCTCCCAAGCCTCCGGGAGGGTCCGGGATGCTGAGGCTCCAGGGTCCTCCGTTTACGCTCCGTTTCGTGAACGAGTCGAGCACAGTGATGGTGACACTCCAATACTTCGACGGCTGTCCGAATTGGAGGCAAACCCTGAGCGTTCTCCACTCGATCGCATCGGCCGATCCGGGCGTGGAGATCCAGACCGAACGGGTGGACACTCCGGAGAGCGCCGAGGAACGGTGTTTTCGCGGCTCGCCGACCGTCCTCATCAATCAGAACGATCCGTTCGCCGACGAAGGCTTGCCAGTGGGCCTCACTTGTCGGCTCTATCCCACTCCAACCGGGATCGCTGGATCTCCGACGGCGGATCAGTTGCGACAAGCCATAGCCTCCGCTCGCCACCACGGCTGATCCCCGAACTCCTACCCCAGCCGGCCAGCCGGTCGAACCAGCCGGGCAGGTATCGACCGGGGTGCTGAGGCTCCAGCGCCAGCGCATTCCCGCCGTCAATGGGGATCGAGACCTCGGCCTCGCAGCCGTCATCGGTGGCAGAGAGCCGTAGGAGTTCGAGGACGGCAGCCCGCTGGTCAGGTGTCGCTTCTCGGAGTGGCTCGGGCGCCCGACTGATCAGCGGCTGGAGGTCGAGGGCGTCCGACTGTGGCCGAGGAAGGTCGCGGCTGGTTGGCGACCGGGGCACGTGCTATCAGGCTGAGGAGGTGAGCTGACTCCTTCAAGCACCGCGACCCCCCTGGGGAAGGCGGGACACTGGATCGACGCCTGGTCCCGTCGGCTGTTCGGTCCACCCCTCTCTCCAACGAGCGGCCACCACCGCGGCCGCCAGCCACGTCACCAGCATCAGCGGTCCACCGATCTTCACGAAGGCGAGTACCGCTCCCCCAGTTCCGAGCGGGATCAGCGCCAGCGCCCGCCGCCACGCATGGCCCTTCAGCGCAAGGATCGAGCCCAGCGCCACGAGGCTGATGAGTAGTCCGCCGGACCCGAGCGCGAAGAGCACGAACGCCCAGTCTTGGCCCAAGCCGTCCTCGATGACGTTGACCGCACTGTTCCATGCCGCGGTCGCTCCTGCAACCAGGGCCAGCCTCACGACCCACTTCCCACCGGCCATCCTCCCGAACGCCGGCATTGCGAACGCAAGGGTGAGGAGCATCCCGCTGAACCAGAGGACGTAGGGCCACTGAGTCTGGGTCGGGGACGCCTCTGCTGTCGGCCGGACCACAACCCAGTACACGAAGAAGCTGATGCCGGTGAGCAGGTTCACGCCCACCCAAGCACTGCGTGAGTCGAGGAATGCCAACGCGTCTCCAAGGAGATCGGCGCGTCCCGGGTCGAACTACAAGCCCGGGCCACGTTCCAAACGAACGGTCGCGAGGCACGGAGCCGCGTTTGCATGGGACAAAGCCACCTGACCGAGCCCCGCCTCTGGCGGGAAGCCTACATCGCTCCGCTAGCCCGATTCAGGACCCGAGATCATCGCGGGAAGGAGTATCCGCCGGGGTGCTGAGGCTCAGTCCCCCAACTCCCGCTTCGAGAGCGAGTGACCGGCGGCGACTAGTCCTCAACCCCGATGGTCTTCACCAGGCCCGACCAAGCGTGGTTGGCGACTCGGTACACGCCGTCCTCTTCGACGACGACGTACAGCGCGACGCCCACCTGCCGATCCGTGGGTTCCTCGTCACCTTCCCAGTACCTGATCCAGGTCTCGGGAAAGGACACGAACCACGGTCCGTCGCCGACGACGACGACATCATCGCCTCTCTCGGTCTCGAAGCGGTAGTTGGGGAACGAACCCGCAATGATGCTCTCGACATTCGTGTCGTCGACGTGGCCGAACCGCAGGGCCGAAGGGTCATCGGGATCCCAGCCCTGCTCGTAGAGAAACTCGTTCAGCATGAACGCGGCTGTGCCCTCAGCGGTCACAGCCCGAATGGCTTCGGCATCGCGGGCCTCCCATGCGGCCAAGTAGTCGTCGATGGCCCGATCGACCCCGGCAGGGACGGATGACGTCGCCGCCAGGTCGAAGATGAACCAGCCCAATGCAGCAACGACGACGACACCGAGGATCCCCCACCAGATCGGTGTGGGCGACCGATGCTTCGACACCTCTTTGACTTCTTTGTCCGACACCCCCTCACTCCCTTCTCTCCGGTTGGACGAACGCGGATCTTCTCAACCGCTCATTATCGCGCCGAACCCGGTCGCTGTCACGGGGTCACACCGGACCCGGAGGCGCAGAATCACCGCACCAGTCAGATTCCGCGTCACCCGTCGCAACGGCGGACGCCACCCGGAATTCGGCCCGGATCATTGCGGCTGCCAGCACCCCGGTGAGGTGAGCGCGGGCGTCGCAGGAGGAGGAACAGATCGAGCCGCAGGGCGGCGAGCAACGCGAACAGGGGCTCCGGCCCCTCGCTGCGGCGCCGGAGAGCTAGCTCACCCTTCGGGAAGCTCGAAAACGAGGACGAAGCGGTGTTCGCCGTCGTCCGTGATCTCGATGGTGCCGTCGCCGACGATGCCTTCGAGTTCACGGGACCCCGAGCCGGGCACGATCGGCCAAGTCGCCCACTGCTGCCCCATCCCGTCCATGGTCCCGGCATGCAGGACGGCGAACCCTCCTGAGCGACCGTTGAGCGTGCCTTCGATCCACTCGATCCCCACGTAGCCGCGTCCCTCCGGGGCGACGGCAGTGCTGAGCTCCACCACGCCCCGACCTTCGAGGTCCCCGGAGAAGGTCTTGTGGACCCGGGCACGGGAGACGTCGGTGTGCCCACGACTGCCGATCGGCTCACCGTCGGTGATCTCATCCACGACGAAGGTGGATTCGGCAAACTGTCTGTCTCCCATGACTCGCTCCTCAGGTGCCGGAGGGGGCGTTACGAAGGTCGGGGATCGTCCGGGAGCTCGAAGCGGTGTGGCAGCAGGTCGTCGAGGGTGAACCGCCGGCTGTCGGTGCCATCGATCGTGATGGTGATGTGGGTCACGCCGAGCTCCGAGAACAGCTGCCGGCAGTTGCCGCACGGCGTTGCATCTCTCACGTGGGTGGCGTCGATACAGGCGACGAAGACCTCGATCGGACCACGGTGGCCGCTGGCCATGGCGGACCCGAGCGCATTCGCTTCCGCACAGATCGTCGACCCGTAGGCCGCATTCTCGACGTTGCATCCCGACCAGGTACGACCGTCCTCGGCAACGACCAGCGCCCCGACCCGGAACTTGCTGTACGGGGCGTAGGCCGCAAGCGCCGCC
The DNA here is from genome assembly GCA_024639975.1 of bacterium. Classification (GTDB taxonomy): domain Bacteria; phylum Actinomycetota; class Acidimicrobiia; order Spongiisociales; family JAENVV01; genus JAHEFX01. The sequence goes on from JAHEFX010000004.1 coordinate 24,773, forward strand.
TCCGCTGCTTCTGCCGCGTGTTGGGTCACCGTTCCCCCAGCAGCGCATCGACGTAGGCGTCGGGATCGAAGGCGATGAGGTCGTCGACACCCTCGCCGAGACCGATGAACTTCACCGGGACACCAAGCTGGTGCTCCACCGCGAACGCCACACCCCCGCGGGCCGAGCCATCCATCTTCGTGAGCACGACACCGCTGAGCTCCGAGACGTCGCCGAAGGCCTCGGCTTGGGCCAGACCGTTCTGTCCGGCCGTGCCGTCGAGGACGAGCAGCATCTCCGAGACGTTGCCTGCCTCCCGCTCGAGCACCCGGACGATCTTGCCCAGCTCTGCCATGAGGTTCTTCTTGTTCTGGAGGCGCCCGGCCGTGTCCACGATGACCGTGTCGGCCCCGGTCTCGCGGGCTCGTGAGACACCTTCGAACGCAACCGACGCAGGATCGCCGCCCGACTCCCCCCGCACGACCTCGACGCCGACACGGTCGGCCCAGGTCGCGAGCTGGGTGTCGGCGGCCGCCCGGAACGTGTCGGCAGCAGCAAGGATCGGCGTCGCCCCCGCTTCCCGCAGGCGGGCGGCGAGCTTGGCGATCGTCGTCGTCTTCCCGACGCCGTTGACACCGACCACGACCACCACGGCCGGATCGCCGTCCAATGAGACCTCGCGGTCCTTGCCGGCGAGGGTCTCGTGCAGCCGACGCGACAGGAGCGTGCGCGCCTCCTCTGCCGTCTCCGGCTTGGCGGTCCGAACCTCGTCGACCAGTTCTGAGGCAAGGCGGACGCCGATGTCGGAGGCGATCAACACCTCCTCGAGCGCCTCCCAGGTGTCCTCGTCCATACCGGCACCGAGGAGCGACCGCAGTCGGTCGCCGAATCCGGACCGGGCCCGACCCAATCGATCGGCGACGTCCGGCGCACCGGCTTCGACCGCCCGGGATGGGGCCTCGGGCAGCTCGCCGCGTTGGGACCTGCGGCGCACGGCGACCAACACGCCTGCGGCGAGGAGAAGGACGGCGAGGGAGAACGCTACGACGAGCGCGGTATCGAAGCTCATATGGGTCGCAGGCTAGGGCGGCCGGACCCGGTCAGGAGACCGCGGGGAGGGCTTCTTGCACGTCCTGGAGCCGCTTGCTGAGAACCTTGGACGATCCGCCCGGCTCCATGGTCACGCCGTAGAGGATGTCAGCCGACTCCATCGTCTGCTGCTGGTGGGTGACGATGAGCAACTGCGAGGTGCCCCGGAAGGACTCGACCAACTGCAGGAACCGCCGAAGGTTGGCGTCGTCGAGCGCCGCCTCGACCTCGTCGAGGACGTAGAACGGGCTCGGACGGGCCCTGAAGATGGCGAACAGGAAGGCGAGGGCGGCCATCGACTTCTCGCCACCGGACAAGAGCGACAGTCGGCTGACCTTCTTGCCGAGGGGCTGGATCGTGATGTCCACCCCCGAGCCGAGCAGGTCGTCGGGGTCGGTGAGTGTGATGCGGCCGCGCCCGCCGGGGAACAGAATGGCGACGTGGTCGGTGAATGCCTCGGCCACCTCGTCGTAGGCGGCCTGGAACAGCGAAACGATCTGCTCATCCAGGGCCTCGACGACCTTCCGAATATCCCGTCTGGACGACTCGAGGTCCTGCAGCTGTTCGGCGAGGAAGGCTCGCCGCTCCTCGAGCTCGGCGTATTCGTGGGCGGCGAGTGGATTGATGGGGCCCATCCGTCGGAGGTCCGCAGCCAAGGTATCCACCCGGGCACCCGGGTCGGTCCCTTCGGGGATCGCCGGTCGCTCCTGGGCAAGGGCGGTTGCTTCGTCGCAGTCGGCGTCGCGTCGGAGCATCTCTGCCGTCGCCTCCCGGCGCACCCGCAGCTCGGCCAGCGCTATCCGGTCGGTCGAGAGGCGCTCACGACGGGCCTCGACGGTGCGACGCAGCTCGTCGACCCGCAGGCGGGCGTCGGTCAAGCGCTGGATCGCCTCCCCCGAACGGGATCGAAGCTCGGCCTGGCGAACACGAAGTGCCTCGATGTGCCCCCGAGTGATCTCGAGTGTCGCCCTCGCCTGATCCTCGATGGAGGTGAGCGCATCCAACGCCTCGGGATCGAACCGTGTCTGGGACAGGGTGGTGATCTCCCGTTCGACCTGCGCGAGGCGGCGTTCCATCGTCTGGCGCCGCTCACGGGTCGCCCCGGCGACCGAACGGGCTTGCTGGGCCTCGGCCCGAACCGTGTCGCGGCGCGCCGACAGCTCGGCCCGGCGGTTGGCAAGGGCCTCGTAGGCAGCCTGGCGCTCGGCCTCTTCGCCCTCCAGCGCCGCAAGGCGAGCCCGGAGTGCCTCGATTCGCTCGGCTCGACCGTCGTCGCCCGCCACCAAGGCCGTGCGTCGCTCGTCGAGTCGGCTGCGGTCCCCGTCGAGGGCCGCGACACGCTGACGGACGGTCTCCGTGCGCCGGGTCAGCTGGTCGAGGCGCCGCTCCGCCTCCCGAAGCTCGCGGAGGGCCGTCGTCACGGCCGTCCGGGAGGTCTCGGCGGCCGAACGGGCGGTCTGGGCCCCGGCCGATGCATCGGCGTGGGCGAGGGCCTCGGTCTCGGCTTGGCCACGGGCCACTTCGACCATGGCCGGTGTTGCACCGTCGGGGTCGGCGAGACTCACGGCGGCGGCGGTGATGAGGTCGCCGTCGGGCGTGACGACTCGGACCTCGGGGTGCCGGGAGACGATCTCCCAGCCCGCCTGCCAGCCCTCGACGAGGACCACGTCGCCCAACAGGACGGCCGCCAGTCCGGCGTTCGTCGTCGGGCCGAGTCGATCGATGAGGGCATCCACGCCCCACGAGGCCGCGACCATGCGTGCGATCGCCGTCGGACCTCCATGGGCAGCAACCAGCGGGACGCCACCGAGCCCATCTCGCTTCAGGCCGTCGATGATCGGGGCGAGATCGGTGCCGTCGGCGAAGACGAGGGCGTCGGCGAACGGCCCGAGGGCCGTGTCGACGGCGTGGGCGAGTTCGTCGGGGACGTCGAGGACCTCGGCAATGGAACCGATTCGGGATCCGAGCTCGCCGGCCTTGGCCGTGGCCACCGGGTGGGCGGCACCCGCGACCACGGCTTCCAGCGCATCGCGCCGGGACGTGGCTGCGGCGTGACGTCCTGCTGCTTCGCGGGCGACCTGGTCGGCGTCTTCCCAGGCACGGACAGCCGTCTCGACGGTGGCCTCGGCAGCGGCGAGGGCTTCGGAGCCCTCCTCGACGGCCCTCCTGGCCGGGTCGAGGGCTTCGGTGAGCTCGGTGAGTTCGGACCGACCGGCTTCGGCGTCCTTGGTGACCTCGGCGAGTCGCTGATCGACGCGGCTGAGCTCCCGTCCATCCCGCTCGGCTGCCGTCTCGAGACCACGCAGCTCCGATCTGACGACGACGAGGGCACCCTCGGCGGGCATCTGCTCCTGTTCGGCCAGCGTCTGGATCTCGTCCTCGAGGGCGCCCAGCAGCTCCTCGGCCCGCTCGGCGGCACCCACGGACGTCGTCTCCTCCTCGGACACGACGGAGAGCCCGGCGACCAGCTCGGTCTGTTCCTCCTCGAGGTCGGCCCGACGTTCATCGGCTCCTTCGAAGCGGGCGGAGAGGGTTCGGCGACGCTCACCGGCGACCGAGCCGACGCCCCGAAGCCGCTCGGCAAGGGTCTCCAGGCGGGCCGCCGCGGCCGTGTCCCGATCGAGTGCCCGGCCGACTTCGCCGGCTTGCTCCTCCAATGGCGCAAGCGCGGCCGACGCCTGCTCGAGCTCCTTGGATTCGGCATCCAATCGCACCTCGTCGGTGCTGGTGCGCGCTTCGAGGTCGACCAGGCGCCGGTCCGTGGACCGCAGCTCCTCACCACCGAGCCACCGGCGGATGGCGAGCAGTTCGCTGCGCACGTCGTCGTGGCGAGCGGCGTCGTCGGCTTGGCGCTTGAGCGGCCGGATCTGGCGCTTCAGCTCACGGAGGATGTCCTCGAGCCGGAGCACGTCGGCGTCGGTCCGCTCCAGGCGACGGATGGCCCGGTCCTTGCGGAGTCGATGCTTCAGGATGCCGGCAGCTTCTTCGATCACCGCACGGTGGTCCTCGGGCTTGGCGTTGAGGATCGAGCTGATCTGGCCCTGGCCGACGATCACGTGCTGGTGACGACCGACGCCGGAGTCCGACAGGAGCTCCTGGATGTCGAGGAGGCGGCAGTCGGTCCCATTGATCTCGTAGTCGGAGGAACCGTCCCGGTAGAGACGGCGGGTGATGGCGACCTCGTCGAGATCGACCGGCAACGCCCTGCTGGCGTTGTCGAAGACCAGCGTCACCTCGGCCCGCCCGAGTTGGGGGCGGGTTGCGGTGCCGGCGAAGATGAGGTCCTCCATCTTCTGGGTCCGCAGCGAGCTCGGCGCCTGCGTACCCATCACCCAGGCAAGGGCATCCACCACGTTCGACTTGCCGGAGCCATTCGGCCCGACGACGACGGTGACGCCTTGTTCGAGTTCGAGGCGCGTCCGATCGGCGAACGACTTGAACCCGGTGAGTTTGAGTGAGCGCAGGTACATGAGTTACACGTGTGTAATTGGGACCGGAAAAGCGTACCAGTCCACCCAGCGTCCGCCCGACATCACCGTCAGTGCTGGCAGTCGGGGCACCAGTGGGTGGAGCGCTGGGCCAGCACCGTCCTGACGATGGTCCCGCCGCAGCGCCGGCACGGCTCCCCCTCTCGGCCGTAGGCACCGAGCGTCGCCACGTACTCACCGGCTCGCCCGTCCGGCAACAGGTAGGCCAGGTCGTCGAGGCTGGTGCCGCCGCCCCGGAGAGCCGCTTCGAGGATGCCGGGGATGGCACGGAGGACTGCCCCGAGCTCCCTCGCCTCGAGCGAGCCGGCCGGTCGCATCGGAGCGACTGCTGCTTCGTGCAGGACCTCGTCGACGTAGATGTTGCCGAGGCCGGCGACGATGCGCTGGTCGAGCAGTAGGGCCTTGATGGGAGCAGTCCGGCCGGCGAGTGTCGGGGCGATCTCACCCACCGTCGGGAGGTCGGTCAGGGCGTCACGACCGATGCCCGACAGGACGTCGTCCAACTCGCCATCGGTGAGGCAGGCAACGAACCCGAACGTCCTCGGGTCGACCAGCCGGACCTCCCGATCGCCCACTCGCCAACGGACATGGGCATGACGGGCAGGTACTTCGTCGAAGGGCACGACCTGCATCCGCCCCGACATGCCGAGGTGGACCACGATGGTCAGGTCCCCGTCGAGGTGCCACAACATGAACTTGCCCCTGCGGTCCGTCGAGACCACGGCACGGCCACGGGACCGATCGACGAAATCGGCCGGGCGTGGCTGGCGGCGCAGCATCCGCGGGTGCCCGACCTCGATGCGGTCGATGCGGTGGCCTTCGATCACGGGGGCGAGGTGTCGTCGGGTCGACTCGACCTCGGGGAGCTCGGGCACGTCAGGCCAGGCGCTGGAGGGCGCCGGCCGCCGCGCGCTGCTGAGCTTCCTTCTTCGAGGTGCCGGTCCCGGTCCCGAGCACCGATCCGTCGACGAGCACCGACGCCACGAATTGGCGGGCATGGTCGGGACCCGAGGACTCGATCAGGTACTGGGGCAGGGCGCCGTCCACGGCCAGCCGCTCCTGGAGGCGGGTCTTGAAGTCGCGGCTCCCGGGATCGGTGGCCATCTCCTCGGCGATCGAGCCGAAGTGGGCAAGGGTCACATCCCGGGCGGCCTCGTACCCGGCATCGAGGAAGACGGCACCGAGGATCGCCTCCATGGCGTCGGCGAGGATCGAGTCCTTCTCCCGGCCCCCTGAGGTGACCTCGCCCTTGCCGAGACGCAGCAGCGAGCCGACCTCGAGGGATTCGGCGACCTCGGCGAGGCGGGGGCGGTCGACGGTCGAAGCCCGGGCCTTGGCAAGCTGGCCCTCGGGTAGGTCCGGATAGCGGACGTAGAGGTCGCGGGTGACGGCGAGGCCGAGCACGGCATCACCGAGGAACTCCATGCGCTCGTTGTGTGGGCTACCCGATTGCTCGGCGGAGAACGAGCGATGGGTGAGCGCCGTCTCGAGGTAGGAGACGTCCTCGAATCGGTGACCGAGCCGGTCCTGCAGCTCCTCGAGGCCCATCAGGCGATCGAGTCGGCTGCGATGCGCTCGGTGACCCTGGACACGAGGTCTCGCTCGGCGCCCTCGGCCGCGATGGCGATGGCCCCGGAGATCGCCTTCGGACTGGACGATCCATGGCCGATGACGACCACGCCCTTCGTACCGAGCAGGTGGGCACCACCGGTGTTGTCGGGGTCGAACCGGTCCCGGAGCGCCATCAGGATCGGCGCGGCGGCGAGCTGCTGCTCCTTGGGGAGGCCGTCCATTGCGGCCGCCGCCGCCTTGGCGGTGAGCCGCAGCGCACCTTCGGCCGTCTTGAGCACGAGGTTGCCTGCGTAGCCGTCGGTAACGATCACATCGGCATTCCCGCCGGCGACGTCTCGACCCTCGACGTTGCCGATGAACTCGACGTTGTCGTCTTCCTCACCGAGAAGGCTCAGCAACTCCCAGGTGCGCTTCTCGAGCTCCCGGCCCTTGCCGTGTTCCTCACCGATGTTGAGCAAGCCGACCTTGGTGAGGGACTTGCCGTGGTAGGTCTCTGACATGACCGTGCCGAGCAACGCGAACTGGGCGAGGTGCTCTGGCTTGCAGTCGGGGTTGGCGCCCGAGTCCAGGAGGATGACGGGGTCTGGCACCGAGGGCAGCACGGTGGCGATCGGCGGCCGGAGCACGCCGGGAACCCGACCGATGGTGAAGACGGCAGCGGCCATGGCTGCCCCCGTCGACCCGGCCGAGACGAGGGCTGCGGCTTCGCCGTCGGCGACGAGGCGCGCCGCGACGGCGATCGAGGAATCGGGCTTCTCGCGGAGGGCCCGGGTGGGGTGGTCCCCCATGCCGATGACGGATGGGGCGTGGACGATCGGCAGGTCGGCATCCTGCTCGGCGAGCAGGGGGGCAAGTACCGCCTCGTCCCCGACGAGTACGACATCGTGGCCGGCCGCTGCGGCTCCGATGGCGCCGGCGACCGTCACTGTGGGGGCGTCATCGCCCCCCATCGCGTCGAGAGCGACGCGAGCCAGTGCCTACTCCTCGTTCACGACACCGGGGAACTCACGGCCCCGGTAGATGCCGCAGTTCGGGCAGGCACGGTGAGGACGCTTCGGCTCACCGCACTGGGCGCAGGCCACGGCGCTGGGACGATCCAGCTTCCAGTTGGCCTTGCGACGCCGGGTGCGCGACCGGCTCATCTTCTTCTTGGGTACGGCCACGATGGGCTCCTTGACTACTGCTCGGGTGGGAAAAGACCTTCGAGGGCGGCGAACGGGGAATCCGATGACTCGGCGTGCCCGTCGCACGGACTGACATTCAAGTCGGTTCCACACTCAGTGCAAAGCCCCAAGCAGCCCTCTTTGCACAAAGGAGCATGGGGCATGGCCATCGCAAGCTCCTCGTGGACGGCCATCGCCAGGTCGATCCGACCGTCGGCGGAGATGGGTCTCGAGTCCTCGTCCTCTTCGTCGCCGTAGGTCTCCACCAGCGCCGTCGACACGACGCCGTCGGCATCCCGGAGGCATCGGGCGCAGACGATGCGAGCCGCCACCTCGACCTCGCCCCGGACGACGACGGCACCGATCGCCGCTTCGATACGGACGTCGCCCAGGGCCACGTCCTCGACCTTCACCGACTCCGACGAGAGTGAGATCGGGACCTCGAGGCGCTCGTCGCGGTGCGCGCCCGGGTGGGCGAGCAGGTCCGAGACGAGGTAGCGCGAGAAGTCCATGCCGAGACGGTACCGCCGTGTGGGGTGTTCTTCCTTGGTCAGGTCCCCTGGACCTCGGGGCTCGGACCGCGGGCCTCGTGGAGCTCGCCGAGCTCCGCGCGGATCTCGCGGAGGGCAGAGGTGAGCAGGTGATCGACCCGGCCGAGTTGCTCGATCGCCGAGTCCTCTGAGCGGAGCCGAACAGCCGAGGCTTCGACCTCCGCGTTGCGCACCAGGACGTTCGCCTCCTGGACCGCTTCGGCGAGGATCGTGTGGTCCGACACGAGCTCCTTGGCCTTGGCCCTCGCCTGGTCGAGCACCTTGTGGGCCTGTCGACGGATCTCCTCGGCGTCCTCGTTCGTCCGGGCGATGAACGACTCGCGCTCGCGGATCATCCAGCGAGCGACCCGAAGCTCCTCGGGGAGTTGGTCCTTGACCTGTTCGAGGGCTGCCAGCACCTCCTGGCGCTCGAGACGGATGTGTCCGCCCATCGTGGTCTTGGCCTCGTGGACGGCGAGTATGAGCTGCTCGAGCAGGCCCTCCACCCGGCCGATCTCGTCGGGACCGAGCTCCTCGATCGGGGTCGGTTCGTCGATGTCTTCGAACTCCGAGAGCGGGTCGTGGGGATCCATCACGGCTCCTGTTTGGAAGCGAGCGCGGCCATGACCGGCTCGGGGACGAGGGCGGCGACATCGCCTCCGAGCCGCCACACCTCCTTGACGAGGGAAGAAGAGACGAATCGGTACTCGGCGGCGGTCGGCAGGAAGACGGTCTCGATACCGGTGAGATGGCGATTCATGTGGGCCATGCCGATCTCGTACTCCCAGTCGGCGCTCTCGCGGAGGCCCTTCACGAGGGCAGTGGCGCCGAGCTCGGAGGCCAATTCGACGAGTAGCCCGTCGAAGCCCACGACTTCTATCTGCCCATCGAACAACTCATCGACGAGGGCGGCGCGCTCTTCGAGGGTGAACAGCGGTGCCTTCGAGGGGTTGGCAACCACGCCGACCACGACCTTGTCGAAGATGTGCAGGGCACGTCGGAGCACGTCGACGTGGCCGAGTGTCGGCGGATCGAAGCTCCCGGGGCAGAGTGCCGTAGTCACGGCGTCCTTTCGTCGCGGTACCACCAGAGCTGGGCCGAGCCGTAGGTCCGCTCGTCGACGAGCGGCCACGGCGCCTCGGGGACCGGCTCCCCCACCCGGCGATGCAACAGCACCGTGGCTCCGGGCGCGAGGTGCGGCGCTAGGGCGGAGAGCACCTCGACAACGGAGGATATGTCCATCGGGTAGGGCGGATCAACGAATGCCAGGTCGAAGGAGCCACTCGGCGGTCTCGCCAGCACCCGCTCGACCCGGTCGACGAGCACCTTCCCACCCAGCGAAACCGCTTCGACGTTGTGCTCGAGCACCCCGGCGGTCGAGCGGTCGGCCTCCACGAAGGTCGCCGAGGCGGCGCCCCGACTGAGGGCTTCGAGTCCCATGCTCCCGGTCCCCGCGTAGAGGTCGAGGACGACGGTGTCGACGATCTCGGGAGCGAGAATGTTGAAGATGGCCTCTCTCGCCCGATCGGTCATGGGCCGTGTCGTCTGACCCTTGGGGCTCTGCAACCGCCTGCCCCGAGCCTCTCCACCGATGATCCGCATGATCGGGAGGCTACGCCCCGATCGAACGATCCCAGCGAGGGCCTCCCCCGGCGGCGACACCGCCGCAGACGATGCGTCGAGTCTCGTCGATAGGCTCGGCGCCGTGATCCCACGCGAAGCGATCGAACCCACCTCATCCGGCGCCCGGGAGACCTCGTGACCGAGCCCGGCCCAGTACGACTCGAGATCCCGTCACCCCCCGGCGGGCCCGGCCATCACGCCGAGTTCTCCCACGTCCGGCTGTCCGAACCCGGTGCCGCTCCCCGGCCCGAGATCGACGCCGAACCGGACACCATGACGGACCTCGCCTTCGATCTCATCCGGGTGCTCGACGACGACGGCATCGCCGTCGGTCCCTGGGACCCCGGCCTCACACGGGACGACCTGCTCCGAGGCCTGCGCGACATGCTGACGGTGCGCTCCTACGACCGGCGGATGTTGACCGCCCAGCGCCAGGGCAAGACCTCGTTCTACATGCGGTCGCTCGGCGAGGAAGCGGTGTCGTGTGCGCACCGAGCCGAGTTGGGTCCGGAGGACATGACCTTCCCCACCTACCGACAGCAGGGCCTCCTCATCGCATCGGGGTACCCGCTCGAACTGATGATGAACCAGGTCTACTCCAACGTGGCCGACCCGCTGCACGGCCGCCAGCTCCCGGTCATGTACACCTCGCGATCGCACGGGTTCTTCTCGATCTCGGGCAACCTCGCCACACAGTTCATCCAGGCCGTGGGATGGGCGATGGCATCGGCGATCAAGGGCTCGACCGCGATCGCGAGCGCCTGGATCGGCGATGGCTCCACGGCCGAATCCGACTTCCACTCCGGCATGCTCTTCGCCTCCACCTACCAGCCGCCGGTCCTGCTGAACATCGTGAACAACCAATGGGCGATCTCGACGTCCCAAGACGTCGCACGCGGCCACGCATCCACCTTCGCTGCACGCGGTCTGGGATTCGGCATCCCCTCGCTCAGGGTCGACGGAAACGACTTCCTCGCCGGCCGTTCGGTCACCCGCTGGGCCGCGGACCGGGCGCGGGCCGGCCTCGGACCGACGCTCATCGAGTGGGTGACCTACCGGGCAGGCGCCCATTCCACCTCCGACGACCCGGACGGCTACCGACCCGTGGGGGAGGCGGCAGCCTGGCCCTTGGGCGATCCGGTGGAGCGACTGGAACGACACCTCCTCGCGACCGGGGCGGCCACGCGTGCCGAGCTGGACTCCCTGGCCGAAGAAGTCGAAGCGACGGTGGCCGAGGCCCAGGCCGCCGCCCTCGCCCACGGGACACTGCACACCCATCCCGCGTCGGTGAAGGACATGTTCGAGGACGTGTACGCAGAGATCCCCCCGCACCTGCAGGCGCAGCGCGACGAGGCCGGGTCCTGACATGGCTTCCATGAGCATGGTCGAGGCAATCCGCGACGCCCACGGCGTCGCCATGGAGCGGGACGAGTCGGTCGTCGTGTTCGGTGAGGACGTCGGGTTCTTCGGCGGCGTGTTCCGATGCACCCAGGGCCTGCAGGAGCGCTTCGGGTCCCATCGGTGCTTCGACACCCCGATCAGCGAATCAGGCATCGTGGGAGCCGCGATCGGGATGGCCGCCAACGGTCTCCGGCCGTGTGTGGAGATCCAGTTCGCCGACTACATGTACCCGGCGTACGACCAGATCGTCTCGGAGGCCGCCCGGCTCCGCCATCGCTCGGCGGGCGACTTCACCGCCCCCATCACGATCCGCATGCCGACCGGGGGCGGCATCTTCGGGGGCCAGACCCACTCCCAGAGCCCCGAGGCCCTGTTCACCCATGTGGCCGGACTGACGACGATCGTCCCCTCGAATCCCTACGACGCCAAGGGGCTCCTCCTGTCGGCGATCGAGAGCCCCGATCCCGTTGTGTTCCTGGAACCCAAGCGTCTCTACCACGGCGCCTTCGCAGGCAGACCCGATGATCGTGTGATTCCTTGGAACGAGCACGAGCTCGGCGAGGTACCCGATGGGCACTACACCGTTCCCATCGGCAAGGCAGCCGTGCGCCGGGAGGGAGCCGATCTCACGGTCGTCACCTACGGGACGATGGTCCACGTGGCCGCGACGGCCATGGACGAGTCGGGGATCGACGGCGAGATCATCGATCTCCGCACGCTCGTGCCCTTCGACATCGACCTCGTCCTGGCGTCGGTCAGGAAGACGGGCCGATGCATCGTGCTCCACGAAGCCACCAAGACCTCGGGATTCGGAGCCGAGGTCGCAGCGCTCGTCCAGGCCAAGGCCTTCTTCTCGCTCGAGGCACCGGTGCGCCGGGTCACGGGGTGGGACACGCCCTACCCCCACGCCCAGGAGTGGGACTACTTCCCCGGCCCTGACCGGCTGGTCAGGGCGATGGCCGAGACACTGGCGATCTGAGGCCCGCCTAGGACTTGAAGAGGTACTCGACGACCTCGGCGTCGGGGAAGAAGGCCGTCAACTCCTCGGCGAGTTCGGGATGCTCGGCTAGTTGTGGATCGACATCGACGAGGGCGAAGGCGTCCTCGCGAGCACCGACCAGCAGGTCCGTGTCGCGCAGGATGTCGCCGAGGCGAAGATCGCCCCTCCCGGACTGGCGGTCGCCGAAGACCGAGCCCTGGCCTCGGATCTCGAGGTCTCGCTCGGCCAGGCGGAAGCCGTCCGTCGTCGCGACCATCGCCTCGATCCGCGCCTCGCCGTCCTCGGTGGTCGGGTCGGCGACCAGTACGCAATGACCGGGGTGGGCACCTCGTCCGACCCGGCCCCGGAGTTGGTGGAGCTGGGACAGCCCGAACCGGTCGGCGTCGAGGATCACCATCATCGTGGCGTTCGGGATGTCGATCCCGACCTCGATGACCGTCGTCGCCACGAGCAGGTCGACCGAGCCGGATCGCATCTGCTCCATGGCTTCTGCCTTCTCCTCGGGTTTGAGCTGGCCGTGGAGGAGGCCGACGGCGAGGTCCGGGAAGAGGCCCGACAAGCGATCGTGCCATTCGGTCGCCGAAGCCGCCTCGACCTTCGAGGACTCCTCGACGAGGGGGCAGACAACGAACACCTGACGACCCGCCACCGCCTCCGAGCGCACCCGATCCCAGACCGGGTCGAGGTCGGTCGGGGTGACGGCCTCGGTGGTGGTGGGCGTGCGACCGGGGGGCATCTCGTCGAGGAGGCTGACGTCGAGGTCGCCGTAGAGCGTCATCGAGAGCGTTCTCGGGATCGGGGTCGCCGTCATGATCAGTTGGTCGGGCTCGATTGCGCCCGCCTGCTCCTTCAGGGCCACCCGCTGACCGACGCCGAACCGGTGCTGTTCATCGACCACGGCGGTGGACAACGCCGAGAAGGCAACTCCTTCCTGGATGAGCGCGTGGGTCCCGACCACGATGTCGACCCGACCATCGGCGATCATCGAGACCAGCTCGGTTCGGTCGGCCCCCGGAGCAGCCGTGCAGAGCGCCTGGCTCCCGGTGAGCAGCGCGACCGAAACGGTTGGGCCCTCGGTGCCGGCCTCGAACAACGACCCGGTCCCCGATCCGTCGCTCTGGGCCGGCGCCAATCCGGCCCCCTCGAGCAGATCGGTGATCCCGAGGAAGTGCTGGGTCGCCAGGACCTCGGTCGGAGCCATCACGGCCCCTTGGTGGCCCGCTTCCACGGCGACCAACAGGGCTGCGACCGCAACGACCGTCTTGCCGGAGCCGACCTCGCCCTGCAGGAGCCGATGCATCGGGTGGGTGCTGGCCATGTCCTCGGTGATCTCGCCGATGACCCGACGCTGGGCATCGGTGAGCGGGAAGCCGAGGGCGCCCACGAACGCCCCCACGAGTGACCCGTCTCCCCGATGGGCGACGCCGACCGCCGACTCGGCCTTCTGGCGCTTGGCGAGCGCCAGGGAGAGCTCGATCCGGAAGAACTCGTCGAAGACGAGTCGCTTTCGCGCCGTTCGGGCCTCACCGAGGTTCTCCGGGAAGTGGATGGCCTGCAGGGCGGCGGCTCGGTCGACGACCTCACGGTGTCGTCGGATCCGGGCCGGGACCGGGTCGGCCACCGGCTGCGAGCGCCGAAGGGCGTTGTGGACCGCCTTGCGGAGGGTCGTGGGCCCGACATCGTTCACCGACCGGTGGATCGGGACCACCCGACCGGTGGTGAGCGATTCCCCGCCGGACAACACGTCGGCGACGGGGCTCTTCATCTGTAGTCGCCCCTTGAAGCGCTCGAGCTTGCCGGACAAGGCGACCTCGCGGTCCTTGAGCTGATTGACCCGGAACCCCTGGTTGAACCAGGTCACGGCAACCGTGCCCGACTCGTCGGCGACGACGGCGTTGACGAGGACGAGCCCTTTGCGGACCCGTCGACTCGAGATCGACGTGACGCGACCGATCACCGTCACCTCCTTGTCGACCGGCGCCTGGGCGAGGGGGACGACCGTCGAGCGGTCCAGGTATCGGCGGGGCGTGTGGAGGAGGAGGTCGGTCACCGACTCGACACCGCCGGCGCGCAACGCCCTGCCGCGCGCGCCGCCCAGCTCCTTGACCTCGGTCACGTCGACCGAGGTGAGGTAGGCGAGGCTGCGGCCACGGGTCGTCATCGACACCCATTGTCGTTGACGGGTGCGATACGAAGGTGCCTCCCGCAACGTAGGCTCATCGCACCCCCGGAGAGAGACCCATGACCACTGACGAAACCACCCGACGAATCGGCCGCCTGCGCGGCTACAACCTCGGCATGGGCGTCCTGCACGCCGTGCAGGGCGTGGCCGTGGTGGCGCTCGCCAACGACTTCTCCCTCCCCGTCACCGCCGCGTTCCTCGCCGGTGCCCCCGGCCTTCCCGAGTCCTACACCGGCGTCGAGCAACTCTTCTCCATCAACCTCGCCTGGGGTGTGGCGGTGTTCCTCTTCCTGTCGGCACTGGCCCACTTCATCATCGCCTCCCCGGGTGTCTTCACCTGGTATGGCGACAACCTCCGGAAGAACCGGAACTACGCCCGATGGGTCGAGTACTCGATCTCCTCCTCGGTCATGGTGATCCTGATCGCCATGCTCACCGGTCTCAGCGACCTTGCGGCGCTGATCGCCATCTTCGGCGTCAACGCCTCCATGATCCTCTTCGGTTGGCTGGTCGAGCGTGACCACGAGCCCGGTCAGAAGGGGTGGGGACTGCCGTTCTTCTTCGGGTGCATCGCCGGCATCGTTCCCTGGATCGCCATCGGCATCTACCTCTGGAGCCCCACGGTCGAAGGCGGCCCTCCCAGCTTCGTGTACTGGATCTTCTTCTCGCTGTTCATCTTCTTCAACTCGTTCGCGTTGAACCAGATCCTGCAGTACAAGCCCGTGGGCAAGTGGCGCGACTACCTGTTCGGCGAATCCGCCTACGTGGCGCTCAGCCTCGTGGCCAAGTCGTTGCTCGCCTGGCAGGTGTTCGCCGGGGCCCTCACCGTCTGATCGGAGCCGGTTTCGGGTTTCCATTGACGGGACCCATTGCTACTCTGCGGCCGATCCCTCCTCTCCCCACAGGTTTGTCATGTCCTACCGCTGCGAGATCTGCCAGAAGGAACCGAGCTTCGGCAAGCAGGTCACCTTCTCCCACAAGCGCTCTTCGCGCCGCTGGAACCCGAACATCCAGAAGGTGCGCGTCAAGCACGGCTCCAACACCCGCAAGGCCCGCGTCTGCACGTCATGCATTCGGGCCGGCAAGGTCGAGAAGGCCTAGTCGGGTGCAAGGCGTCGTCAAGGTCTACGACACCGCCACGTCGACCGGCGTGGTCCTGCTCGATGCCGACCGGTCCGAGGTCTACCTCCGTCCCGGGTCGCTCGAGGGCTCCATCTTCCGGATGCTCCGCCAGGGCCAGCGCGTCGTCGTCGACGTCACCGAGGACGACGGCAAGCGCTTCGTCACCCGCGTCGGGTTGGGCACAGAAGGCGCCTGACCGGCAATCGCCAATGGATCTGAAGGCCGGGCATCGCCCGGCCTTCTCTCGTTTGGAGTACGCTCGCCCCATGGTCAAGGCGTACGTTCTCATCCAGACCGAAGTAGGCAAGGCGGCACCGGTGGCGGAGGCGGTCCGAGCCATCGATGGCGTGGAGGCCGCAGACGACGTCACCGGCCCCTACGACGTCATCGTGAAGGCATCGGCGTCCAACGTCGACGACCTCGGACGCATGGTGGTTGCATCGATCCAACAGATCGACGGCATCACCCGCACCCTCACCTGCCCGGTCGTCCACCTGTAGCCGGCCTCCGGCCGGCTGCACTCAGCCGGCTCGGTGGCTTCCGGCCCAGCTAGCCCAGCTTTGCGGCGATGCTGCCGGCGTCGCGGAGGGCCATGCCGTCGGCGCCCACCGCGGTCCATCCAGGACCCTTGCCCCGGTCAGCCTCTTCGAGCAGGTCCCGCACGAGCTGGGGCGTCGTCACCCCACCGGCCGACCAGAGGTAGTGGCTGAGCGAGCCGGGCGGGTTGTTGATCTCATTCACGTAGAGGGCGTCGCCGTGATGGAGGAAGTCGAGCCGTGAGACACCGCGGACCCCGGTCAGACGGGCGACGGTCGCTGCGAGCGACCGGATCCGCTCCGCCAGCTCTTCGGGGATGTCGGCTGGGAGCTCACGTCGTGATCCTTCGAGTCCACCACCACTCAAGTACTTCTCCTTGTAGTCGTACAAGGCGCCACCTCGCAGTGGTCGCTCGATGGGGCTGAGTTCGAGCTCCGGCCAGGTTCGGATGGAGATGTTCAGGTCGTCGGCACCCTCGAGGAACGGCTCGAGGACTCCGCCGGCGACGTAGTGCGGCGAGCTCTTGGTGAGAGCCAAGGCGGTGGCATGGTCCTCGACGACCTCGATGCCGATGGACGAGCCGCCGAAACGGGGTTTGGCGATGTACGGACCCTCGAAGTCGGGGATCACGGCCTCGTCGATCGGGCGGCGAGGAAGGGTCGGGAGGCCGGCGGTCTCCATGACCGCACCGAAGGCGAGCTTGTCCATGGCGAGCGAGGCCGACCAGGTGGCCGGGCCCGATGACCGGATACCGGCGATGTCCAATGCCGCCTGGAGGGCCCCGTCCTCTCCGGGACCACCGTGGCACGCATTGACGACGGCTTCGACACCGAGCGGCTTGGGCCGTCCCAACCGCCCTTCGGCGACCCAGCCTGCGCCGGGAGCGGCAACGAACCCGAGCTCCTCGGACCCCTTCGGCACCCCTTCGATGAAGTCCGCCGCCTCGGCGTTGACCGGCACCTCGTACCAGTCTCCCGTCTTGGTCCAGTACAGCGCCCGGACCTCGGTACCGGACTCGTGGAGGGTGCGTGCGGCCATGAGGCCGGTGAGGATGGAGATGTCGTGTTCTGGCGAGGGACCACCGAACACCACCGCATGACGACTCATGGGCGTGAGGCTAGGAGTCCTGCCGGGTTGCTCCTACGACCTACGGGTAGTGGTCGGGGAGGTCGTTCTCGTACAGCACCACGTCGCCCTGTCGGAGGGTGGCCCGCACCCACTCGATCGCCTCGTCGCGGCTCGGGGCGAAGCGCACGTCGGCTTGACCGGTGTTGGCCCCCTTGCGGAGGGCAACCCGATTGGTCCGCTTCACGATGACGACGTCATCGGCCACCTCCGCCGCCCGCTCGCCGAACGCCTCATTGGCCGACGCCTGCTCCCTGCCGAGCTCGACCATGCCGGGGGTCACCACGACTCGGCGCCCGGTCCCCGTCCCCGCGAGCAACTCCAGCGCTGCCTCCGCCCCGGCGGGGTTCGAGTTGAACGTGTCGTCGATGACCCAGAACCCGCCCTTGCCCAGGGTGACCGACTGACGATGGTCGGGGGTGTCCGAGTCCGCGAAGGCCTCTGCCATCCCGTCGAGGGCGACACCGGCCGCGACACCGATCCCCACGGCCAGGGCGAGGTTGGTCGGGAAGGGCACCGCCGGCAGGCGGGCGACCTCGGCCCCGTCGACGACGACGGCCCACCCGTCCTCGGCAGGGGTGACGCGGACTGCGACCTCCTCTGACTCGACGCCGGTTCGGACGACCCGCTTCCCGGATGCCTCGAGCTCGTCGGCGAGGCCGGCCAGTCGCTCATCGTCGACGTTCAGCACGACGGTCCGAGCCCGCTCGGTGATCTCGGCCTTGGAACGAAGCGTGGTGTCGAGCGACCCGAACCGCTCCAGGTGCACCGGACCGATCGCCGTGATCGCCGCGATGTCGGGTGGGATCCACTCACAGAGCGATCCGATCTCCCCCGGTCCGTAGCTCCCCATTTCGGCGATGAACCACTCGGTCCCCGGCGACAGGTGCTCGTTCACCGTCCGGGCGAGCCCCATCGCGTTGTTGAACGAGGCCGGGCTGGCGACGGTCGGGGCCGACGCTGCCAGGACCCGCCGGACGTACTCCTTCGTGGTCGTCTTGCCGTAGGACCCGGTGATGGCCACGACGCTCGGACCGACCATGCGCATGCCGGCACGGGCCTTGTCGATCCACTTGCGCTGCGACCGCTTCTCGATCGGTGCGAGCACCACGAGGGCGACGTCGACCAGGACGTCGATGGCGAACAGCCCGAAGATGAGACCGGCCGCGTAGTCGGAGCCGGGAATGAGCGAGACGACGGCCGTCACGAGGACGGCCAGGCCACCCGTCGTGAAAGCCACCTTCTTCAGTCGATCGGTCCAGGCGAGGGCGGATGTGGTCCCTCGCGCCGGGAGCCCGACCGGGAACACGGCACCCAGGGCCGCAGCGATGAGGACGAACCAGAGACCGAGATCGGTGAGGACGGCCCCCACGAGGGCGGCGACGGCCGCGAAACCAATGGTGACGTTGAGCGGCGTCGAGAGCCACCAGCGGACCAAGAAGCGTGTGACCGAGCCGGGCAGGTAGTGCTCTCGTTGGGCGACCCGGAGCCATCGCAGACCGAGCGGAACGGCCGCGGCAAGCGTCGCCGTCGTGGCGACCAGCGCCTCCCACCAGGTCATGCCAGATCCGCCACGGCCGCTTGGATCAGGTCTGGGCGGGAGCGATGGACGTCGTGGCCGACTCCCTCGACCACGTCGAGAACCGCATCGTCGACCAGCGCGACCGCCTCGCGGGCGATGTCGGGGTGGGCGGCGGTGTCCTCGCCACCCCAGACCATCCGAACGGGGACGTCGAGCTCGGCCAGCTCGGCGGCGTAGGACTCGTTCACGGCACGTACGAGCACGTCACGCATGATCCCCGATGCCGCTCGGTAGTCGGCGGAGCCGTACTTCTGGCGGGCCGCCTCGAGGCGATCGTCCGAGACGAGACCGCGATCGTGGGCCCAGCGGACGAAGCGGTACCCGGTCGGCGACTTGCCGCTGCCGGCCCGGCGGAGCAGGGGGACGCCGGCGAGCACCAGACCCCTGACGGGCACGCCGTCGGCGGCGAGGCACACGGCGATCCGCCCCCCGAACGAGTGGCCGACCACGACCGGTGGTTCGTCGAGCGCGGCGATGGCGGGCGCAAGTGCCGCTGCGTACTCGTGGGCCCCCCAAGCCTCCGGAGGGACAGGTGATGCCCCGAATCCGGGCAGATCGACGGCGATACGGCCCGCGTCCGGCAGAACCCCGTCCCAATCGGAGCGGTTCCTTCCCCAGCCATGGAGGCAGACGACCGTGTGGGGCTCGGGGCCGACGTCGGCGAACACCCCTTCGGCGATCGCGCGAAGAGCCACTACTCGCTCGGCGCGGCGATGGCATGGAAACCGCCATCGACGTGGACGATCTCACCGGACGTCATGGGAGCCCAGTCGCTGAGCAGGACACACACCATCTTCGCCACGGGCTCCGGATCGTTCTGGTCCCAGCCGAGTGGGGCACGGTCGCCCCAGACGTCCTTGAACTGGGTGAAGCCCGGGATGGACTTCGCCGCGACGGTCGCCAGTGGCCCGGCCGAGACGGCGTTCACGCGGATGCCCGAGCCCCCGAGGTCACGGGCGAGGTAGCGCGTGGTTGCCTGCAGGGCGGCTTTGGCAACCCCCATCCAGTCGTAGCCGGGCCAGGCCTGTCGGTTGTCGAAGTCCATGGCGACGAGGGCACCGCCCCCCGCCTCCTCCATGAGCGGTCGGAGGCCCACGGCGAGCGTCTTGTAGGAGAAGGCCGAGACGCCGAATGCCGTCTGGGCACTCTCCACGGGTGTGTTCAGGAAATTGCCACCCAGGGCGTCTTCGGGCGCAAAGGCGATGGAATGGAGCGCCCCGTCCACCGATCCCCAGCGCTGCTTCAGCTCGGTAGCCAGGGCTTCCATGTGGGCGTCGTCCATGATGTCGAGCTCGAGGACGTCGGGCGGGTCGGGCAGTCGCTTCGCCGAGCGTTCGGTGAGGCGGATGGCCCGCCCGAAACCGGTCAACACGATCTCGGCACCCTGCTCCTGCGCGATGCGGGCAGCATGGAACGCAATCGAATCTGGGTTCAGGACCCCCGTGATCACCAGTCGCTTGCCGTCCAGCAGCATCCGCTCTCCTCGTTCGGTCGCCGGATGGTACCGGTGGGACCCGCCGCTACCCGGCCTTCGCCTCCTCGTGGTCGAAGACGTGGGCGTTGTGGGCGAACCGCTTCCAGTTGAAGGCGTGCATCGCCTCCTCGTGGCTCGGCGGGAAGACGAGGGCAGCGGCGATCGCCCCGGCCACGCAAGCCACCCCACAGATACTGAACGCCAACGGGAAGTTCCCGAGGTCACCGAGGGCACCGCCGAGGATGGGGAACGCGATCCCGCCGAATCCGTAGGCGAGGAACACCCAGGGGTAATTGGCGCCAACGGTCGCGTTGCCGAACTCGTCGGCCGTGATGGCCGGGAACAGAGCGAAGTTGCCACCGAAGTTGAACCCGATCAACGCTGCTGCGAGGTAGAGCAAGTACTCCTGGCCGGCCATCGTGATGAACAGGAACATCAGCGCCCCCTGTGTCGACGCCATGACGACCACGGAACGCTTCCTGCCGAACCGGTCACTCAGCACGCCCCAGGTCAGTCTGCCGATGCCGTTCGCGAGGCTGAAGAAGACCGCCATCGCCGTGCCGGCGATCGCACTCGCCTCGACCGGGGACATGCCGCCTCCCACCAGCACCTCGACCGGATACAGCTTCATCAGGCCGATCGCCATGAGACCGGCGCCGGCCGAGACCATGAACGTCAGGGAGATCAAGTGGAACTGGGGGGTGCGGAGCATCTCACGAGGGGTGAAGTCGACCGTACCGACTGCCTCCCCCTTCGGTGGTGTGAATCCCTCGGGGAGCCAGCCGTCGTCTGGGTATCGCATCCAGGTGGCACCGACGAGCACGAGCACCGCAAAAGCGATGCCATAGGTGATGAAGGTGCCGGAGAGACCGATCGACTCGATGAGCCCACCCCAGTCACCGGCGAGCTTGACCCAGCCCAGCGCACCGAAGCCGAAGCCTGCCACGGCAACGCCCGAGATCATGCCCTTCCGATCGGGGAACCACCGCATGCCGACGGCGATCGGCACCACGTACCCGAGACCGATCCCGGAACCGCCGACGAGCCCGACCCCGAAGAGCACCATCCAAAAGTCGGTGCCACCGGTGATGCCGGCGATGGCGTAGCCCGCCCCGAGCGTGACCGCACCGGCCACGGCGAGCGTCCTGGGGCCCCACGTGGCGAGCTTGCGGCCGGCGAACACCATGACGAATGCGAACGCCGCCAAGCCCACGGAGAAGACGATCGTCGTCTCGACATTGCTCCACCCGGCCTCGACGAGACCGGGGGTGAACACCGGCCAGGCGTAGATCGCCCCCAGACAAACCTGCATGAGAACCGCGCCGAACACGACCGGCCACCGTCGAACCACCGCGAACTCCTCCGGGGACTGCCCCAAGGCTACCGAAGCCCCGGGACGGCTCGATCTCAGAGAGACGCGCCGAAGGTCATCCAGGCCCGGAGTCCGAGGCCGCTTACGAAGAGCAGCAACAGGCCCCATCGGAGTGCCGGGTTGGCGGCCAGCTGTGCTTTGTAGATGTAGGCGAAGGCGACGGCGAAGAGGACGACGATGCCATAGAAGAGATGGAACGAACCGGGATCCAGACCCTGCCAATAGAGGAGCAGCCCGAGGCCGGTCTGCACGACGGACATGAACAACCCCGCGATCGTGCCGAGAGCGAACCACGGACCCGCTTCGGCCTTGGCGATCGCGGCACCAACCCCCCACAGGCCGACGAGGCCGGTGAAGACGATCGTGACCCAACCGGTCACTTCATGGATGTCTCCGAGCACGGGGGGCAGTATGCCCCTCGTCAGGCGCCGAGCCGTTTGCGGGCCGACTCCAGGTCCCCCTGCCAGGTGTCCATCACGAGGATCGGACTGAATCCCATGGTCAGGTTGATGTTGAGCATCGGCTCGTTCGAACCTGCGTTGAAGGTGTCGACGCGCTCCATCCCGGGAACTGCGTCGCGCACCCGAAGGACGTTGGTGGCTTTCATCCAGCGGCCCAGGCCCCGGTTGCGATGGTCAGGGTGGGTGACGGTCTCCCACTGCCACGCCTGGGCCGCCTGGAGGTCGTCGGTCATGATCGAGGACGAGCCCACCCAGAGTCCGGAGGGTCGGTGCACCGCGACCACCGAATACAGCTTGCGCTTGGCCTCGGCCGTCCTGGCCTGCAGGTCACGCCAGATCTCGGGCGTGAGGACCTCATCCTCCATCTCGAGGTCCTCGCGGGGCTCGGTGTTCATCAAGAACTGCAGCTGGCACCATGGCTCGATGTGCTCGTCGGCGAACGGGGTCTCGAGGAGGAGCAGTTGGTAATCCCCCGCCCGCTCGTCGGCCCGTTCGATCCACGACCGCATCAAGCCGACATCGAGCGTGCCCATCGAGAGGCGACTGCGCTTCTCGCGATAGGCCATCTTCCAACCGGCCCGTTGGCACAGCTCCGCTTCGCTGCGGCCATTGATGACGTAGGTGTCGACCAACTTTCGCCCCTGCGTCTCGAGGTCGTCGAACGCCGGGCGGAGGAGCGCCCGACCGATGCCCTCGCCACGCCGAGTGGGGGTCGTGCTGACCCTGACGTAGCCGGCGTTCAGGTTGTTCTCGAGGTTCGCCCAGGTCACGGCGGCGCCCACGATCTCGACCCCATCGAAGGCGACCCACCGCATGACGCGCTCGTCCCTGCGGGTGGAACGTCGATCGAGGAGCCACCGCTCGAACGGCACCGGGTCGTCCTCGGGGAGCTCCTCGCGGTCGAGGGGTTCGTAGTACGCGTGGAGTCGACGGAGCACCGACTCGTCCGACCTGCCCGTGTCGACAGGTTCGATCCGGATCATGGGCGGACGGTACAAGGTCGAGGACCTCGTTGCGGCCCCAATACCACGAGCGCCCGGGACTCGATCAGGGCTTGATCGAGCGCGCCCCCAGGAACGCCATTGCGAAGCCGGCGTAGCCGATGACCGCCCCCACTACCTCGATCACCGAGTCCAGCTGGCTGTCGGCGAATCGGAGGTCTTCGATGAGCGTCAACGCCCCCAGGATTCCCAGCAGGTACCCCAGGGCCCTGAGGATGCCTGCCTTGGATCCGACGCCGTCGAACCAGTCGACCCTCGACACCAGCACGGCCACGATCGCCAGCACCAGCGGGATCCAAGCGATCCAGTACTCGTTCATGAGTAGGCCGAACACCACGTACACACCGATCAGTACCAGCGACCCCAGTCCGATCAAACCGCCCGTGGAACTGCCTCCGTCGGCAGCTGCCGACACCGGTTCCGAATCCTCCATCCGACCTCCCGTCATCGACGTCAACGGTACGGCGTCGAATCCATGCGCGTCGGACGGATCGGCCTTCTTCTCGCTGGGCCCGGCGGGCTCGGGCGGCTACTCCGCCGGACCGGCGCTCGGCTCGTCCCCGGACTCGTCCGAGACCTCGGCTTCCGCTGCCCCGGGTGCCGACCCGAGGAGCTTCGCCTTCTCGACCTCGAACTCCTCCGGCGAGATGACCCCCTCGTCGCGGAGCTTGGCGAGGTCCGTCAGATCGTCGTACTTGCCGCGCGATGGCGCAGCCGCGGTCGATGGCGCCGATCCACCCGACAGGTGGAGCGTGCGCTCTTCGCGCGCGTCGTAGATGGCCTTCTGGACCTCGGTCGGCTCCGGCACGTTCTTGAAGACCTGCAAGGAGTTCGCACCTGCCGACTCGACCGCCATGTCCCCATAGCCGAGCATCCGCTCGATCGGGCCCTGGGTCACGGCGACCGAGTTGATCGCGTCGACCGGGATCTCCTTGCCCGACTTGGTGAAGAAACCGGTCCGAACGATGAGTCGCTCGTTGGTCACCCAGTAGCGGGTGGTGAGCCACTCGGTGATCGAGGTGGTCGCCGCAACGGCGCTGACCGCCAGGCCGGCCACCAGACCGATCAGCCCGCCCCAGACGAACCCGTCACCGATCCACCAACCCAGCCAGAGGCCGCCGACCCCCAGCACGAGGGCGAGCGCCATCCCGACGATGCCCGATCGCCAGTGCGCCCGGAACGTCATTCGGACTGCTTCCCCCGAGGTCAGGAATTCCTCTGCCATCCACTCTCCTTTGATTCGGCCCGAACCCTACCGACCTGCCCGCTCGCGGCATGGTCGATGCGTATCGTGCACGGAGGCCAACACGGAAATTGGAGGGTCCGCGTGCTCATCGAGACGCCGCCGACGTTCGAACTCGCCTCACCGATGTATCGGGAGGCGTTGATCCAGTACGACTCGGTCGCCGAGTACGTCGACCTGGACGACAACATCCGCCAACGCCTTCGACACCCCCAGCGGTCGATGGTCGTCTCATTCCCCTTCCGGCGCGACGACTACTCCGAGGTCGACACGGTCTACGGCTATCGGGTCCAGCACCTGCACACGATGGGACCGACCAAGGGCGGCATTCGCTACGCCCCCGACGTGAACATCGGGGAGGTTGCCGCCCTGGCCATGTTCATGACCTGGAAGTGCGCCATCATCGGCCTCCCCTTCGGCGGCGCCAAGGGCGGGGTCCGGATCGACCCGACGACGCTCACCCGCCCCGAGAAGCAGCGGGTGACCCGCCGCTACACGTCGGAGATCATCGACTTCATCGGCCCCCATCGCGACATCCCGGCTCCGGACATGGGCACCGATGCCCAGACGATGGCGTGGATCATGGACACCTACTCCCAACAGAAGGGCTACTCGGTACCGGCCGTGGTGACTGGCAAGCCTCCCGAGCTGGGCGGATCCGTGGCCCGTCGCGAAGCGACCGGTCGGGGGGTCATGTCCCTGCTACCGGCGGCCATGGCCCATCTCGGTCTCCCCCTCAGGGACACCCGGGTGGTCATCCACGGCTTCGGCAACGTCGGCAGGTTCGCCGCCATCGCCGGGGTCGAGATGGGCTGTCGAGTGATCGCCGTCAGCGACGTCAGCGGCGGGATCCACGACCCTGCCGGCCTCGACATCGCGAAGGCAACGGCCTGGGTGGACGAGCATGGCACCCTCGCCGACTACCCGGACGCCGACCACATCACGAACGACGAGCTGTTCGCCCTCGATTGTGAAGTCCTGGTCCCAGCGGCGATCCAAGGAGTACTCACGGGCACGAACGCGCCGGACGTCAAAGCGAAGGTGATCCTCGAAGGAGCGAACAACCCGACCACCTCCGAAGCGGACGCCGTGTTCAAGGAGAACGGGATCTTCATCGTGCCGGACGTCCTTGCCAATGCGGGTGGCGTCACGGTCTCCTACTTCGAGTGGGTGCAGGACCTCCAGAACTACTTCTGGTCGGAGAACGAAATCGTTGCCCGTCTTCGCGAGATCATGGGCCGGGCCTTCGACGAGGTGCTCGCCCTATCGATCCGGGAGGGATTCGACATGCGTACCGCGGCCCTCGTGAAGGGCATCCGACGGGTCGGCGCCGCCAAGGCCGTCCGGGGGATCTACCCCTAGAAGCCCCGCTGGGGCAACGGTTCCCCGGTCGTCCACTCCCCTATGGAGGGACCACCGAGGCGGGCCAGGCGCCAGATGCCGTAGAAGTAGGTGCCGGTCAGGAGCGCCACGGTTCCCGGCCAGCCCCAAAGGATCCCGACCACAGCTTGGACCCAGGCTGCCTCGTCGAGCAGGACGCCTTGGACGAGGGCCCTCGAACCGAAGTAGGCCGCCCAGACGAGCGTCGTCTCGACGTAGGCCGGTCGCACCTTCGGATGCCGGTACCAGTCGTTCGGCCAGCGACGAAAGATCCTCGAGGTCCAGGCGACCATGGGCAGGCCGAAGAGGACGCTCACGACGGCCACAAGGGCTATGGCTGCCGATCGCACCACGCCCGGGAGGAAGAAGCCGCCCGCTCGACCCATGAGGAGCGCCAGGCCCGCGGCCCCGACCACGCCCAGGAGCCCGCCGAGGGCCCAGCCGGCGCTGCGACCGGTGACCCGTCGCCAGACGGTGATGGCGAGCGCGAGGACGATGGCAGTGGTCGCAGCGATGGGGAGCGACCAACCGGCGAGGATCCCGAAGACCAACACCGGGACTGCTCCGTCGAGGATGGTCCGACCCGCCAGCAGCTCGCGAGCGTCGGCCCAGAGTTCTTGCACCATGTCCGGGATACGGATCTGCGTGCGGCCCGGATCAGTCGGCGAACGCCGGACAGATGTCTTGGAACGAGCACCAATCACAGAGGACCGACGTGGACGGCTTCCACGTATCGGTCTCGATCGCGCGGACGATGGAGTCCCAGATCGCCCGCACCTGCTTCTGCACGCCGTCGAGTACTTCGTCGTTCACCGACATCGAGTACTGGGTGGGCCCGTTCAGGTAGATGAGCCGCAGCTCGACGGGGGTCCGACCCAACCGCTGGCGGATCAACATGGCGTAGATCTTCATGGCGAAGAAGGCCGACGCCGCGTAGCGCTCGGGCGGCGCCTTGCCGGTCTTGTAGTCGAGAATCACGAGCTCGCCATCCGGACGCTCGTCGATCCGGTCGAGGATGCCACGGATCACCATCCCGTCGAGCTCCTCGACCAGGTCGAGCTCCCGATCCATCGGCACCACCTGCTGGGGGTCCTCGATCCCGAAGTAGTTGGCGAGCAGCTCCATCGAGGCGACGCCCCAGGCCCGCTCGTCCTCGGCCGTCTCGAACAGGCCCTCGTATTCCTCGCTACCACGAAGCTCGGTCCACGCCTTGCGGAACAGGTCGTAGAGCACCTCCGGAGCCCGTTCATCGGCGGGCCGGTCATAGAACCACTCGAGGGCGAGGTGGGCGGTGGTCCCGCGGGCCTGGTGGACGGTGGTCGGCTCGGGCAGCTTGTCGATCGATCGGAACTTGTAGAGCTGCGGGCACTGCTTGAAGTCCGATGCCCGGCTCGGGCTCAGCGTTGCGAGCACGATGGGTTCGTCGGCGTTGGGGGAGGCGTCGGAGGCGGCTTGGGCGGGGCTGGTCACGCTCCTGATCGTAGGAGGGGGGTCGGACGGAAACGCGTATCCATCCCCGGTCCATGCTCGTTTTCGACCAGAGCGCGAAATTCTCACCCGGTTCGCGAAAAGAACGGCCTGATTTCGGGTTCGGGACCCTCCGGATGGCATATAGTTCCTATTGCACGAACCGGAGCGATCCGGGGAGTGCCGGGACCGGAGCGATCCGGGACCGGGCCGACGATCGGACCATGCGGAACGAGCGTCGGCGGACCCCCACAGGTCCGCCTCGGCCGGTGCAGCGCCTTCGGGTGGCGATCGGACGGGTGGGTCGGGGAGGCTCCCCCGGGGAGCGGCCTTCGGGCCGGGCCACGGGGACCGACGGACGGGAGACCGGACGGCGGAGTCGACACTTCGGTGTCGATGGCCACCCGGACTCGACAGTGAAGTGGACGAGAGTCCACGGCCCTCGGACGGGGCCCGAAAGGAAGCCGACCGAAGGTTGCCGGAAGACCGGCGGAGCCGACCGCAAGGAAGGCGCCGAACGGAGCTGGCAGGCCGCAGACGCAGGCATGGCTGCAGTGGCTGGTCGGAAGCGACCCAGGTCGCCGAAGACAGGCATCAGGCTCACGCTGGATGCCACGGGAGCCCCGAGGGGGCGGAAGCCGAAAGGCTGAAGCTTTCTCGGGGCTTTCCCATGTCCGGGGTCAGTTGGTGAGGTCTGCCACCGTTGCCGCCAGCACGCCCCGGAATGCGGCTGGATCCACGGAGACGAGGAGGCCGCGCCGACCGCCGTTGACCAGTACCTCGTCGAGGTCGGCAAGCCGTTCATCGCACAGGACCTGCACGCGACGCCGGGTACCGAACGGCGAGATGCCACCGATCCGGTATCCCGTGACCTTCTCGGCCTGTTCTTCGGTCGCCGGTGCCACCTTCTTGGCGCCGAGCAGGCGTCCGACCGAACGCGTCGAGATCTCTCGGTCACCGGGAGCCACGACCAGTACGGGCTCGCCATCGGCTTCGAGCACGATGGTCTTGGCGACCAGTCGGAGCTCGACGCCGAGGGCTTCGGCTGCGCCGGCCGCCCCGCCGCCGGCGTATCGATACGGATGGGTCCCGAAATCGACGTCGTGACCCCGCAGTTGGCGCGTCGCCGCCGTCTGTCCGACGCCTGCCATGTCAGTCCGGGGCACTGAAATGGGCGACGACGCGGTCAGCCGCTTCTGCCGCCCACTCGTGGGCGAGGGGCAAGGGCATCTCGGCAACGGCCAACGAGTCCTCGACACGGGTCGTCGCCCCGAGCTGTCCGAAGACCTCGATCATCTTGCGATTCTCGGCCAGGACGATGCCGACGAACTCCTCGACCCCGTTCTGCATGGCCGTGCGGGCCAGCACCGAAAGAAGGAAGGAGCCGATGCCGAGGCCTTGATAGTCGTCGACGACCGTGACCGCCGCTTCTGCCCTCGGCTCGCCCTCCAGCCGGACGTAGCGGGCGATGCCGGCCGGACGCAGCTCGCCGTCATCGTCGATCAGACATCCCCAGGCGGCATGGTCGTGCTGGTCGAGCTCTGTGAGGTAGACGAGCTCGTCCTCGGTCAGCTCACGGACGATCCGGTGGAACCGGAAGTAGTTACTCAGCTCGCTGAGCTGGCTCAGCGCCGTCTGGAGCATCTCCTTGTCCTCGGGCGCGATCTGGCGGACATGGACCACGACCCCACGCGGGAGCACGACGCGGAGCGGATCGGGCGACATGGGGGAATCGTACGCACGGAGAAGAATCCGTCACACCCTCCCCGTACCGTTTGGTCCATGAAAGAGATCGAAGACATCCTCGAAGAAGCAGGCCTCGAGTTCGAGGTCCTCCATGTCGGGCCGGCAGCTCTCTGCACGGGCTGCCTCGACGGCGCAGACCTTCCATTGGCCGCCTAGGCGCCACCGACAACACCTGCTATCACCGTCCCCGGGACATGACACGACACACCACAGGGGACGAGATCCGGCTGGGACCGGATGAGTGGGACGACGCCATCGCGGCCACCGGAGGGCCCCAGCTGGTCGTCGCCGGGCCCGGCGCCGGCAAGACCGAGTTCCTGGTCCGGAGGGCCGCACATCTCGTGGCCACGGGCGTCGACCCGAGAACGATCGTCGTCCTCACGTTCTCGCGGCGTGGTGCGGCCGAGCTGACGACGCGGATCCGACGATCCGTCGATCCGGAGACGCCGGCCCCGCGGGCCGTCACCTTCCACTCCCTTGCTGCCCGGATCGTCGAAGCGTTCGGCGAGGTGGTCGGCTGGTCCGAGCCGCCGGCGCTCCTCACCGGCCCCGAACAGGTCGACCTGGTCGCCCGCCTCCTCACCGAGCAGTCGGCGTCGAACTGGCCGGTCGGGTTCCAGCCCTTGCTCGAGTCGAGGTCCTTTGCCGAGGAGGTCACCGACTTCCTGCTCCGGGCCCGGGAGTACACCCTCGGCCAGGACGACCTGGTCGCGGCGACCGCCGGCAGGGCCGATTGGGTGGCACTCCCCCGGTTCGACCGCGAGTACGACCGGGCACTCGCCGACCAGCACCGCCTCGACTACGCCTCCTTGATCCTGGCGGCCACCCGAATCGCCCAGAGCGAGGAGGTCGTCGACCAACTCGCCCGCGACATCAGTCATGTCCTCGTCGACGAGTACCAGGACACCACCGCCGCCCAGGCCGACTTCCTCGGGGCCTTGACGGCGGGCTCGTCGAACCTGACCGTCGCTGCCGACCCGTATCAGTCCATCTACTCGTTCCGCGGAGCCGCCCTCGAGAACGTCGACCGATTCCGAACCCAGTTCATGGCCCCCGACGGCTCGCCCGCCCGTCGAGTGGTATTGACGACGTCGTTCCGCGTTCCCGCCGGGATCCTGCGACCCGCCGAGCGGCTCACCGCAGGCGACCTGCCGGGAGCAGCCGGTCCGGTCTCGCCGGCGGGCGATGGCGGCCGTGTCGACGTTCGGGTGTTCGACCAGCGAACCCACGAAGCCGACTGGATCGCGTCCGAGCTACATCGGCTGCACCTCGTCGAGCAGATCCCTCTGCAGCGCATGGCGGTGGCCGTTCGGTCCACCCGCCGGCTGCTCCCCGACCTCTCGCGGGCCCTCGAGCGCCGTGGCCTTCCCCACGACCGGCCGGACAGCCGTCTGGTCGACCACCCCGCCGTCCGGGCGGTGGCCGACATCGTTTCGTTGGCCGCCGACGATGGCTCCCTCTCCGAGGCAGACCAGCGGCGTGCGGCGCGTCGCCTGCTCCTGGGCCCGCTCGTCGGCCTCCCCCTGGGTGCCGAGCGGGAGGCCCTCCGTGAGCGGGTGGGCTCTCGCGCCGACTGGGCCTCGGTGTTCCGAGGGATCGGCGAGGAGACCGCCGCGCTCGCCGACCTGATCGACGACGGGAACTGGGCGACCGACTCGGGAGCCGCCGACGGGTTCTGGCACCTCTGGTCCGGTCTCCCGTCGCTCACCGACCGCTGCCTAGCCGACGACGGTTGGCGAGCCGCCTGCACGTCGTTCTCCCAGACCCTCTCCCAGCTCGCCGAGCGCGACGCCGGCACCGACCTGGCCTCCTACCTGCGACTGGCCGAAGCCGACGACTTCGAGGCGACGCCGCTGCTCCGCCACGACCCGGCCAACGAGGACCGGCTCGTCGTCACCACCCTCCACCAACTCAAGGGTCTCCAGTTCGATGTCGTGGTGATCGCCGATGCGGTCGACGGCATTCTTCCCGACCTGCGGCGCTCGGTCTCGATCCTCAACACCCACCTCCTCCCGGAGGCCCGCCGAGACCCGGTGGAGGCAGCTCGATTCCGGGTCCAGGAGGAGATGCGCCTCGCCTACACGGCGATGACGAGGGCCTCCGAGCGAGTCATCTGGACCGCCACCGCCGAAGGCAAGGACGAGACCGAGGACCGCCCTTCGCGTTTCCTGACGGCGGTCACCGACCGGGACCCGGCCCTCACCCAGACAAGCCCCCGACGACCGGTCACTCCCCTGGAGGCCGAAGCCGAGCTTCGACGGACCCTCGGTGACCCGGGGGCCCCGGCCGCCCAACGCCTTGCTGCAGCCGCCGTCATCACCGATTCCGAGATGCCTCACCTCCGCCCCATCGAGGCGCTGCCGGGCATCCGCGAGCCGGGGCCGACGGCCGGTCTGATACCCGAGTCAGCCGCCTTCTCGCCGAGCCAGGCCCAGGCCTTCGATGCCTGTCCCCGCTCCTACGCCCTCGGTCGGCATCTCGGGATCGGAGACGAGCCCTCGCTCTACATGACGTTCGGAAGCCTGGTCCATGCGGTCGCCGAGCACGCCGACCGAGCAGCCTTGGAACGAGGAACACCCGCCACCGCAAGGGAGGCCCTTGCGGTTCTCGACGCCAAGTTCCACCCCGGCGACTTCGGGGGCCCGCCGTGGTCAGACCATTGGCACCGGCGCGCCGTCGAGGCCGTGGAGAACCTCTACACGATGCCCCCGGGCGCCGGCTCCACGCCGGCCGTGGTCGAGCGACCCCTGGTGCTGGAGATCGATGGCGAGCACTGGCGGGGTCGCGCCGACCGCATCGACGCCGACGACGGGTCATTGAAGGTCATCGACTACAAGACCGGCAAGAACCCCGCCAGCGCCAAGGACACGAAGGAGAGCCTCCAGCTCGGCTTCTACGCGTTGGCGGCCGCAGCCGATCCGGAGGTCGCCGGGCTCGGCACGGTCGACGGAGCCGAGCTGTGGTTCCCGCTGGCGGCACAGAAGCGCGGCTTCGCAACGCGTCCTTTCGACATGGCCAACCTTGAGGGTGTTCGGGAACGCCTGGCCGAGATCGCGACGTCCATACGCCGGGAGGAGTTCCCGCCGAAC
The DNA here is from genome assembly GCA_024639975.1 of bacterium. Lineage (GTDB taxonomy): Bacteria > Actinomycetota > Acidimicrobiia > Spongiisociales > JAENVV01 > JAHEFX01. The sequence continues at coordinate 56,399 of JAHEFX010000004.1, forward strand.
GTGGGAGCGGCATGCGACCGGTGCCCCGTCCGGATCCTCTGCGACGAATGGCCCGAGGGTCGGGAGGCGTTCGTCCCTTGAACGAACCCACCCCCACGCCCGAGCAACAGGCGATCCTCGATGCCGGGCGCGGTCCGATGCGGATCGACGCCGGTGCCGGCACCGGCAAGACCTGGACCCTCGTCGCCAAGATCGCCTCGCTCGTGGAGCGAGGGGTGCCTCCGGAACGGATCCTCGGCATCACCTTCACCAACAAGGCCGCCGGTGAGCTGGCCGGCCGGGTACGGGGGGCGGTCGCCGAACTGGTGGACATCGGGATCGAGGTCGACATCCACACCTACCACGGGTTCGCCGCCCGGGTCCTGCGGGAGTTCGGTCCCTTCGTGGGCGTGGAGCGCGACGCCAGGGTCATCACCCCCACGTTCTCCCGGCAGCTCCTGATCGAGTCCATCTCCGAGACACCGGACCTCGAACTGCTGAACCTCACCTACCTCCCAGCCGTGCTGGACCCGCTGGCGTCGCTGACCCAATCCATGTCAGACAACCTCGTCGACCCCGGAGTCCTGCTCTCGCCCGACCCCGATGACGACATCGAACGACGACGGGCCCAACTCGCTTCCGTGGTGGTCGAGTACCGGAGCGAGAAGGCCCGTCTGGGGGTCCTCGACTACGGCGACCTCATCGCTCGGGCCCACGAGCTCGTCTCGACCCGGCCGGAGGTTCGCGACCGGATCGCCGATCGGTATGAAGTCATCCTGCTCGACGAGTACCAGGACACCGACCCCGCCCAGCGCCACCTACTGCAGCAGCTGTTCGGTGACGCCCGTACGGTGATCGCCGTCGGCGACCCCGACCAGACGATCTACGAATGGCGAGGGGCCTCCATCGAGAACTTCGAGGCCTTCCCGGAGCACTTCCCCACGGCTGACGGCAGCCCGGCCCCCACCCTGCCGCTCTCGCTGAACCGACGATCGGGCCAACTCATCCTCGACGTCGCCAACGCCGTGCGAGCCGAAGTGGGCGATGCGGCTCGGGCCCCGCTCCGCGCACCGGACGGCACGCCGGCCGGTTCCGTGACCGTCGGCTACCACCGCACCGCCGTCGATGAGGCGGCCGCCATCGCCGACCTGGTCCTCGAGCACCGCAACGAGGGCCTCGACTACCGCCAGATGGCCGTCCTCGTCCGATCGAGCTCCGCCATCTCCCCGGTTCGGGCAGCGTTGGCAGACGCAGACATCCCCGTGGAGGTGGCGAGTCTCGGGGGGTTGTTGGATGTGCCCGAGATCGTCGAGATACATGCATGGTTGCGCCTCCTCCACGACGCCTCCGACTCGGTGGCCTTCGCCCGGTTGGCGATGGGCTCGCGGGGACGCCTCGGACCTGCCGAGCTGAAGCCACTCGCCGATTGGGTCCATGCCGGTCGCCATGGTGTCGCCCGGACACTCACCGAGGCGCTCGACCATCTCGACGAGCTCGACGTGTCACCGGAGGCGAACGCCGTCCTGGGTGGCCTCCGCGATCGCCTTCGACGTCTGCTTCCGGCCGCCCAGGGACTCAGCCTCTCCGAGCTGGTGCGGGAGGTCCTCGGCGAGATCGACGCGTGGCGGGACATCGAGTCGCTCCCTCCGGCCGCCGCCCTGTCCGGCCGCCTCAACCTCTACCGGTTCCTGGACCTCGCCGAGGAGTGGAGCCCATTGGAGGGCCGCCCGTCGCTCGAGGCGTTCCTCGAGCACCTGGCCCTGCTCGGCGAGGAACGGACCGAGGAGCCCGAGGCTGCCCGGCTCTCGGGCGAGGATGCCGTCACCATCGTGACCGTCCACCGGGCGAAGGGCCTCGAGTGGGAGGTGGTGTTCCTCCCGTCGGTGGTCGACGCCCGCTTCCCCATCACCGGGCGCGCCTTCGACGACCCGTTCTCCAAGCCGGCTTCCCTCCCCCACCGCCTTCGGCTGGACTCCAATGCCCTGCCGTGGCTCGACCCCGACGACAAGAAGCAGCGCGAGGACGTGCTGCGCGAGCACGCCCTCGCAGCCGAGTGGCGCCTCGCCTACGTGGCCGTCACCCGGGCCCGCCAGTTCCTCCATGTCTCGGGGGCCCACTGGTACGGCAGTCCACAGACCCTGAAGAACGCCAAACGGCCTTCGCCTCTCTACGAGGTCGTCGCCCGGGTCGACGGCGTGGACGACCTCGGAACGGCTGATCCCGGCGAGCGACCGGACACGCTCGTCCCGCCGACGCGGCACTCGGCTCCCGATCCCCTCTTCCGGGATGGCTGGGATGGCGCCCTTCGGTCGGCGGCGGAGCGTCCGGACTGGCCGGCGACACTCGCCGCCGAGCTGGGCATCACCGCGGCATACGATGAAGCGGTGGCCGACTTCCAGGACATGCTCTTCTCGCTTCCGGAGCCGCCGGCGTCGGAAACTGCCGAGGCGGCTCCGACGGTCTCGGTCTCGGGGCTCGTGACCTACGCCCGGTGTCCCAAGCAGTACTTCTGGAGCCATGTCGAGCCACTGCCGCGTCGCCCGAATCCGGCCGCGGCACGAGGGGTGGCCGTCCACCGCAAGATCGAGCTCCACAACCTGGGCCACCTCCCACTCGACGACGCCGGCGAGGCCGTGTACGACGTGACCGAGCCCGTATCACCCCCGGACGGTCGGGTCGGGGCGTGGGAGGCGTTCCAGGATTCCCGCTATGCGACCGAGCGGCCCCTCCTGGTCGAAGCGCCGTTCGAGACCGTCGCCCACGGCACCACCATCCGGGGACGGATCGATGCCATCTACGGCGACGACTCGGCCTGGGAGATCGTCGACTTCAAATCCGGCAGACCCACCGACGACCCGGCAGTCGGCATCCAACTCGACGCCTATGCCATCGCCGTCGCCGACGGCGCCGTCTCCCGGTCCCAGCCCGACGATCTGACGGTCTCTTTCGCCTATCTGGGAGACGGCCTCAGCGTTCGATCGAGGAAGCTGGACGCCGAGGAGCTGGCTTCTGCCCGGTCCAGGGTGGAGGCGGTCGTGTCGGGTCTGACCGCCGAGGACTTCGCACCAAGGCCGGGCGACCGCTGCCGGCGCTGCGACTTCGTCGACGTCTGCCCCGAGGGACGGACCCAGCTCTAGACGACCCGTCCGTCAGCGGTCTCGACCACCAAGGTCACCGGCCCGTCGTTGACCAGCGACACCTCCATCATCGCTCCGAACACGCCGGTCTCGACCGGGATGCCGAGACGGTCGACCGCCTGCACGAACGACTCGTAGAGCGGCTCCGCCACCTCCGGTCGGGCTGCTGCCGTGAACGACGGCCGTCGGCCCTTGCGAACGTCGGCATGGAGCGTGAACTGGGAGATCGCCAGGACCGACCCGCCCACATCGACCACCGACTTGTCGAAGCCCGACATCCCATCCCCTCTGAAGATCCGCATACCGACCAGCTTGGCCGCCAGGGAGTCGACATCGGACTGCCCGTCGCCGTCGGCCACGCCGAGCAGGACCACGAGGCCTTGCCCGATCTCGCCGACGACGTCACCGTCGACCCGGACCGAAGCCCCCAAGACCCGTTGCACCACTGCTCGCATGGGCGGTCACCCTACGGCGCAGGCGGATGGAGCCCGGATTCCTGCCGGTGGATATGCCCCGACGCCCCCGGAACCCTGGCCCTACGCTTCGGGTCATGCGAGAACGGAAGTCCCGACTCCACCTCGCGATCCTGCTCCCCCACCTCCGTGCCAGGTCCGGGATCGCCGCCGTCACCCTGACCCTCGTGGTCGGGACGGTCGCGCTCGACCTGACCGTGCCGGTGC
>JAHEFX010000030.1:0-15404 GCA_024639975.1 bacterium
ACCATGTGCAGCGAACGGTCGGTCCGTGCGGCGAGCAGGACGTCTTCCTGGCGATCGATGCCGGGGCGGCCTGCGTGACCGTGGTGGCGCTCGACTGGTGGGATCGAGGATGCGTGGAGGTTGGGGGAAGCCCGGAGGTCGAGCTCGACCTCGGCGACACCGAGGGTTTCGCGACGGCCGTCGTCACGCTCGGCGTGCCGTCCCACGTCCGTGCCGAGTCCGGCGGCCTGCTCCTCGGGGCGTTCGACATGGGCGGCGTGGCGTTGCTCACGTCCCCGGAGCCGTTCGGGCCGATCTCCGTCGTCGGCGTCGACGGCTCGGTGCTCGACCCCGGGAGCTAGGCCAGTTCGTCCAGCAGTTGGCAGAGCCGATCGATGTGGCGCTGCTCGGTGCGCTCGCCGCCGATGGATACTCGCACCATGAACTCGCCGCCCACGACCGTGTGGTTCAGGTAGGCCTCACCTCCGGCATTGACCGCCTCCATCACCCGCCGGCTCTCACCTTCGCCACCGACGTGGCGGAAGCAGACGAGGTTGACCGTGGTCGGTGCGGTGATCATGTAGCTGTCGCTGCCCCGCACCCAGCCATCGAATCGATCTGTCAGGTCGAGGTGGCGACGGACCATGTCCCGGAGACCCTCAGCGCCGAAGGATCGGATCACGAACCACAGCTTGAGGGCACGGAACCGTCGGCCGAGAGGGATCTGCCAGTCGCGGTAGTCGATGACCGCCCCGGACTCGGAGGCTGCGTTGCGGAGATACTCCGGTAGGACGGAGAGTGCACCGATGAGGGGCGCCCGGTCGGCCACCCAGAAGGCGCTGGCGTCGAAGGTGGTCAGCATCCACTTGTGCGGGTTCACCACGTACGAGTCGACGAGCTCAAGGCCGTCGTGGATCCACCGGTGCTCCGGAACCAGCGCCGCCGTGCCGGCGAGTGCGGCGTCCACGTGGACCCAGGCGTCGTGCTCGGCGGCGACCTCGGCGATCGCGCGCACCGGGTCGATGGCGGTCGTCGACGTGGTCCCGACGCTGGCCACCACGATCGTCGGCACCAAGCCGGCTGCGGCGTCGGCGGCCATGGCTTCGGCCAGGGCGTCGGGCCGCATCCTGTGCTCTTGGTCGGTCGGTATCGAGCGGAGGAAGTCGGTGCCGAACCCGGCGATCCGGACCGCCTTCTCGATCGAGGAGTGGGCGTGCTCGGAGGCGTAGACGACCAGGCCGGACTCCCCCTGGCGCACCCCGTGGGCATTCGAGTCGTCGCCGGCTCGCTCCCTGGCCGCCAGGAGCGCCACCAGCGTTGCCGACGACGCCGAGTCCTGGATGACGCCACCTCCGGTCGAGTCCGATCGGAATGCCGCCGGGAGGCTCAGCAGTTCGGCAAGCCAGTCGAGGACGAGCGTCTCGAGCTCGGTGGCTGCCGGGCTCGTGGCCCAGAGCATCCCCTGGACGCCGAGGCCCGATGACAGCAGGTCGCCGAGGACCGAGGGGGCCGAGCCGCCCGAGTTGAAGTATGCGTGGAAGCCGGGGTGCTGCCAGTGCGTGATGCCCGGCATGATCGCCCGGTCCACGTCGGCCAGCATCGCCTCGAACGGCTCGCCCTGCTCCGGCGGGTGCTCGGGGAGCTGTGAGCGGACCCAGCCCGGTTCGACCTGCGAGAGGACCGGCCTCTCCTCGATGGTCTCCCAATAGTCGGCGATCCAATCGACGAGGGCCTTGCCCTGCGTGCGGAACTCCTCTGGCGTCATGGGCCGATCCTACGGCTGAGCCGCGTAGCGTCCCCCACCATGGATTTCGAAGGTGCAGTGTGTGTGGTCACCGGGGCGGCGTCAGGGATCGGTCTCGCGTCGGCCAAGGCGTTCGTCGATGCCGGAGCGACCGTCGTGGGCAGTGACATAGCGAGGGAGCGGCTCGAAGCAGCTGCCGGCGAGGCCGGCTTCACCCCGGTCATCGCCGACGTCGGCAGTGAGGACGGGAATCGTCGGCTGGTCGACGAGGTGTGGGACTCGGTCGGACCGATCGACCTCTTCTATGCGAACGCCGGCGTTGCGCTGGGCCTCGGGGACGAGGCGACGGCAGCCGACTGGGACATCTCGTGGCGGGTGAATGCCATGTCGCGTGTCTGGGCGGCCGCGGCCCTGGTCCCACGCTGGCGGGAACGGGGCAGCGGCTACTTCGTCTCGACGGCGTCGGCGGCCGGTCTCCTGATGGAGCCGCGATCGGCCCCGTACACCTTGAGCAAGCACGCCGATGTGGCCCATGCCGAGTGGCTGGCGGTCAACCACGGCGACGTGGTCGGCGTGTCCGTCGTCTGCCCCGAGTGGGTACAGACGCCACTGTTCCAGGGATTCGACGATGCCGTCGACGGCACGGCGGACCTGTCCGACGACGGCGTCCTCCAACCCGAGGACATCGCCGCTGCGGTGGTGACTGCCGTTCGGGAGGGAACCTTCCTCATCACGCCCCATGATCAGGTCCGCGGCTACGAGACCGGAAAGGTGAAGGACCGTGAGTGGTGGATCGCTGCCATGCGGCGGTCCGTCTACGGGCGCTAGTCCTCAGTCGCGCTCGGCTCGGAGCAAGCCCACCACGATCCCGTCGACGAGCGCCTCCCACGAGGCCTCGATCACGTTCTCGTGCACCCCGATCGTGCTCCACGACTCGTGGTGGTTGGCGGTCTCGAGGAGCACCCGAACCTTGGCCGACGTCCCGTCGCTCGAGTCGAGCACCCGGACCCGGTAGTCCACCAGGCGAAGGTCGCTGACGACCGGATGGCGCGATCGAAGGGCCTCGCGCAGGGCCTGATCGAGCGCATGGACGGGACCGACGCCCTCGCCCACGGAGAGACGACGCTCGCCGTCCACGACGATCTTGACCGTGGCTTCGGCGGTGACCTCCTCGTCGGCCCGCCGGATGGTGTCCACGCGGAACGACTCGAGCGCGAAATAGGTCTGCTCCCAGCCGGTGAGGTCACGGACGAGCAGCTCGAAGGAGCCGTCGGCGGCCTCGAAGTGGTAGCCCTTGTGCTCGAGGTCCTTCACCCGTTCGATGACCCGGCGGGCGAGCTCGTCGTCCATGTCGAGGCCCAACTCGGAGGCCTTGGAGTGGATGGAGGCCTTCCCGGCCATCTCGGACACGAGCATGCGCGTCGTGTTGCCCACGGTGGCAGGGGGCTCGTGTTCGTAGGCGTCGGGGCGGCGGGCGAGGGCCGAGGTGTGCAGCCCGGCCTTGTGGGTGAACGCGGAGTGCCCGACGTAGGGGCGGTGCGGATCGAGGGCGATGTTGACGATCTCCGCGAGGTGGTGGGCAGTGGGGGAGAGGAGTGGGAGGTTCTCCTCGGGGATGGCGTCGATACCCATCTTCAGCTGCAGGTCGGGGATGAGGATGGAGAGGTCGGCGTTGCCCGTGCGTTCGCCGTAGCCGTTGAGGCATCCCTGCACCTGGCGGACGCCGGCGTCGACGGCGAGCAGCGACGATGCGACGGCGGTCCCGGTGTCGTTGTGGAAATGGACACCGAGCTGGGCCCCGGGGAGGCCGGCTTGGACCTCCGCCAGGATGCGGGACACCTCGTGGGGGAGGGTTCCACCGTTCGTGTCGCAGAGGACCAGTCGCTCCGCCCCGGACTCGTGGGCGGCAGCGAGGATGTCCATGGCATACCCGGGATTGGCCCGATAGCCGTCGAAGAAGTGCTCGGCGTCGAAGAAGACGTGGCGGTCCTTCGAGCGCAGGTACTGGACCGAGTCGGCGACCATCCGCACGCCCTCGTCGAGGTCGACTCGGAGGGCTTCGGTCACGTGGTAGTCCCACGCCTTGCCGACGATGCAGAGGTGCTCGGTGCCGGCGTCGAGGAGTTGGCCCATGACGGCGTCGGTCTCGGTGTCACCGTTGGGACGTCGGGTCATCCCGAAGGCGACGAGCCGGGCAGCGCCCAGGTCGAGCTCGTGCTGGGCTCGTTGGAAGAATTCGGTGTCCTTCTGGTTGGCGCCGGGCCAACCGCCCTCGATGAACGTCACGCCGAGGTCGTCGAGCAGGCGTGCCACGCGGAGCTTGTCGGACACGGTGAGGCTGATGCCCTCCTGCTGGGAGCCGTCCCGCAGGGTCGTGTCGTAGATCTCGAGTGTGGGTTCCATGGTTCCTCGTTCGGCCAAGAAAAAACCCCCTGGCGGACAGGGGGTGTCGGGCGACCGCCTTGCGTGGCGGACGCCCTAGTTGATGATGATCTCGGTGCAGTGGGGCATTCGATGTGGAGTATGCCGCGTTCTGCCTCGGCGAGTCAACCGCGTGCCATGTGCTTGGCGGCTCGGTACCCGAACACCATGGCCGGCCCGATGGTCGCTCCGGCACCCGGGTAGGTGCGACCCATGGGGGAAGCCGACGAGTTGCCGGCGGCGTAGAGCCCCTCGATCGGGGCACCGTCCGTGCCAAGGACGCGGGAGTCCTCGTCACAGAGCAGACCGCCCTTCGTGCCGAGGTCGCCCGGGACGAGCTTGATGGCAGTGAACGGACCTCTCTCGACCGCGCCCAGGTTTGGGTTCGGTCCCACCCGCGGGTCGCTGTAGTACCGGTCGTAGGCCGTGTTGCCACGTCCGAAGTCCTCGTCGACGCCGGTCTCGGCGAAGCCATTGAAACGTTCGATCGTGCCCCGGAGCTGATCGCCGTCCATGCCCAGGGCATCGGCGAGGGCCTCGACGGTCTCGGCCTTCTTGACGATGCCGGCGTCCTCCAACCGTCCGGAACCCTGCATGAGGGCCGCGAAGAGGTACCGGCGACGGTGGCGGGCATCGACGATGAGCCAGGACGGGATCGCCGGGGTGTGCTTGTTGCGTTCGAGCATCGCGTGGGCCACATCGACGTAGGACGCCGACTCGTTCACATAGCGCTCGCCGCCCTGGTCGACGATGAAGCCGAAGGGGAACGACCGTTCGGCGAGCGTGAACATGGGAGTGTTGCCGTCGGGGTCCGGCACGGAGAAGCCCCACCAGGCGTCGTCCATGAGCTCGAGCTTGGCACCGAGACCCTCGCCGAGCTCGATTGCGGTGCCGAGGTTGCCCTCGGCTGCCGACGTCCAGCCCTCGATCCCGTGGTGCTCCTTGCGCATGGCCCGGTTCTGTCCGAATCCGCCTGCGGCGAGGACGACACCCCGTCGGGTGCGGATGCGCCACGGCTCTGCGCCGTCCGGGTGGACGACGGCTCCGACGACGGCGCCGTCGTCGGAGACCAATTCGGTCAGTGGTGTCGAGAGCAGAACCTCTACTCCTTGGGTCTGGAGCGCCTGCATGAGGCTGCACCCGAGTCCGAGACCCATGCCGGCCAGTCGCTTTCCACGAGCGAAGCCCCACAGCGTCCGTGACACGAGTCGAGCGCCGCGCCCGAAGCCGTCCACGGTCGACCACGCGCGCTGGAGCTGCCAGACGTCGTCGGTCATGAGGGGGATCGGTGGGAGGCCTTCGTTGGTCCGGGCGGTCTCGAACCAAGCCCCTAGGAGCTTGGTATCGAACGGCTCGACCTCGAGCGTCCGTCCGATCTTGCCGCCCGGGAGGTCGGGGTAGTAGTCGGGGTAGTCCTTGTCGGCGAACCAGCGGACCCCGCGTCGTCGGAAGAAGTGGAAGACCTCGGGGACCGTCTCCACGAACGCCCGTCGCCTCTCCGGGGATGAGGCGGGGCCGACGTCACCGACGCACGCGTCGAGATAGGTGAGGGTCTCCTCGACCGAGTCCTCCACGCCGATCCTCGACATGAGCGGGTTGGTGGGCATCCACGCTCCACCACCACTGAGGTTGGTGCTCCCACCCCACAACGACGTGCTCTCGACGACGAGGGTCTCCAGGCCGGCGTCCGCCGCGGCGATCGCCGCCGAGAGTCCGGCTGCGCCGGTCCCCACCACCAGTACGTCGACTTCTCGATCCCACGCGTCCATGGCTCCGAGACTATCCCCAGTGGATCGGGTTCCGGTTCGGTGGCGGCGGACCGATTCAGCCGTGCTGGGACTTGATCATCCGCTGCAGTCCGACGGCCTCGATCTGGTCCACGGAGGCGTCGATGCGCTGCTTGGGGATCGGGATGCCGGTGCCCTCGGCGATGCGGTTCATCATCTGGAAGTTCCCGAAGACGCCCGCCGCGTGGACGAGGGCGCCATCGCCGAGTCGGGCTCGGACCTCCTGCTGCGCAGCGGCCAGGTCGCCATCGGCCAAGACCGCGTCGACCAGTCCGAGGAGCGCGTTGCCTCCGGGTACGCCACAGGCGAATCCCGGGTCACCGATCGAGCGGATGTCGAGGTCGTACCCCATGTGCTCGGCGCTCCAACTGAGCATGCCCACGTGTGAGAGCACTCAGTAGAAGCAGTCGTTGTGCCATGAGGTCCGTGCGGCGATGACCTCCATCTGTGGGCGCACCAGCCCCCCTGGTTTCGACCAGTCGGGATGGACCATCTCGTCATCGGGCATGTAGGTGGGCGCGCTCATGGCGATACGGGCAGCGCCTTCGGCGGGGATGAGGTCCATGGCCACCGGGATGGCACCTTGGGGCATCGGGACGTGCGTCCGCCGACGTTTGAGTCCTTCGACGATGTCACCGGTCGGGTCTCCCGGCGCCGGTTCGGGCAGTGGCTCGCGATCCACGCCGAGGGCGTCGTGAACGCCATCGACACACGAGAGCAGGCTCACGATGGCGATCGACTCGACGGCCGCCGGGTCGCCCACGACGTCGGCGGCGGCACGGACCTCGGGTTCGAAGACGCTCCCGGGACTGGTGCCGAGGTGCTCGGCGAGGTTGAGCAGTGCCGGGTGGGCTTTCGTGGTCGGCTCACCACGGGCCGCTCGCGCGACGGCAATGCGCTCGGGGCCGGTGAGGGTGGCCCCGGGTGAGGCGAGGTGGTCCCAGTGGTGGATGAACGTCTCCCGCATGACATCGGGGACTGGAACCGGGCTGCCGTCGAACTCGAACATCGGGTCTGCAGCCTACGAACCGGGGGACGCGGACACCGGGACCGGCTCCCGAACCCGGGGCTGGTCAGCCGGTGAAGACGACGTGCACCGACTCGCCGCAGTCGAGGGACCGGCCGACGGGACAGAGTCCCGAGACCTTGAGCAGCACCTTCTCCAGTGTCGGGTCCTCGGCGACCGGGACCTCGATGGTGACGGCGAGGTGCTCGATCCGCTTCGGGTCGGTGCCCACGGTCTTGTCGACGGAGACCCGGACGCCCGACAAGTCGATACCGCGTCGTTCGAGGGGGGTGGCGATGGAGGAGCCGATGCAGGCGCCGAGACCGGCCGCCACCAGGTCCGTCGCCGAGAACGACCGGCCGCCGCCACCCCACTCGGGGGATGAGTCGGTCTCGAAGGTGTTGCCCGACCCACCATGGGTGACGCGGGTCTGGCCGTCGCCGAGCGGGCTGACCTCGATGGTGGCCATCAGGTGAGGGCCGGCTTGTGGGATGGACGGGCAGCTTCGAAGTGGTCGATCTCGTCGCCGTGACCGAGCGCGACCCCGATGGCGTCGAGGCCGTTGAGCAGTCTGTGCCGTCGGGCGGCGTCGAGCTCGAACGTCGCCTCGAATCCATCGGCGGTGACGGTCAGGTCCTCGAGCGAGACCCGGATCTCGGCCTTCGGGTCGGCTTCGGCGAGCTCGATGAGGTATTGGACCTCCTTCTCGGACAGCACCACGGGGAGCAGCCCGATGTTGCAGGAGTTGTTGAAGAAGATGTCGGCGAAGGACGGGGCGATGATCGTTTGGAAGCCCCAGTCCTGCAGCCCCCAGGGAGCATGTTCGCGCGACGAGCCCGAGCCGAAGTTCGGTCCGGCCAGGAGGATCGTGGCGTCGGCGTACTCGGCCTTGTTGAGCACGAAGTCCGGGTTGTCCGTCCCGTCGTCACGACGCTTCCAGTCCCAGAACACGAACTCGCCGTATCCGGAGCGCTCGACGCGCTTGAGGAACTGCTTCGGCATGATCTGGTCGGTGTCCACGTTCGCCCGGGGGAGCGGGGCAGCGGTGCCGATGATCGTCTTGACCGGTTCCATCAGAGGCTCCTGACGTCGGTGAGGGTTCCGGTGACGGCGGCCGCAGCGGCCATCTCCGGCGACACGAGGTGGGTGCGTCCGCCCTTTCCCTGCCGGCCCTCGAAGTTCCGATTCGAGGTGGATGCCGATCGCTCGCCGGGCAGCAGGATGTCGGGGTTCATGCCCAGGCACATCGAGCAGCCGGCGTCGCGCCACTCGAAACCGGCCTCTTGGAACACGACGTCGAGGCCCTCTTCCTCGGCCTGCAGCTTCACGAGGCCCGAGCCGGGCACCACCATCGCGGACACGGTCTCGGCGACCTTGCGGCCCTTCACGACGCCGGCTGCGGCGCGCAGGTCCTCGATCCGGGCGTTCGTGCACGAACCGATGAAGATCCGGTCGACGGGGATCTCGGCCAGCGGGGTGCCGGGGGTGAGGTCCATGTACTCGAGCGCCCGCTCGATGGCGTCGCGCTCGATCGGGTCGTCGACGTCGAGCGGTCCCGGGACGCTCGCCGAGATCGGCAGGGTCTGGCCGGGGTTGGTGCCCCACGAGACATGCGGCTCGAGGGCGGCGGCATCGATGACGATCTCAACGTCGAACTCGGCGCCCTCGTCGGTCTTCAGGGAGGACCAGTAGTCGACGGCGGCCTCCCAGTCGGCGCCCTTCGGGGCCTGGGGACGGCCCCGGAGGTAGTCGATGGTCGTCTGGTCCGGGGCGATCATCCCCGCACGGGCTCCCGCCTCGATCGACATGTTGCAGATCGTCATGCGGCCCTCCATCGAGAGCGCCTCGATGGCCGACCCTCGGTACTCGATGACATGGCCGGTGCCACCGGCGGTCCCGATCTCGGCGATGACGCTCAGGATGATGTCCTTGGCGGTGACGCCGGTCGATAGCTCGCCGTTCACGGTGACGGCCATGGTCTTCGGCTTGGACTGGGGGAGTACCTGCGTGGCGAGCACGTGCTCCACCTCGCTCGTCCCGATCCCGAACGCGAGCGCCCCGAAGGCGCCGTGGGTGGCAGTGTGGCTGTCGCCACAGACGATGGTCATGCCCGGCTGGGTGACGCCCTGCTCGGGGCCGATGACGTGGACGATGCCCCGACGAGGATCATCGAGCCCGTAGAGGGTGATCCCGAACTCCCTGCAGTTGTCGATGAGGGCATCGATCTGGCGTTTCGAGACCGGGTCCTGGATGCCGAGCTCGAGGTTGGCGGTGGGTACCCCGTGGTCGATGGTGGACATCGTGAGGTCGGGTCGTCGAACCGGTCGCCCGGCGAGGCGGAGGCCGTCGAAGGCCTGCGGTGATGTCACTTCGTGGACGAGGTGGAGGTCGACGTAGAGGAGCGTCGGCTCGCCCTCGGCCTCGCGGACGACATGGTCGTCCCACACCTTCTCGAAGAGGGTCCTGGGTGCGGACATGGCGGATCTCTCGGGGTCGGGGATCAGGGGCGGGATCGTAGTCGTGGCCCTGTCGCTCCGACGACGACGGCGACCACCAGCGAAGTCGTCGCGACGAGGGCGAGGCTCCACGCCTCCCCGCCGGCTTGCAGGGCCCAGGTGATCGTCACCGGCCCGATCGTTGCGCCGATGGCCCAGGTGAGGTTCCACCACGAGATCCCGATCGCTGCGGTGGAGCCGCCCTCCTCTGCGCCGCCCGCCAGCAGCTCGAGGCTGAGGCCGTACATCCAGCCGGTGAGGAGGGGCAGGGCGATCAGCAGGCCGATCAGCGATGCGGTGTTGGTCCAGATGGCCGTTGCGCTCGCTGCGGCGGTGCCCAGCGTCCCGGCCAGGACGAGGGTGGGGGCGATACCGATCCGGGCGGCGATGCGGGGGCCGGTCACCTGACCGGCCACCAGGGCAGCGCCACCGATCGAGAGCCAGAGGCCGAGCTGGCGTTCGTCGAGCCCGCGGTCGCCGAGGGCCAGCGTGATGAGCGCCGCCTCGGCCGCGCCGATCACCGCTGCCAACAGGGTCGAGAAGGCACCGACCCGGAATCGCAAGGAGCGGAAGCCGAGGGCGAAAGCCGTGAGCATCCGGATCTCTGTGCGGGGTGGGATGACCGGACGCTCCGTGATTGCCAGGGCGACGCCGGCACCGACGATGGAGAGCACGCCGAGCAACACGAACGCCGAGAGGAGGCCGAAGGACGCGGCCATCCAACCGCCCACGGCCGCTCCGACGATCGAACCCGCCATGCCGGCTCCGGTGGTCGTTGCGAGACGTCTCGCCCGGCCTTCGGGGTTCCCGAGGGCGACCCAGGCGGGACCGGCCACCCAGATCGCCGTGGAAGCCAGTCCCTGGAGGAGGCGGACGGCGAGGAGCCAACCGAAGGTCGGGACGAAGGCGAACGCCAGGAACGTTGCACCGATGCCGACGGCACCGCCGATGGTGGTCCTCCGCGGGCCGACGACGTCGGTCAGTCGCCCGATCGGCAGCGTCGTGAGCGCCGTTCCGAGGGGGAGGCCGGCCAGGAGGATGCCCATCGCCAGGTCGCCGGCGCCAAGCCGGTCCTGTAGCTCGGGCAGCACGGGGATGAGTGCCGAGAAGCCCAGCATGTCGACGAACAGAAGGGCCGAGACGATCGGTAGTCGCGGGCGAACGGCAGGTCGGGCGTCGGTCACCGGCGGAGCCTATTGCCGCTGGTCGGTGCTCCCGGCCCCGGATCTGGCCGATTCGATCCGCTCCGTGGTGAGCCTCGGTGCGACGAACACCGTCAGGAGGGCGAAGACAGCTGCAGTGGCGAGGAAGGGAGCTCGGAGCGCCCAATCCCGCCCGGCCCAGGGCTCCACCGCCCAGACGACGAGACCACCCACCAGCGAACCGATCGGCATCATTCCCCAGGCGAAGAACCGGTACACCGAGTTGACCCGGCCCAGGAGCTGGTCGGGGATGATCTCCTGGCGAAGCGACACCGTGATGACGTTCCAGAGCACGCCGAGGAACGCCGAGATGAGCTGCATGGCCCAGACCACGCCCCACGAGGAGGTGAAGCCGATCACACCGAGCGTCAGCGTCGAGCCGACCAGCACGATGGCGAGGCTCGTCCCCGGGCCGAGCCACTTCGAGGTGCGGGCGGCGAGGAAGGAACCGGCGACACCGCCCGCCGCACCGGCCGTCAGCAGGGCGCCGAATCGGGTGGCGTCGAGGAGGAGCACCTCCTGGACGAACAACACGAGCGTGGCCATGGCCAGCATGAGCGACGCGTTCATGATCCCGAGCACGATCGCGATCGTTCGCAGGAGCCGATGTCCCCAGAGCCATCGAACGCCTTCTTTGAGCTCGTCCCAGAACGAGGGCCGCTCGCTGGTTGTTGCTTCGGCCGACGGTCCGAAGGCACCGGGGATCGTGGCGATCAAGACGGCGGCGAACAGGAAGGTGCTGGCATCGAACCAGAACGGGGCAGCGAGGGCCACGGCCAGGAGCCAGCCGCCGAGGGGCGGTCCGGCGAACGAGTTCGCCACCATCTCGGCGCCCCACATCCGACCGTTGGCCTTCTCCAGCGCCGGCGGATCCACGAGGGCGGGCAGAATCGTCTGGGCGGCGTTGTCGCGCAGGACTTCGGCGAAACCGATTGCCAGCGATGCCCCGTATACGAGGGCGAGCCACCAGCCCTGGTTGGACGGGGCGGCGAACGATTCGTCGCCGACGAGTGCCGGGTCGGAGAGGGCGTCGCCGGCGATGCTGATCGCCCATGCCATACCGGCCACGACGGCGAATCGGGCGATGTCCATCCAGACCATCACCCGACGCCGGTCGACCCGGTCGGTGATCACGCCGGCGGGGAGCGAGAAGACGAGCCAGGGGATCCGCTGGGCCACGACCACCAGCGAGAGGAGCACCGGGTCCCGGGTGATGGCGGAAGCCAGCCAGGGCGCCGCGACCATCGCCACACCGTCACCGAGGTTGGAGATGACCGATGCGCTCCAGAGGCGGGCGTACCCCGAACCGAGCCGGGTCTTGGGGTCTCTCATGACGGGAGCGTTGGACGGTCGGTGGGGTAGAGGCCCACCACGAAGCCGAAGGTCGTGTCCCCGGTCACGGGCTCGGAGGCGAAGTCGGCCGCGAGGTCGGCGAGGCGGCGTCCCCACTCCTCTGCTCGGGCCTTGTCGATCTGTGCGTATCGGATGGCGGCGAGTCCCCCATCCGTCGGGAACTCCTCGGCGGCATCGGACAGCAGCGATGGCTTGGCGATGCCCGACATCTCGCCGTAGACGAAGGTCCGGGCGGTGCGCCCCCAGTACTTGGCCTCGATGGCGCGGACCTTCTCGGTGCGGACCACACGGACCAACCCTTCCCGGGCGAGCATGTCCATGTGATGGCCGATCGTCCCCTTCGGCCGATCGAGTGCTTCGGCCAATTGGCTGACGGTGGAGGCGCGCTGGCCGAGCATGCGGATGATCTCCATCCGGGTCGGCTCGAAGAGGGCCCGATGCTGGCCGATCGTCTCGAGGTGGAGGTCGGCGGGGGCTTCATAGTCCGGCGTATGGTCGGTCATTCCCGTATGGTCGGCAAATACCGACCAGTTGTCAACCCCAGCCGGACGAGTTCTCCCGCGAGCGGACGACAATCGGGGTATGCACGTCCCCCCCAAACCCCTCAGCAACGGCCAGCGGGCGGCAGACCTCGAGCGAATGGCCGCATCGGAGCTCGACCTGGTCGTCATCGGCGGCGGTGTCACGGGCGCCGGCGTCGCGCTGGATGCCGCGAGCCGCGGGCTATCGGTGGGCCTCGTCGAGCAGCGGGACTACGCATCGGGGACCTCCAGTCGCTCCTCCAAGCTCCTCCACGGTGGGCTCCGGTACCTGGAGCAGATGGAGTTCGGCCTGGTCCGGGAGGCACTGGCCGAGCGGAACCTCATGCTCAACCACCTCTGCCCGCACCTGGCACGCCCGGTGTCCTTCGTCTACCCGCTCCAGCACCGGGTCTGGGAGCGGGCCTATGTCGGTTCCGGCGTGCTGCTCTACGACGGGCTCGCCTCACTGGCCGACAGCCCGCTCCCTCATCCCGAGCACCTCTCCCACACGGCCCTGCTGGAGCTTGCTCCCGGAGTGGACCCCGCCTCGGCGATCGGGGGGATCCGCTATTGGGATGCCCAGGTCGACGACGCCCGGCACACGATGATGATCGCTCGCACCGCTGCGTCGCTGGGTGTGGCGATGGCACCGTCGACCCGGGTGGTCGGCCTGCTCGAAGGCGACGGTCGGGTCGGTGGCGTGGAGGCCTTGTCGCTCGAGTCGCGGCGAACCTTCCCGCTCCGGGCCAGGAAGGTCATCAACGCCACCGGTGTCTGGAGCGGTGACCTGCAACGGATGGCCTCGGACCGTGGACTGACGGTCGAGGCATCCAAGGGCATCCATCTCGTCGTGGCCAAGGATCGGATTCGCTCCGACACCGGCCTGATCCTCAGGACGGAGAAGAGCGTCCTGTTCGTGATCCCGTGGGGCGAATTCTGGATCGTGGGCACCACGGATACCCCGTGGACCCTCCGGCGAGCGCATCCCGCCGCGAGTCGGGCCGACATCGACTACCTGCTCCGCTGGGCGAACAGCGTGCTCGCCGACGACCTCACCCACGCGGACGTCATCGGCGTCTATGCCGGCCTCCGGCCCCTCTTGAAGGGGGAGTCCGACGAGACCTCCAAGCTCTCCCGAGAGCACGCCGTCCTCGAAGCCGAGAACGGACTCGTCAGTATCGCGGGCGGCAAATACACGACCTACCGCGTGATGGCCGAGGATGCGGTCGATGTCGCGTTCCCCGATGCCCCGCCGTCGACGACGGACGACATCCCCCTGGTGGGCGCCGAAGGATTCGCCGACCTGGTCGGCAGCGAGCCGACGCACGGTCTGGGTCCTGCGGCTTGGGAGCGGCTCCTCGGTCGCTATGGCAGCCTCGCCACCGAGGTGCTCGCCCCGGCCGATGGCGATCCCGGCCTGCTCGAACCGGTCGTGGACGACGCCCCCTACCTGCGAGCGGAGATCCTCTACGCGACGACCCACGAAGGGGCGCTCCACCTCGACGACACCCTCACGCGTCGGACCCGTCTCTCCATCGAGACGAGCCATCGTGGGGTCGACGCGGTCGAGGCCACTGCCGACCTGATGGGCGGGGTCCTCGGATGGAGCGACCAGGCGCGGGAGGACGAGGTTGCCCACTACCTCGCCCGGGTCGAGGCCGAGCGGGACTCCCAGGAGCAGGAGGACGATCGGACCGCCGATGCCGCCCGGATGGGGGCCCCCGACGTCCGGACGGGTGAGAGCGAGTAGCTAGGCCTCGCGACTGCGGTACCAGAGCCACACGGCCGTGGCGCCGGCGATCGCCGCGCCGGCGACGATGCTGATCGCCGGCCGTCGGTGGCGATCCGGGTCCTGGCCCAGGTCGACCGGGCGGGCGAACTCCCGGATCTCCCAGCCCTCTTCCTCGGCGACGGTGCGGAGTTCCTTGTCCGGGTTGACGGCGACCGGGTGACCGACGATCCGGAGCATGGGCAGGTCGGTCACCGAGTCGGAGTAGGCGAAGGAGGCCGCCAGATCGATATCTGACTGCTCGGCGAGGTCGCGTATTGCCTCGACTTTTCCGTCGCCGTAGGCGTAGAAGTCGACCTCGCCGGTATACGTGCCGTCGGCGCCGACTTTCGATCGGGTGGCAATCACCTCGTCGATCCCACCGAGGTACCCGGCGAGTGGACGGACGATCTCCTCGGGACTGGACGAGATCAGGACGACCCGTCGTCCGGACTCGCGATGGTGGCCGATCAGCTGGAGGGCTTCTTGGTACACGAGGGGAGCGACCACTTCCTCCATCGACTCGGCAGCGAGCCGACGGAGCTCGTTGGCGTCCCATCCCTTCGTGAGCTCCAGCATCTGGGCCCGGACCATCTCCATCTGGTCGTGGTCGGCGCCGAACATGACGTAGGACATCTGGGCGATGGCCGCCTTGGCCAGCGTTCGTCGGTTCACGAAGCCGGCCTTGAACAAGGGCTTGCCGAAGGCGAGGGTCGACGATCGGGCGATGATCGTCTTGTCGAGGTCGAAGAATGCTGCAGCGGTCACAGCACAAGTATTGCCGAGTTCGGGACCGGTAGCCTCCGGCCAATGGCAAATGACGACGAAGGGGACGAAAAGGAGGTCGACGGCCGCTGGATCACGATGATCACGATCGTGTCACTGGCCGGGCTCTCCATTCCACTGGCGGCGATCGTCGGCTCGGCGGGTTGGTTCCCGTGGCTGCTCTTCACCCTTGTCGTCATCGTTGGTGGCACCCTCTCGGCGAAGTACCTGATGGACCATCGCCATCAGCTCCGCATGCAGGAGATGGAGCTCCAGGAGCGCTTGATGCGGGCCGAGCGGGACCAACTCGACGTCGCCGACCGGCTACTGGCGGCCGACGAGGAAGTCACCCGCCGCAAGCTC